>JAZJZU010000091.1:1013-33142 GCA_040389605.1 Gemmatimonadota bacterium
GGCACCCACCCGGGATGCCCTGGGGAGTGAAGCGGGTGAGGCCGTTGCCCTGGCGCTCGCTGCGCTGCCCCCGCGCAGTGCGGGGCGCAGCGCGGCGCGATGATCAGGCAGGCGGTGCGGGCTTGGCCGCGCTGTCGGCGGGCGGCTTGGCCTTCTTCGTGGAATCGGAGGCCGCACCCGCGATGGTCACCAGCGACCCGGCCGTTCCGTTCTTCTGGACGGCGACCCACATCGACGGACCGTCCTGCTCCACGTAGAACGACGTCACCCCGTTGGCCGTTGCCTCGTTGATCAGCCGGTAGGGCGGCTTGCCGAGGACGTCGCGATAGTAGCTCAGGGTCGAGTCGACCGAGGCAGGCGTCGTAAAGACGAACTGCATCGCGTCCTTGCTGCTCTCCGTCGTCAGGGCCATCCCGTCGGGCGGCAGCGGGATGTTGGGGAGCACCTGCTCGAGGCGGGGTGGCGTGATCGCCTCGGCGGCGGGCGGCTTCTGCTGGCAGGCACCCAGGGAAGCTGCGGTGAGCGACAGGATTGGAAGTATGGAATAGCGCATGGCCGAACCGTACTCTCCGATCCCGGGGGTTGCAAGCCGACCGGCCTCCCTCGACCCTGACGCGCCCCAAACGGGACCCCGGCCTTTGCCGACGACGGCCCCATCGGCGCATTGCCGCGCCATCGGCCGACCGCTAAGATCCCGGCATGACCGCAGGAGGATGCGATGGCAGGACACAGTAAATGGAAGACCATCAAGCGGAAGAAGGCGATCACCGACTCCCGCCGGGCCTCGACCTGGACCAAGCTGATCCGGGAAATCACCGTCGCGGCCAAGGCCGGCGGCGGCGACCCGGGCAGCAACGCCCGGCTCCGGAAGGCGATCGATGATGGCAAGGCGGGCAATATGCCCAACGAGAATATCGAACGGGCCATCAAGAAGGGCACGGGCGAGCTCGAGGGCGCCAGTTACGACGAAGTGATGTACGAGGGCTACGGCCCCGGTGGCTCGGCCATTCTCATCGATGGATCGACCGACAATCCCAATCGAACCGTGGCCGACATCCGGCACGCCTTCTCGCGCAATCACGGCAACCTGGGCGCCTCCAACTCGGTGGCCTGGATGTTCGATCGTCAGGGACAGCTGCTGCTCCCCAAGGGGAAGCGTTCCGAGGATCAGGCGATGGAGGATGCGCTCGATGCCGGGGCGAGCGATTTCACGGCCGACGAGGAGTACTTCATTGTCACGACGGAACCCAATGCCTTCCACGCGGTGAGCGACGCCCTGCTCGCGAAGGGCTATGAGGTCGAGTCGTCAGAAATTGCGATGGTGCCGAAGAATCTTGTCACGCTCGATGCGGCCGACGGGCAGAAGCTCCTCAAGCTCATCGAAGTGCTCGAAGAACTCGACGACGTCTCCAAGGTCTTCACGAACGTTGATATGGACGCCATCGAACTCGACGAGGACGACGCCTGACCTCCCCGCGGACCATCACCGTGCTCGGCATCGATCCGGGCACCGCGGTGATGGGCTTCGGTGTGGTCTCCGGCCGCACGGGCGGCGTGGTGCGACTGGTGGAATGCGGTGTCCTGCGCACCCGGGCGAGTGAGGCGTTACCCGACCGCCTCGCGGCGATCTTCGGTGCCGTGACCGAGCTGCTGCAGCGCCACCGCCCCGACGCGGTTGCGGTCGAAGGGCTCTTTCACGGGCGCAACGCCCGGAGCGCGCTGGTGCTCGGCCACGCGCGAGGCGTGATCCTGCTCGCGGCAGCGCACGGCGGACTCGCCCCGGCCGAAATCTCCCCGGCGGAAGTGAAGCGAGCGGTGACCGGAACCGGCGCGGCGAGCAAGGCCCAGGTGGCCGCGATGGTGGCGCGGCTGCTCAACCTGGCAGCGGCCCCGGCACCCGCAGATGCTGCTGACGGTGTGGCGATCGCCCTGACGCACTACCTGCGACTCGGGACCCGGGCGCGACTTGGAGGAGGGGCGCGATGATCGCACTGATCGAGGGTACGCTCGCGCACCGCGACCCCACCGGCATCGTGATCGCGACGGCTGGCGGGACGGGGTATCAGGTCGAGGTCCCGCTCGGCGTGTTCGAGCGCCTGCCCGCGCAAGGAAGCCCGGTGCAGTTGCATACCGAACTGGTGGTGCGCGAAGACGCCTGGGCACTCTACGGCTTCGACACGCCGCGTGAACGCCTCGTGTTCCGCCGGCTGCTCGGCGCGTCGGGTGTCGGGGCCCGGATCGCCCTCGCGATGCTGTCCGCGCTCGGCCCGGATCGCACCGTGCGTGCGATTCGGGAGAAGGACCTGGCCATCCTGGCGACCGTTCCGGGAATCGGCAAGAAGAAGGCGGAGCGGCTCGTGCTCGAACTGGGCGACCGGCTGGATGATCTCCCGGTTGCGAGCGATGCTCAGGCTGCCGGCGCCTCGGCACCATCGGCCGATGCCGTGCGGGCCCTCGGTGCACTTGGCTATGCTGCAGCCGCAGCCGAAGCCGCCGTCCGCAACGCGATCGAACAGGGCACGACGCTGGAAACCGCCGCACTGGTACGGCGGGCACTCACCGATCTGACCAGGACGTAACCGTGATGTGGTCCACTTCCCGACCAGCCCAGACCGCCGAATGGCAGTGCACTCGCTGCGGCGTCACCAATCGCAAGCTGGTGCCCACCGAGGCGATCGAGATTTCGGATCGCTGCGTCACGTGCGGGCTCGCGCATACCGTGCATATCGACAGTTCGCCGGTTCGCTGGCGCGCCGTCGCCGCCTGACGCCGATGACCGACCGCCTGGAAGTGACCACGCCGGCCGTGCTCCCCGACGAAGTCGTCAACGAGAATGCCTTGCGGCCGTCTCGACTCGACGACTTCGTCGGTCAGCCGCAGGTGCGCGCGTCGCTCCAGATCGCGATCGATGCCTCGAAGCGTCGCGGCGACCAGCTCGATCACGTGCTCTTCTTCGGCCCGCCCGGCCTCGGCAAGACCACCCTCGCGATGCTGATGGCCCGGGAGATGGGCGTCCAGTGCCGCACGACGTCGGGCCCCGTGCTCGAGAAGCCCGGTGACCTCGTCGGACTCCTGACCTCCCTCGCGCCCGGCGACATTCTCTTCATCGACGAGATTCACCGGCTCCGGCCGCAGCTCGAGGAGTTCCTCTATCCCGCGATGGAAGACTTCCGCGTCGATGTCCGCCTCAGCGACGGCCCGCACGCCCAGACGCTGCCGATGACCGTCGAACGGTTCACGCTGGTCGGCGCGACCACACGGTTCGGGCTGCTCACCCCACCGATGCGCGCCCGCTTCGGACTCGTGGAACGGCTGCAGTTCTACCCCCCCGAAGACCTTGCGGCCATCGTGACGCGCTCGGCCAGGCTGCTCGGCATCACCATCGCGCCCACCGGCGCCGATGAAATCGCCCGTCGGTCGCGCGGCACGCCCCGAGTCGCGAACCGCCTGCTGCGGCGCGTGCGCGACTATGCTGAAGTGCGCGCCGACGGCATCATCACCGAAGAAGTGGCTGCCGCGGCACTGGCCCGACTCAACGTCGATCAGTTCGGCCTCGACGATATGGACGACCGCATCCTCGGCACCATCATCGAAAAATTCAGCGGTGGCCCCGTCGGACTCAGCACCATCGCGGCCTCGGTGGGTGAGGATGCTGCGACCGTCGAAGAAGTCTACGAGCCGTACCTGTTGCAGCAGGGATTCCTCGAGCGGACCTCACGCGGGCGCGTCGCGACGGCCCTGGCCTGGCGACGCCTCGGCCTCGTCCCGCCAGCGCGCACCGACAGCCAGCCTTCGCTGCTCGATGGCTGATCGGCAGTGGACCGCCAGCGACTTTGACTACCCGCTTCCCGAAGAGTTGATCGCTCAACACCCTTCCGCCGAACGCGGGGCCTCGCGGTTGCTCATCGTGGATCGGAATGCGGTCGCGGGGGTTGGGGCGCAGCATGCTGCGCCCCTGCTTCGCGATGGATTTTTCGCTGATCTCCAAATGATCATTTCCCCCGGCGACCTGCTCGTGCTCAACGCCACGCGTGTCCGTCACGCCCGGATGCTGGCCACCCGCCCGGGCGGCGGCGCGGCGGAGCTGCTGCTGATTCATCCCGCGACCGACGACGAGTGGATCGCGATGGGAAAGCCGGGGCGCGCCCTCCAGCCGGGCAAGCGCCTGCTGCTGGGTGAGGGCATCGAAGTCGAGACCCTGGCCGTGCTCGACGACGGAATGCGGCGCGTGCGCTTCGTCGGCACGACGGCAGCCGATGCGATTGCACGATTCGGTCAGCTGCCACTGCCGCCCTACATCTCTCGCGCGCCGACCCCCGACGACGAAGATCGCTACCAGACCGTCTACGCCCAGCGTGAAGGGAGCGTCGCGGCACCAACAGCCGGCCTGCATTTCACGAAAGATTTCCTGGATGGTCTCCGCGACCGGGGTGTCCGGATCGCCACGCTCGACCTCGAGGTGGGACCGGGAACGTTTCGCCCGGTGGAGGGCGATGCCATCAGCGAGCACGTGATGCACGCCGAGCGATTCGAAATTCCCGCGACACTCGTGAGCGCCGTGGCGGATTGTCGCGCGCGCGGGGCGAAGGTCTGGGCGGTCGGGACCACGGTGGTGCGGGCACTGGAGAGTGCGGTCGACACCGATGGCGTGCTTGCCACGGGAGCGGCCGAGACCCGGTTGATGATTTCCCCCGGCTTCCGCTTCCGTGCCGTCGACCACCTGATCACCAATTTTCACCTCCCGCGCTCCACGCTGCTGATGCTGGTCGCCGCCTTTGCTGGATACCCGACAACAATGGCGGCCTACCGGCACGCGGTCGCCGCACGTTACCGTTTCTACAGTTACGGTGACGCGATGTGCATTCTCTGAGGAGTCCCACGATGAATTCATCCGATGCCCCGACGCCCGCGTCGCCTGCCTATGTCAGCGACACGCTGGCGCTCCTGGGCGAACTCGACCCACTCGAAGTCCTCGCGGAAACGCCGGATTACATCCTCTCGCACGTCGAGGAGCTCGACGAACCCGAGTTCCACATTCCCGAGGGGCCGGGGAAATGGTCGCTCGCACAGGTGTTCATGCACCTGGCCGACGCGGAAATCGCATTCGGATGGCGCGCGCGCCTCGTGCTCACCCAGGACAACGCGCCGATGACCGGCTATGACCAGTCCGTCTGGATGGAGCGCTTCGATGGCGCGAACACCGACGCCGAACAGGCACTCGACACCTTCCTCACCCTGCGCGACTGGAATATGCGGGTGTGGCGCAGCGCGACGGATGCAGACCTGAGCCGGATCGGGGTCGACTCGGAGCGCGGGCCGGAGTCCTTCGACCTGCTTCGGCGCCTGGCGGCCGGCCACGACCTCCGGCATCGCCGTCAGGTCGATCGCATCCTCGCCGGCATCCGCTGAGTGTTCGAGTTCAGGCTCGACGGGACCGACGGCGCGGCGCGCGCCGGCACCCTGACCCTGCCGCACGGCACGGTCCAGACGCCGTGCTTTATGCCCGTCGGAACCCGCGGTGCCGTGCGCGGGTTGCATCCCGATGAAGTCCGTGACGCCGGCGCGCAGATCATTCTCGGCAACACCTACCATCTCCATCTCCGGCCCGGCGAACAGGTGGTCGCTGCGCTCGGTGGCCTCCACCGATTCAGCACCTGGGACCGGCCGATGCTGACCGACTCGGGTGGATTCCAGGTGTTCTCGCTGAGCGGGATGCGGAAGTTGGACGAAGATGGCGTGGAGTTCGTCTCCCACATCGACGGCTCCCGTCACCATCTCTCGCCTGAGTCCTCGATGGAGATCCAGTGGGCCCTCGGCGCCGACGTGGCAATGGCGTTCGACCACCTCCCCCCGGGGCAGGCAGACCACGCCGAGGCCCGGGACGCGATGGAGCGGACCCTGCGCTGGCTGGAGCGCTCACGACGGCGCCACGAGGAACTCTCGGCCGGCTCGCCGCCCCGGCAGACCCTCTGGCCGATCGTGCAGGGCGGCACGCACGACGACCTCCGGAGGGCCTCGCTCGCCGGGATTCTCGAGCGGGGTGACTGGAGCGGCATCGCCATCGGCGGGCTCTCGGTCGGAGAGACCAAGCCGGCGATGCATCGCGTGCTGGAAGTGCTCGCGCCGGACCTCCCGACTGACCGGCCGCGTTATCTTATGGGCGTGGGCTTTCCTGATGACCTGCTCGAGGGAATTGCCCGCGGCGTCGACCTCTTTGACTGCGTGGCCGCGACCCGGAATGGCCGCCACGGCAGCGCCTGGACGGCCGATGGCAAGGTCCAGGTCCGGGGCGCACCGTTGCGGCTCGACGAAGGGCCGCTCGACCCGGAGTGTGACTGCGCCTGCTGCACGCGATTCACGCGGGCGTACCTGCGGCACCTGTTTGTGGCCGAAGAACAGCTCGGCCCCCGGATGGTATCGATTCACAACCTCCGGTTCCTGATTCGTCTTGCCGATACCGCGCGCCTGCGGATTCTCGATGGGACGTTTGACACGTGGGCTGCCGCCTGGCGGCAGCGCTACTTTGCAAAAGGGCCGCGCGTATGAACAACCAGATGACCGTCCTGCTCGTGCAGATCCTCGCGATCGGCGCCGTGTTCTACTTCTTCATCATTCGCCCGCAATCTGCCGCGCGCAAGAAGGCTGAAGAGATGCTCGGTGCCCTCAAGAAGGGCGACGATGTCACCACGGCGGGCGGCATTGTCGGGCGGGTGGTCTCGGTCAAGGAGAACCTGATCACCATCGAGAGCGGCAGCGCCTCGCTGGTCGTGGAGCGTGCCCGGATTGTACGTGTGGGCTCGCAGAGCGCTCCGGGCGCTGCTGTCTGATGGCAGTCCTCGACATCCACCTGCTCGGATCTCCGGTGTTGCGGGAGCGCGCCGCAGAGATCACCGTGGTGGACGCACAGCTCCGCACCCTGATCGACAATATGTTCGAGACGATGTCGGTGGCGTGTGGCGTGGGCCTTGCCGCCAACCAGATCGGCGTGGCGCGGCGCGTCGCGGTGATCAATGCCGAAGGCGAAACCTTCGCGATGATCAATCCGCAGGTTGTCGCCGAAGAGGGCCAGGCCACCGCCGAAGAAGGCTGCCTCTCGATTCCCGATGCCTACGCCGACGTGCAGCGTCCCGAACGCATCACGCTCGAGGCGCTCAACGAGGATGGCGAACCCTTCCGGCTCGAGGCCTCGGGGCTGGTGGCTCGCGCGATTCAACACGAAATCGATCACCTCGATGGCATCCTGTTCATTGATCACCTGTCGCCGATGAAGCGGCAACTCCTGGTGACGCGCTGGAAGAAGGAGAATCGCGGCGAGGGACTCACGCGCACACCGCGCCCCGAGGAGTCGGAAGCCAGGGACTGATGCGCGTCGCCTTCTTCGGGACTCCCGAGTTTGCCGTCCCGTCGCTCGAGGCACTGCTCGCTGTCGGTCACGACGTTGTCCTGGTGGTGACCCAGCCGGATCACGGCGAAGGCCACCTGCACCGCACGCCGCGACCGCCCGCGGTCAAGCGTGCGGCCGAGTCGGCAGGACTGCGCATCGCGCAGCCCGATCGACCACGCGGCGAGGCACTTCTCACCCTGATGCGCGACCTGCAGGTCGACCTCGGCGTGGTGGTCGCCTACGGTCACCTGCTTCGCCCTGAGTTGCTCGCCATTCCCCGTCTCGGCTTCGTCAATGTGCACGCCTCGCTGCTGCCCAGGTGGCGCGGCGCGGCGCCGATACACTGGGCCATTCTGTCGGGCGACCGGGAAACCGGCGTGGCGATTATGCGCGTCGAGGCCGGGCTCGACACTGGCGGTGTCTGGCACAGTCAGCGCATCCCCATCGCCGACAGCGACACCACCGGAGCGCTCTTCACCCGGCTCGCGACCCTCGGCGCACACGCACTCATCGAGGCGCTGCCCGCGATCGCCGCCGGGACGGAACCGGTTCCGCAGGCTGAGTCCGAGGCGACGCTCGCCCCGAAGATTTCGCGCGACCTCGCGCGAGTGCACTGGGATGAACCGGCGGAACGCGTCTCGTGCCGGCTGCGCGCGATGGATCCCCGGCCGGGGGCGTGGAGCACGCTTGCCGGGCACGAGCTCAAGCTGTTCGAACCCACGGTGGTCACGGTGACACCGGCGGCCCCCGGGACCATACTCGTGGCCGACCACGAGCTCGTCGTCGCGTGCAAGCGCGACGCCCTCCGCATCGGGAGCCTGCAGCCCGCTGGCAAACGACGGATGGAGGCCCGCGACTGGATCCGGGGCAGCGGTCCCGTTCCGGGCATCCCGTTCGAGTGAGACCCCTCCCCCGGGTGCTCGCCTTTACCGATCAACGAATTGCCGCGCTCGACGATTTCGGAATCCGGGCCGCCGCGATCGCTGCGGCTGGGTCGGCCGCGGCCCTGGTGGCCCGCTTGCCGGGCGGAACCGCTGATGCGCTTGCCGCGTTGGCCAGGCGGTGCGTGGCGCTGGCCACGCCACCCGAGGCCGGAGTCCTCGTGACCGGTCGGGCCGACATCGCTGCGGCAACTGGAGCCGAAGGTGTCATCCTGCGACGCGATGACCTCGACATCGAGGCGGCGCGTGCAAGTTTCGGGGGTCGACCCGCGCCGTGGACGCTCCGCTCGGTGCATTCCCTGCGCGAGGCGGAGCAGGCAGCCGACGAGGGCGCGACGGGGGTGGTATTCGGACCGATCTGGCCCACGGCGAGTCATCCCGAGGCCGAGGGAGTCGGACTCGCGCAACTCGAGCGCATCGCGGCGCTTGGAGTGCCGACCTTCGCGATCGGCGGCGTGACGGCCAATCGCGCCGTGGAGGCCCGCGACGCAGGGGCGTGGGGTGTCGCCGCGATCGCGGCACTCTGGAACGGTGAAGACTGTTACGAGTCTGCCCGGGCGTTGTTGTCGCCCTGGCATTCGACCGAGGAAGGAGCACGCTGATGCAACTGACAATCAACGGAGAAGCCCGCACCGTTCCAGACACTGCGAACGTGGAGTCGCTGCTGAAGCACCTGGCTCTCGATCCGCGCGCCGTGGTTGTGGAACTGAACCGTACCATCGTTCGCCGGCCAGCTATCGCAACGACGCCGCTCGCCGAAAACGACACCGTGGAAATCGTGCACTTTGTGGGGGGTGGCTGATGCTGGAGATCGCCGGCGTACCGTTCCGCTCCCGCCTGATGGTGGGGACCGGGAAGTATCGCAACAACGACGAGATGGTTCGCGCCATCGCCGCCTCGGGTGCCGAGGTCGTCACCGTGGCCGTGCGGCGCGTGTCGCTCGATCGCGCCGACGAAGGGGGCATCCTGCACCAGCTCGACCCGGGCCAGTACTTCCTGCTCTCGAACACCGCCGGCTGCTACTCGGCCGACGAGGCGATCCGCTATGCCCGGCTCGCCCGGGAAGCGGGCTTCAACGACTTCGTGAAGCTGGAGGTGATTGGCGACAAGGAGACGCTGCTCCCCGACACCACCGGCCTGCTCGAAGCGACGAAGGTGCTCGCAGCCGAGGGATTCAAGGTGCTCGCCTACACCAACGACGACCTGATCACGGCGCTGAGGCTGGAGGACGCCGGTGCCGTTGCCGTGATGCCACTGGCATCACCGATTGGCTCGGGGCTCGGGCTCCTCAACCCGTACTTCATCCGCACCATCAAGAGCCGCCTCGGCGTTCCCGTGATTGTCGACGCCGGTGTCGGGACCGCGTCCGACGCCTGCCTCGTGATGGAGCAGGGCGTCGATGGCATCCTGATGAATACGGCACTCGCCGAGGCGGGCGATCCGGTGCAGATGGCCAACGCAATGCGCCTCGCGGTCGACGCGGGGCGCGCTGCCTGGCTCGCTGGACGGATGCCGCGGCGCGAGGTGGCGGTCCCCTCGAGCCCGACTGCGGGAATGCTTCGCTGAACGACACCGGCCTGCCTCCACGACGCGCGGCACTCGGCATTCTTTCCGGTGTGCGCCGTGGCGTGCCGTTCGACGTGGCGCTCGACCGCTCGCTCGGAGCGCTGGAAGACCGCGACAAGCGACTGACGCACGAACTGGCGGCGGGAGTGCTGCGGCAATCGGCCGCGCTCGATGCAGTGCTTTCGCCCTTCATCGCGCGCGGAATCGATTCGGTCAGCCCTGCCCTGCTCGATGTCCTGCGACTCGCCGCCTATCAACTCCGCTACCTCGAGCGCGTTCCCGCGCACGCGGCAGTGGCCACAGGAGTTGCGCTCGCGCGCGAGGCAGTGGGTGAACGAGCCGGTGGATTTGCCAATGCCGTGCTCCGGCGTGTATCGGAACTCGGCCCCGAGATGGTGGACGACCCCGGGCAGGACACGCTGGCACGACTCGCGAGCACCTGGTCGCATCCCGAGTGGCTTGTGGCTCGCTGGCTCGCGCGCTGGGGTGAAGCCGACGTCGAACGGCTCCTCGAATGGAACAACACCCATCCCGCGCTGGTGATTCAGCCCGCGCGAGGCGGGTCGGGCGATCTGGAACGACTCTTTCGCGACCAGGGGGTGCGCTCCTTCAGCGCACCACACGACGCGGGAGTCGTGGTCGAGGCCACCCGGCCCGAGCGGCTCCCCGGTTTTACGCGGGGCCTCTTCTACGTTCAGGACCCGGCCCAGTCGCTGGTGCTCCGGTTTGCCGATTTTCCTGCTGGCGAGCTGATCTATGACGCCTGTGCTGCCCCCGGCGGAAAGACCCTCGGCCTGAGCCGCACCGCGGACCGCGTCGTGGCTGCCGATGCCTCCCGGCGGCGGCTCCGACGGCTGCGCGAGAATCTTCGGCGCGCGGGCCACGGTCGCGAATTCCCGGTCCTGGCCGATGCCCTGCACCCGCCGATCCGCCGCGTGAACGCCTACCTGCTCGATGCGCCGTGTCTCGGCACCGGGACCTTCGCCCGACACCCCGATGCGCGGCTCCGCGTCACCCCCGAAGCGCTCGAGCGGCTTGCGCGAGAACAGGCCAGCCTGCTCGACGCGGCAGCCGACCGGGTGGCCCCGGGCGGGGTGCTATGTTACGCCACCTGTTCGCTGGAACCGGAGGAGGGGGCGTTACAGGTCAACGCCTTTCTGGAGCGCCACCCCGAATTCCGGCGCGAAGCGACAGGGGTGGTCCCGCCCGAGCTGCTGTCACCGGCCGGCGACCTCGAAGTACTTCCGCAGCAGCACGGGATGGATGGCGCTTTTGCCGCGCGCCTGCTCCGGACGTCGTGACCTGCCGGCGAAGCGCCCGGCGAAACGATCACTGAGAACGGTGAGACCGATGACCAGCAGTCGAGTGTGCCCGTGAGCATTCGCATCGCACCGAGTGTCCTGAGCTGTGACCTCGGACGGCTGCGCGAACAGGTGGCCGAAGCGGAGAGCGGCGGCGCCGACTGGCTTCACGTCGACGTGATGGACGGCCACTTCGTGCCCAACCTCACGTTTGGTGCGCCGCTGATCAAGGCCCTGTCCCGGATCAGCACGCTCCCGCTCGATGTACACCTGATGGTGGAACGTCCGGAGCAGTACATCGACGAATATGCCGACCTCGGTGTCTCGGTCTTCTCGTTTCACCCCGAGAGCACCATTCACGTCCAGCGCCAGCTCGCAGCGGTTCGCGAACGGGGAATGAAGGCGGGCCTCGTCCTCAACCCGGGTTCGCCGCTTGGTCTGCTCGAAGAAGTGGTGGCCGATGTCGACTTGGTACTGCTGATGACCGTGAACCCCGGATTCGGCGGCCAGAGCTACATCCCTGCCTCGACCACGAAGCTCACCCGGATCCGGGCGTTGCTGGCGGCCTGGGATCGCCATCCGATCCTCGAAGTCGACGGCGGAATCACCACCGCAACCATTGCCGCTGCGCACGCCGCCGGTGCCGACACCTTCGTGGCTGGTACCGCTGTGTTCGGACAGTCCGACATCGCCGAGGCGATCCGGGCGTTGAAGCGCGCGGCGCTTCCGAGGGCGTGACAATGCGTCGGCAATGGCTCGCGGTGTTCGCGATCGTTCTGGCACTCGGAATCGGGGGCTGGGCCGTGGTGCGGTTTGCGGGGCAGACGGCCATTGGCGTGGGCCAGGTGGCCCCCGACTTCACCGCCAAGAACCTCGTGACCGGCAAGAGCGTGTCGTTCAACGACACCTACCGCGGCGGCGTGACCCTCGTGAACATCTGGGCGACGTGGTGCGAGCCGTGCAAGGAAGAAGTGCCCGCGATGGACTCGCTCTACCGTGCGCTCGGCCCGGCCGGTTTCCGGATCGCCGCGGTGAGCATCGACCGCGGCGGAGAGGCCGTCGTGAAGCAGTTTGCCTCCGACTACCACGTCACGTTCGATGTGTTGCACGACCCCAGTGGCGCGATCGAGCAACGCTACCAGACCACCGGCGTCCCGGAGAGCTTCCTCGTGGGACGCGACGGCCGCATCGTCCGGATCATGCTCCGCGGATACACCTGGAACTCGCCGGCGAGTCGACGTGTGATCGAGCAGCTCCTCGCCACCCCGGCGAGCTGATGGTGCGAGGGCGCGCGTCGTGAATCGCCAGTGGCTGATGGTCGGCGCGATCGTGGCCGGGCTCGGCATCGGCGCGTGGGCCCTGACCCGTTACGCGCCGCCGGCCGAGGGGCCGCAGTTCGGACAGCGCGCGCCGGACTATCGCGTCCCGATGGTCACTACGGGCGACTCCATCCAGCTCCGCAGTCATTACGCCGGCAAGGTGACGCTCATCAATCTCTGGGCAACCTGGTGCGGCCCGTGCCGCAAGGAAATGCCCTCGATCGAGCGACTGTACCAGAGCTACAAGGATCGCGGCTTCCGCGTGGCAGCGGTCAGCGTGGATGAAGGCGACGACGAGCCGGTCAGGAACTTTGCGAGTGAATTCGGACTGACGTTCGACCTCCTGCACGATCGCAGTGGCCGGATACAGCAACTCTACCAGGTGGTGGGCGTACCGCAGAGCTGGCTGCTCGACCGCAACGGTCGGATCGTCTACGTCGGCATCGGCGGAGAGGAGTGGGACACTCCAGAGCGCCGCGCCCAGGTCGACGCCCTGCTCGGAGGGAAGTGACGTGCGCGTCCTCGCGCTCGAGACATCGTGCGACGAGACTTCCGCCGCAGTCGTGACGCGCGCTGGTGATGTCGTAACACTCGAAGGCCTCGCGATCCTTTCCCAGGACATTCACCGGATCTTCGGTGGCGTGGTACCCGAGCTGGCCTCACGCGCACATCTCTCGACCGTCGGTCCGGTGGTCGACCTGGCGCTTCGCGAGGCGGGAGTCGAGCTCGCGAAGATCGATGGCATTGCCGTCACGCGCGGGCCCGGCCTGCTCGGTGCGCTGCTGGTGGGTGTGACGTGGGCCAAGACCGTGGCGTGGCGCGAGCAGAAGTCGCTCATCGGCGTGCACCACCTCGAGGGTCACCTCTTTGCGCCAACCCTCGAGGCCCCGGATGTCGCACCGCCGTTCACTGCGCTGCTCGTGAGCGGTGGTCACACGATGCTCCTCGATGTCCCGGCCTGGGGAGAATATCGCCTCCTCGGCGAGACGCGCGATGATGCCGTCGGCGAGGCATTCGACAAGGTCGGCACCCTGCTCGGCCTCGACTATCCCGCCGGGGCCGCGATGGAACGACTCGCGGCCCAGGGCGATCCGGCCCGCTTTGCGTTTCCACGACCGCTGCTCAAGGGCGTGCCCGAGAAGGATCAGTTCGCTTTTTCATTCAGCGGCCTGAAGACCGCCCTGCTTCGCGCCGTGCAGCAGAGCGCCGATCTCGCCGGCGACCGTGCCGACCTCGCCCGCGGATTTCAGGACGCCGCGATTGAAGTGCTCGCGACCAAGACGGCCAGGGCTGCCGCCGCGTTCAACCGCCCGATGGTGGTCCTGGGTGGCGGTGTGGCGTGCAATCGCGCCCTCGCGGAGGCCACTCGCCGCGCCGTCGGCGCGCAGGTCCGGGTCGCAGTGGCGTCCCCACGGCTCAACACCGACAACGCGGCAATGATCGGGGCCGCCGGGAGCTGGCGCCTCGCGCAGGGTGAATCGCACGGGATCGACCTCGATGCCCGTGACAGCTTTCCGCTTCCAGGTCTGGTGACCACTACGGGAGTCACGCCGTGATCATCGCGCATCCGCTGAACTTTCACACCCCGGCATTTCTCTTCATCAAATCGTTCGAGATCACGGGCTACGGCGTGATGATGATGTGCTGCTTCGTGATCGGGGGCTGGCTGATCGATCGCGAGTGCCGTCGCAACCGCTTCGCCCCGGATTACGCTGGCGATATGATCATGGCCGCAGTGGTCGGTGGAATCGTCGGCGCGAAACTCTGGTATGTGGCCCTGCACGGCGTGCACGCGCTCTTCGCGCGGGGCGGACTCGTGTACTACGGCGGCTTCGTCGGAGGAACGCTCGCGGTCATCCTCAATGGCTGGCGGCGGGGCGTTCCATTGCGCTGGACCGCCCAGCTTGCCGCACCGGCGCTCGCGGCCGCCTATGCCGTCGGCAGGGTGGGCTGTTACCTCGTGGGCGACGACTATGGGCGCCCGACATCGCTCCCCTGGGCAGTGGCCTTTCCCGAGGGCCTGCCCCGGACCACCGCCGGTTCGATGCAGGCGGAATTCGGTCTGCCGATTCCTCCGGGCGCGACACCCGACACCCTGCTCGCCGTGCATCCGACGCAACTGTATGAGGTTGCCCTGATGCTCGTGGTCTTCGCACTGCTCTGGCGCTGGCGCGCGAAGCAACGCGGGACCGGATGGCTCTTCGGGGCCTACCTGATCTTCGCTGGCAGCGAACGCTTCCTGGTGGAAATCTTTCGTGCGAAGGACGACCGGTTCGTGGCCGGACTGACCCTCGCACAGCTCTTCTCGGTCCTGCTCGTGCTCCTCGGAAGCGCCCTGCTCAGCGCCTGGTCGCCCCAGGGTCGGCTGGCCCCGGGACCCTGGCTCGAGACCGGCAAGACGCCTCTTGACAGTCCCCCTAGGAAGCCCTAGGTTTTTCCCTAGTTGGTGGCCAGGACGGCACCGCACGAGAAAGTCCCAGGACGAAGAAGGGTGAAGCGAACACACCTGTTCGTCTTCGTATACTCAGGGGGCGTTCTGGGACCTCCCAAATGAAACGGCCCGCTGCACCAGGCGGGCCGTTTCACACCAGGGGGCGAAGGATTCCGGACTCGACCCGGCCTTGCGCTCTGGACCCGAAACGGTAGTTTTCCGTCAGACGATCCGCCGGAGTCGAAGGCGGTACGAAAAGTCCCAGGACGAAGAAGAGTGAAGCGGGCGCAATGCTCGTCTTCGAATACTCAGGGGGCGTTCTGGGACCTCTCAAACGAAACGGCCCGCCAGTGATGGCGGGCCGTTTTGCTTTGGTCCTCCTGAGCGGAGCGACCGACGGGTCGCGAAGTTGAAGGACCTCTCCGCTCGACGATTAGCGCTGCTGCGCCACATCCTCCGCGCTCGCCTCGACGACCGCATCCTTGAGACGCTCGACTTCGGCGCGCAGCGCGGCAAGATCTCCTTCCATCCGCTCGAGCGAACGCAGCATCGCCATTTCACGTCCGGGGCCTTCCATCACGGCCGAGAGCACCACCGGAGCCGCCAGCGGCGCGCCGGGAGCCGCCGCGAGCACTCGCGTATCTGCGGGGCGCTGCACCAGGAAGAGGTAACCGATCGCCGCCAGGGCCAGTGCGGCAAGCAGCCCCTGGGCGAGCATCGATTCGAGGGTCGGATAGATCCCCAGCGCAGGCCAGCGCGGCCAACCGAGCAGGATCGTGGTCGGCACGGCGCCGCCCGCCTGCAACTCGGCAATCGCCTTCCCGGCAAACACGAACGCCGTGTAGTAGAGGAATCCGCTGGTCACGGCGAAGAACGGCTTGAGCGGGAGCTTGACGCCCCACTTGTTGATCGCGACGTACACGATCGCGAGGGCGACGCTGCCGACGAGAATGCCGAGCGTGACCGGCCAGAACGTGCCGCCAACCTCGCCACCGGAGACGTAGAGCGCCTTGTAGAAGAGCACCGTCTCGAAGCCCTCACGGTAGACCGCAAGGAATGCCGCAGAGGCCAGCGCGAATGCCGAGCCACCGGTGACGGCGACCTGCACCCGTTCCTTCACGAACTGGGTCCACTTCGCGACTTCCATCTTCGACAGCAACCAGTAGCTGACATAGAAGAGCACGACCACGGCCGCCACCATCGTGAAGCCTTCCATCGATTCACGATGGGCCGGCGAAAGCACGAACACCGTCTCAAGCAGCAGGGCCGTGAGCAGCGACAGCACCACCGCGGCGCCGACGCCGATGTGAATGTCGCGCTTCCTGTGCCCGGCGCCTGTCTTCACGAGAAAGGCCATCAGGGCGCCGATGATCAGGATCGCCTCAAGCCCTTCCCGCAACATGATCACCAGCGACTGCAGGAAGAGGTTGGCGGGAGAGAGGGTGTCGCCGACCACGCGCTCCGCCTGCTCGAGGCCACCGGCGAGTTCGCGTTGCACCCCGTCGAGTTCGGCAGCCGTGGCACCCCCGGCAACCCGGGTGCGCAGCGTGGCGAACGATGCCTCGAGCTTGGTGGCGAGTTCCGGCCGCTTTGCACGAACCGTCCGTTCAACCTTCTCGAAGGCGAGGTAGGCATCGAATGCGGCCGAGACCGCTTCCTGGTGCCGCCCGGCAACCGCGAGATCGCCGGCCTCCGACACCTTGCCACGCACCGTGGTGAACAGGGTCGCCGTGGCCGCCGCATCGTCGGCCACGGGCTGGAAGCTCCGCACGGCAGCAAGCTGTTCGCGCGTGGCCGTTGGTCCGAGTTCCGCGAGCACTTCGTCGTCGCTGAGCTGCGCGGTTGCCGGGAACGCACGCAGCGCCACGGGGACCTCGCCGCTCGGACGCGCCTGCCGCAGCGTCGCGGCGTAGAGTGCCACCGCCCAGCGATCTTCGGCCGAGAGTCGGGTCTCGAACGACGGCATTGCCGTTCCTGCGACACCAATGGTCACGCGCTGGTAGAACGCCAGCGGCGACACCCCGTGCAACGCCTCGTAATTGGCCAGGTTGGTCGGGGGTGGGGTGAGCGAGCGCCCTGCTGCGCCGTTGCCGAGCCCGGCATTACCGTGGCAGGCCCGGCACTCCCGTGCGTACAGCTCACTGCCCCGCGCGAGCGACGGCGTACGCTCCGGAATATCGACCAGCGTCACCTGCAACGCCTCCGCGAGTCCATCGGTCATCTGACGGACCCCGAGATCCACGGAATCGGGCGCGCCGACACGACCCACCATCGCGAGCAATTGCCCCAGCTCCGCGTCAACCGTTACCGAAACCGATGCCGGGAGCAGGCGTGCCGTCTGCTTCGCTTCCGTCAGGAAAAGCTTCGCCTCCTCCACCTCGGCAGGCGCGATGACCTTCCCATTGGCAACACCAATCCGGTACTCCTGCGCCGCGAGCTGAGCCGATGCGGCGATACGGCGCGCGACTGCCACCGAATCGGTGGTGGTTCGAGCCCCGGTGAGGGCCAGCAGAATGGTTGTCGCCTGAATGAGAATCATTATCAAACGCTTTTTTGAAGACGCGAAATACTAGGGAACCACGCCCCGGATTGCTACCCCTCGAGAATGACCACCGCCGCGGCAACATCGCGGCTATGCGAGAGCGAGATGTGGATGGTGACACGATGGGGGGCGAGCAGCTCGCGGGCGAGTCCGCTGAGCACCACTTCGGGCCTGCCGTCGGGCAGTCGCCGTACGCCGATCTCGCGCCACCCAACGGGCCGGGCCCCGGGGAGCACCTGGAGGGCCTTGTAGACGGCCTCCTTGGCCGCGAGGCGCGCCGCAAACGCCGGGGCCGGGTCGCCCAGCGAGTCGACGTACGCTCGCTCGAAATCGGTCAGGGTCCGGTCGAGGATCCGGCTGCCGTGACGCTCCAGGAGGGCGCGTGCGCGAGGGAGTTCGACCACATCCAGCCCCACGGCGATTATGGCCACGGCAACCGCCAGAAGGCATCGCGCACCGGGGCAAACCAGCCCGGGGCCGTCAGCTGCCCTCCGAGCCAGCCCGAGATCGTCAGCGTGAGGAGCAGGAGCGCGGCGGCCCCGATCCAGAATGGCCGGACAGGGCGGCGCCAGCTCGCGATCTCTCCAGCGCGCGCGCGCCACCGGGCGGCTTCGCCTCGCGCAACCCGCACCGCGCCTTCCCAGGCCGAGACGATCGCGAGCGTCCGGGCTCTCCTCGATTCGGCGTCGTCGGGTCTCCCCTCCAGCCGTTCCAGCACCATCCCTTCGGCGAGCAGCCGTTGCAGGAGGAGGTCGGAACCCTCGGCGTCTGGCAGCACCAAGGCCAGCCGGCGCAGGGGATAACGGGAGTGGAGCGCAGCCGAATGCAGGGCCGCCTCCGCATCGCCAATCACGCGCATCCGCAGCGATCGCGCAGCGGCTTCGAAGGCGGCCTGCCAGGCAGCGTGCTCCAGCCTTCCTTCGCCCTTGGCGGTCACCAGCGTATCGAGGAGAGCGAGTCGGACGTCATCGAACGCGCCGCTGCCAGCGGGGTCGGCAAGGTGGCCGAGGTCGGGCGCGATCGGTGTCTCAGGGGTCATTGCGGCCAGTGCTCCGGGAACTCGTCGGGGTGCAGCAGCGCGAGTCGCGCCGGGCGCCCGCTCCGTTCCTGAAAACGCTCGGCGAAGGCCACGAGCGGTTCCGACGTGAACCCGGTGCGCTCAAGGCCGGTGATGCCGATCGCCCGCTCGATGGCCGCGCCGTCTCCCTCGACTTCGAGCAGCGTATCGGCATCGGGATACCATTCGATCCGGAGCATCGCGCCATACACGTCGAAGATCTCGACGAAGCGGTCGATCGCGTGAACAACCCCGAACCCCAGTCGTTCCAGCAACGCGTCGCCAGGCGCTCCGTCGCAGAGCCCGCTCTCCACTTCCTCCCGCTGCTTGTATCCGTCGGCGTTCACCGACGTGGTACCCTTCCAGCCGATCACTTCACGGATGCCATTCTCGCCCTGGTAGGCTCGCACGCGCACGACCTCGCCGACCGCAGCAAACTCGCCATTGCGGTCGAAGCGCCGATCGCGCATCCGTCCCGTGAACGTTGGGCCAAACCCCGCATCGCGAAGCCGCTTGCCGAGCGCCGCCGGGTCGGGGACCACGGCCTTCAGCTCGAGTTCCATCAGAGCAGCGCTTCCAGTACGGCATCGGTATCGGCGAAGGTATCGAACGAACGCCAGGCGCCTGCGGCATCGAGTTCGGCCGCGGTGTAGGAGCCGGTCGCGACACCGATCGCGCGCGCACCGATCGACGCGCCACAGGTCACATCGGCCGGCGTGTCGCCGAGGATGACCACATCGTGCCCCGAGGGAATGCGGCCGAGAATTGCGGCCGCGCGAGCAGCAGCGATGGGGGGAAGATCAGGGCGATGACCGCTGTCCGACCCGTAGGCCCCGACGGCGAACCGACGCAGATCGATTCCCGCCGCCCCAAGCTTGAGGCGCGCCCCGGCCACGACGTTGCCGGTGAGCAGGCCAACCACGACGCCTGGATGGGCGTCGAGAGCCAGCAGCAATTCGGTAATGCCGGGCAACGTGCGGACCAGATGCCCGCGCTCCTGCAGCTCCCGTTCGAGGTGCACCAGGTAGCGCACCAGCAACGAGGCGGTGGCCTCGGACGTGGCACGATCAGGGAGGCCCGCCGCGTGGTACAGCTCCCGCACAATCTGCGGGTCGGTCTTGCCGTCGAAACGCACTGCGTCGAAGAATCCCGTGTCAGGAAATTCCTCGGCAAACGCGGCCTCGATGGCCCGGCGACCAGCAGACGCACTCTGCAGCAGGGTGCCGTCGATGTCGAACAGAATCAGGCGTTGCATCAGGCGAGGCGACGGATGCCGGCCAGTCGCGTGCGCAGGGAGCCTGCACGACTTCCAGCCGCCCACGACTCCCGGGTGACCTCGCCCGTCTCCACGGTGCTGTGCACGATGTGCTCGTCGGGCGCCAGGATGGCGACGTGACTGATGCCACCGCTGTCGATGCTCCGGAAGAACGCGAGATCGCCGCGGCGGCGATCGACAAACTCCACTTCACTCCCGAACTCGCGTTGATCGCGCGCATCGCGCGGCAACGGAAGCCCTCGGGCAAGGAAGGTCGTCTGCACCAGTCCGGAACAGTCGATGCCCGTGGAAGTGACCCCGCCCCAGAGGTATGGGGCCCCCGCGAAATTGCGCCAGGCCCAGAGATCGGGATGGTCGGCCTGTGCCTCGACCACGACCTCGCCATACGGACGCACACGGCCGCTCACGATCCTGGCCGCCGATCCGTCGGGAAGCCGCACACGATCGGGCCCCTCGATGATCAGGCGGGAGCGGAGCGGTGCGCGCACGACAACGCCCGTGCTGTTTTCGAGCATTGCACCCTCGGACCAGCCCGAAACACCCAGCCACTGCTCGGCCTCGCCGAACGACACGTGCCGGATGTAGCCCTGGTGGATCCAGCCCTGATAGTCATCGACCACCGTGCGCACGCGCAGCATCGGGCCTTCGTGCCCGAGGATCTCGGCCCCTTCGCCGAGCACCAGCTGGGAGGTCTGTTCGGAGGCGAGAGTGGGGTTGGCGAGGAGCGGGGCCACGGACTTTGTGACCAGGATTGCGTTCACGCGGGCTGGTCCTTCGCGGTGCAGGTTCGACACTTCGTCACACCGCGAATGGTGCAGACGAGACAGAGGAACGTGCCGCAGACTTCGCAGGGATAGCCCTCTGACGCACGATCCTCGCGACCGCAGGCGCGACAGATCATCGCGTCGCGTTCGGTGAGCGGAGGGCGCTGCTGGGTGGTCGACATCAGTGCGGAATGGCGTAACGCTTGATCTTTGCGATCAAGGTTGCGCGCGAAATGCCCAGCTCCAGTGCCGCCCGTGTCCGGTTCCCGGCGTGGTGCTTGAGCGTGCGGTCGATATGCATTCGCTCCACCTCCTCCATCGTCAGGGGCGTGTGCCGTCGATCGAACGGCCCTGATCGCGCCCGGAACTCCCCAGGAAGGTGTTCGGCCCCGAGCTGCGGATGCCCCCTGGCGAGCAGCAGCGCTCGTTCAAGAACGTTGCGCATTTCCCGGATGTTTCCCGGCCAGTGATGATGAAGCAGCCGGTCCAGCGCATCATCGGACAAGCTCGTCGGTGCGCCCGACATCGACGGTCCCAATTCCTTCAGGAAGCGGCGCACCAACGCGAGCAGGTCATCCGGGGTCCGTTCCCGAAGCGGCGGAACCATCACCGGCATCACACTCAACCGCGACAGCAGGTCGGCGCGGAAGCGCCCCGTCGCCGCGATGGCAGCGAGGTCGCGAGACGTGGCCGCCACCACACGCACGTCGACTGGAATCTCGCGGGTGCCGCCCGCCCGGCGGAAGGCGCGCCGCTCGAGCACCGCCTCGATCTTGGCCTGCAGCTCGAGTGGCAGGTCGGCCACTTCGTCGAGGAAGAGCGTACCCCCATCTGCCACTTCGAGCAGGCCCTGGCGCCGCATTCCCGCGTCGCCAACCTCGGAAGTCTGCTCCCGGCCAAAGAGCTCGAGATCCAGCCAGGAGGGGTCGCCAGTGCCGCAGGCGACTTCAATGAACGGCTCGGACGCGCGAGGCGAGAGGTCGTGCAGCAGCCGCGCTACCCAGTGCTTGCCGCTCCCGCCCTCGCCGTGGATCAGGACGGCGGTGCGGTCGCTCCGGGCCAGCAGCGAAATCTGATGCGCCACTTCGCGCATCAGCGGCGACGCACCGAGTGACTCCAGTCCGTCGGTGGTGGCGCTCTGGCCAATGAGGGTGCGATTGATGCGGCGGAGCCGGACCTTCTCGGCGGCCCGATCGGCTGCGACAGCGAGGTGCGCGAGGTCGACCGGCTTGACGAGGAAGTTCTCGGCGCCGGCCTGCACGGCCGCCACGGCGGTGGAGATGGTGGCGTCACCGGTCATCATGATGACGGCCGTATCGCGAGTCCGCAGCTGTTCAAGGACTTCCAGGCCGTCCATCCCCGGAAGGCCGAGGTCGGCCAGGACCACATCGGGGCGGACCCGGTCGAAAGTCGTCAGACCCGCCTCACCGGTCAGTTCCCGGAAGACGTCCCATCCGCGCTGCTCGAAGAATGCGCCGATGCTTCGGAGCACCGACTCATCGTCGTCGATCAGCAGCAGGGAATCGGTCATCGGCTGTCACGCTCCCGGTTCACGGGGAATACGGTCCCACGACCAATAACTTACCACCCCGGGCCGAACGACGGGCTCAACCCGGGTGGCCCACCCGGATGGCCCCGGGAACCACCGTGGCCGTAAACGGCGTCTCCCCACCGGCCTCGCCGTCAAGCTGCACTGGCTGCGGGGCTTCGAGGGCCCGGACCGAGATTTCCCGCCCCCGGGCATAGCCCACGAAGACGTCCTTGCCGTAGGTCCCGGAGGCGTCGCGAAGCAGGTCCCAGACGGCCCGGACGCTCCCCCCCACCGAATCGGATTGGAACACCACCAGGTCGAGCAGGCCATCCTCCGGCGAGATCCCCTGCCCCAGCCGGATGATCGGGGGGATGATGTCGCCGCAGTTCGCTACCAGAAGCATCGCCGCGTCGAGCTGCGAGGTGGAGCCATCGATGGTGATTTCGTACGGCACCGAGCGGATCTCGGGGAGGATGCGGAGGGTGGTGGCGAAATAGGCCATCATCCCCCAGCGGTGCTTCTGGCGCGAGGGCGTCTCGGCCATCACGCGGGCATCGGCTCCGGCGCCACAGGCCACGGCGAAGTAGTGCGTGCCGTCGGCGCGCTCCATCCGGCCAAGATCGAGCGGGCGGGCTCGACCGCGGAGGATCGATTCGATCGCGCGGACCGGATTGCTGGGCAGCTTGAGATTGCCGGCGAGCAGGTTGCCGGTGCCGCCGGGAATCACGGCGAGCGTAGTCTCAGTGCCCACGAGGGCGGCCGCGGCCTGCATCGTGGTGCCATCGCCACCAAAGACTGCCACCATATCGACGCCGCTCGAGACGCCGTACTCGGCGAGCTTGCGCGCATCGCCCGGTCCGCCCGTGGCGAGGATTTCGAGTTGCCACCCTGCGCCGTGAAATACTTGCTCAATGCCCTTCACCGCAGCCGCTGCCGTGCGGGCAGCGTTCGGATTCGCGATCAGGAGGGCCTTCGCCAATTAGTAATCCTTCTGCCAGAGGAGACCGGCACCGAGCTGATACCGGCTCTGTGCGTTGAGCACGTCACTCGACCGACACGACTGCAACGGCTCGGCCGTTACCTGACCGCGCCAGTTCTTCGAGAAGCGGTACTCCAGCGACGCCCCGAAATTGCGACCAGAAAAACTCTGCTGGGCACCGCCGAAGCAGGCACCGGCGGTGAACGTCACGAACCACTTGTTCCCGAGCTGCCATCCCGCCGCGAGCTGCGTGAGGTTCGACCCACCCGTAAAACCGCCGACAAAGCCGGGCCGGAACTCGAACAGGTCAAGCCCGAGCGGCCCACCGAGCGCGGAGCGCTGCAACTCGTTGCTGAGCGCAGTGCCGAGCAGCGCCACGCCGGTCTGCACTGTCTGCGACACTCCTGGCGATTGTCCACCGGCCACCTGGAACTCGCTGCGACCAAAGATCAGGTACGACACGAGGTCTCGTTCGGCGATGATCCGGCCCGGACTCGACAGGGTGAGTGTCGGCACCAGGATCGACCCGCCGATCTTGGCCACGATTGGAATTTCCTCGCCATCGACCGTGTGCACTACGTGCCGGGCCTGCAGGTCGAGCAGGGCATTCAGGTCCGGCGTGCCAAGGTAACGCACCGTGCCCATTTCGATAGTGAAGTCGCGGCTGACCGGTCCGATCCGGAGTGTGTACGTGCCGCGCGGGGCGTTGAAGTCTCCGTCGAGGCGATACTGCTTCCGCAGCTTGTTGACCGTCACCTGGCCTTCGAGCTGAATATTCGCTTCGGAGCTGCGGAGCCAGACCTCGCTTCCGAGTTGGAAGGTGAGGTTGCGAATCTCGAGGGAATCGAGGAACCGGCTCTGGAACGCGGCGCCGAGACTCTGTTTGCGGAAGGCCGTGGTATCGACAAGGTCGGCGTTGCTGGGGTCTTCGAGATCGATGATGCGCTTGGTGACCAGGTCCGCGAAGTAGAGCACGCTCCCGCTGAGTGTGCCGTCACCGGTCATCACGGGCTTCGTGAGGGGACCTTTCAGCTGAATGTTGCCACTGGTCCGGAGCCGGAGATAGTTCGGCACATCCATCGCCAGGAACCGGTTGGCATAGAAGGCGAGGTCGAGATCAGGATGGGTCAGCCCCTCGAAGCGCACGCTCCCCTTCACATTGAGGTCGCCTTCGCCGCTGCTGAGGAAGAGCGTGTCGATGACCAGTGAGTCGCCCGTGAACCGGGCGATGCCTTCAATCGGGCCATAGCGAACGCCCAGCGACGGAATCGTCATCCGTCCGGTATGGATGGCCACCGAGCCATCGAGGCGCGGAGCGGCCCAGGTCCCGGTCGCACGCATATCGAGCGCGAGTGAACCGCGCGCATCGCGAATGTTGTCGGTCAATGCTTCGAGCACCAGGAGGTCGGCCGAGTCGGCGCGTGCCGTGATCTCCAGGGGCCCCGGAAGCTTGCGCTCGTCCCTCCGTGCCAGCGCGAGATCGTAGGGCAGCGAGACGTCGACCTCCAGAATCGGGTCGCCAGTCTTCCAGAACGAGAGGCGAGACCGCAGCTGCTGCGCGCGGTAGTCGAACGCGGCCCGCACCATCGGCGCCCGCACGTCGCCAATGACCGGGCCGGCGATGCCCGCGCTGCCGCGCATGGTCGGGGTGTTGCGAGTGCCCGTGAGGTGCAGGTCGAGCGAGCCCAGTCCCGAGACGGTGCTCGAGTCGGCGTTCATCAGGTTGAACAGGTCGGAGAGCTGGAGGCCGACGACGCTCGCCGACAGGTCACCAGCCCCGCTCCCGGGAACACTGCCTACCAGGGTGATCGCCCCACTGCCATCCGTGGTGTGCAGCGCGACGGTATCGGCGAAGACAATGGCCTGGTCGCTCACGCTCACCCGCGTGGGCGCCAGCAATTCCCACTGCTGCACGGGAAGCCGGAGCGAGAGCGAATCGAGCAGCAGCGTGGAGGCATCGCCCTGGGTCAGCCAGGTGCCGCCGCCGGCCACGACGCCCCGGTGCACGTGCGCGCCGCCCGAGAGTGCGAGCGAATCGGCTCGTCCGGCCACACGCACGTGCACTGAGTCGATGGTGCGTGGGCCCATCGAGAGCGTGTCGATGGTCGCGTCGAGGCTCACTCGCCTGGCCCCGAGGGAATCGGCGGTGAAGTGGCCAGCCATCGAGGTGATATGCCAGGTATCGAGGGTCACGTCGGCGAGTTCGACATCGCCGTCGACCCTCGCGTCGTCGATCGACCCGCGCACCGTGAGCGTGGCGCGAGCGAGGCCGTCGAGCTCGTGCGGATTCAGGGTGTCGCGCGCAACGCCGAGCGTCGCGCGTGCGAGCGAGTCGAACGCGGCCAGCGTGGCGGCGGAGCCGGAGACCCGCAGCGTGCCGGAGTCCGGCGCTGACCAGCCCAGCGTGCCTGCCGCGTCGAGCTTGCCATCGGGCCAGATCGCCCACGCGGTGTCGACGGTGATCATTCCGGCCGCGGAGCGAAGTCCGGCCGCCATCGCGTCGACCGTCACGCCGCCCACGCGCGACTGATCAAACGCTGCCGTCATCCGGCCACTCGGTGGCGACGCCGAATCGACCACTCCCCTCGCCGTGATCCGGCCGTTGAGGGAGGTCGTGGTGCCACCGCCCAGCAAGGCCGCGAGGTCGCCACGCTGCAGGTCGAGAACGAGCGAGTCGGCGCCGAAGCGCGGCGACATCAGGGTCACTCGCCCGCGCGCGCGCACGTGGCCAACTTCGCCAGAGAGATCGGCCGTGAGATCAAGTGAATCGAGCGAACCGATGGCCACGACGTGACCGGTGAGGCCACCACGCGTCTTGAGCGTCGGGTAGCCGGTGCGCAGGGCATTGAAGGAGAGCGGATCGAAGTCGGCATCAAGGGCGAGTCCGAGGACAGTGTCGCGCGTGTCGAGGCGAACCGTTCCGATCATTCGCGACTGCGCCCCATTGGGCGCAAGGTGCTCGGCGGTCCCGCGAAACGTCACGTTCTGCCAGGGCCCGTCGAGCCGACCGATGAGGCGCAGGTCCCCCGGCAGCACCACGGCGGGCACGAGTCGCTCCACCGTGCCGAGCGCCACGACCGAGGGGTTGAGCCGGAACCCCTCGAAGACGGCCCCCTCGGGGCCCCCGAAGTGCATCAGGCCATTGACCACGAAATGTGATCGGGGTGATCCGGCCACCAGGGCGTCGGCAAAGTCGAGGTCGCCGCCAAGCACCATATCATCGAGAAACCCACTCGTCCGCAGCGCCCCGGTGAGCGTTCCCGCAACCGGCAGCGTGTCGAGGTACGGCCGCATCACATCGACGGGCACGTCGCGCAACGCGAGGTTGAGGTCGCGCGTCCCGAGTCCGCGATTGTTGTCGACGATCGCCACGAGATGGCCCGTTGCCTGCGCCTTGCCATTGCCCAGCGTGAGCGGATTGAGGGTGTAGTCGGTTCGCGTGCCTGAGAGCGACTTCGCGACCACCCGACCGCTCCCGGTCCAGTCGGGAAAGTCGGGCGAGACCCAGTGCAGGTCGGCCAGCGCGACCCGCTCGGCATCGAGGGTGAAATCGAACAGCACGGTGTCGCGCGGCCAGCGTACCGCGCCCCCACCGCGCACACGAGTGCCCGGGAGATCGGCGTGGTCGAGCGTGAAGCGCAGCGAATCCTTTGCCGTGATGATTTCACCCTGGAGATCGGTGAGGGTGAGGCGTGGATCACCGAGCCGAGCCGAGAGCGACTTGATCCGTGCCAGGATCGGATCACGGCTGGGCGTCGAGATCCGCAGGAACGGCAGCGCGGCGTTGAAGTTCGTGGCGGTATAGACTCGCACGAGGCCGTCGGGCGACTCCACGATGGTCGGCTGATAGGGCTCAGCCCCGTTGCGCGACGCCGGCAGCTTCGGCGGACGCGGCGCCGTTGGGGCATCGACGCGGATATCGGCGTCGTGCACGGTCACGTTGCGAAATTGCACCAGCGGTGGCGGGGAGTTGCTCGGCGCACCCGCCGCGACGCGGAATACCTCCTCGTAGTTCCAGCGCCCTCGCTGCAGCCGGACCAGATGAATGACGGGCTGTTCAAGCGTCAGGCGGCTGAGGACGATCCGCCCGGCGATCAGTTCCGGCAACAGATAATTGGCCTCGAGCCTGGGCGTGCTCAGCAGCACGTTGTCGAGCGAATCGCGAATCACGACGTCGCCGAGCACCACGTGATTCAACACGTTGCCACCGAACGAGCCGATCTCGATCCGGCCCGCGACGTTGCCCGACAACCACGAAGTCGCAAGCCGCGCGGTGAGCACGCGTCCCGGCGCCGTCCAGAACAGGGCGACCACCGTGCCGGCGGCGGCGGCGAGCACCACGACAGGCGGGAGCAGCACCCCGGCGGTCAGGCGGCGAAGCCAGCGCATCTAGAAGGCCTGCCCCACGGAAAAATGCAGCGTGTAGCTGCGGCCGCGATCCTTGACGTACGACGGGTTGATCAGCGTCAACTCGCCCGTCTCCGAATTGGCGGCATACAGGGCACCGCGCTGCAGCTTGTAGGGGTTATACCCCAGATCGAAGCGCACGGGACCGAGTGGCGAGGCAAAGCGGAGCCCCACGCCTGGTGTGACCCGGATCGGCGCGGGGCCGCCGCCCTCCCAGAGCGTGCCGGCATCGACGAACGCCGCAAAGCGCAGCCGCTGGGAAAAGATCGGCGAGGGGAGGCGCAACTCCAGATTGGCCACCGCAGTGCGGTTGCCGCCCGTGGCGGCCACCCGGACGGCATTGACATCGGGCACGCCATCGGCCCCGACCGCGCTGTCGCGCACCACATAGACCACCGGGCCGAGCTCGTTGCGGTCGTAGCCGCGCACGTCATTCGGCCCACCGGCATAGAAGCGCTGATCGGGTGGAACGAAGTTCGCACGACTGCCGCTCTCGAGGTTGATCAGCGGCGCATAGATCGCCCCGGCCCGGATGTGGCCGGCCAGGACGATCTGGCGGGTGACCGGGAAATAGATCGAGGCATCGCCCACGAGGCGGAAGAACTGCTGGCGATCCGAGCTGCCGATGAAGCGCGACGACACCGTGGCCTGCGCGGACAGCAGCGTGCCGCGCGACGGATCGAGCAGGTTGTTGACGCGCTGGCGTGCCGCGTTGAGCGAGAGCGTCGCCAGCACGCGCCGCTCGCGCAGCTGCGCGATATCGGCGGCCACGCAGGCGTTGAAGAAGGCGCAGAACGAGACGGCGTTCGCGTCGGTCGTGCCGTAGCCGAAGCGGTAGGTGAGCGTGACCGGGATCCGGGCATACGTCTCGCGCGTAATGGCGGCAGACGCGCCGATTTCGTCGCGAAGATACACCTTGTATTCGCTCCGTCGCTCGGAATAGAGCGAGACGACCAGCGAATTGTCGGGTGAGAAGAAGCCGTTCCGGCGCATCGAGAGGGTGACGCCGTAGTTGGCCTTGCGCGACCCGATGGAGTCTTCCTTGAGCGGGGAGCAGATGTTCCGGTCCGCGCCGAAGTCGAGCGGGGTGCCCACGCCGATCTTCGAGACCTGGGTGCTGAGATCAACGATGCGGCCGCCACCCAGGAAGTTGCGCGCCGTCCACCCGGCGCCGGCCCGGAAGCAGTCCGTCGTCGCGTAGCCGATCGAGCCGGTGGCCCGGTGCATCTTGCCCTCGGTGACTGCCACCAGCAACGGTACGGTGGTGCTCGAGTCACCGAATCGTGAACTGTCGATCGACACGCTCGCAAACCTGAAGAGCGAGGAGCCGTACAGCGCGCGCTGCGAACGGTAGATCTCCTCAAGGCGATACGGCTTCCCGGGATGCGCGGTCAGCAGCGAGGCGATGAAGGCGGAATCGACCTGGTCCTGTCCCGTGACGTGAGCCTGCCCGAAGACCGCACGCGTGCCGGGCTTCGCTTCGAGCGTCACCCGCGCCATCCGCTGGCTGCTGTCGACGCCGAACCGTCCGGTCACGGTGGCAGAGGGGAAGCCGGTATTCTGCAGCCGCAACTTGAGCGTGTCGCGTGCGGCCTCGAGGACGTACCGCGAGAAGACGTCGCCTTCGGCCAGGGGCAGATCGAGCACCAGCAGGTCGGACTCGTCTTCCGGAAGCGAGTCGAGTCCCGTGACCTGGAACTTGTCGACCAGGACAGGCGGCCCCTCGGTAATCGCAAAGGTGATCGAGATGTCCGTCGGCGTGCGCCGCACGATCGTGTCGACCTTCACCTCGAGGTAGCCACTCCGCCGGTAGATCAGTTGCAGCCGCAGGATGTCGCGCAGGAAGTCCTGCTGGTTGAAATACCGCTTGTCGCCGAGTCCCAGCCACCGCAGCATCCCCCAGCGCGCGAACGCCGACGAGTTGGTGGTGGCGATTGCTGCCGCGAGCGTGGTCGCGTCGATGGCGTGGTTGCCCGTGAAACTGAGCCCCCGGACCATCAGCGGCTGCGACTGCGCCCGGGCAGGTGCCGGAGCCGCCGTCCCGAGGACGACCGCCACTAGCACCCCCCGGAGCAGGCATCGCCCCGCCTTGCCCCTCTCACTTGACCCGCCGATTGACCGCATAGTCTAAATCTGGTTTCTTGAAGGGGTTACGCCAACCTTCTCGCCGTCTCGCCGTCCCGCCGGAGCCCGATGTCCCGAACGCTCAGCGCGCTGCTGGGACTGTTCCTCGCCGCCTGCGGCAGTGGCATTCCCAAGGGTCTGACCTACTACTGGTCCGGTGATCCGCGTTCGCTCGACCCGGCTCTCTCTACGGACGTTCCGACCGGGGAAGCGGTCACACTCCTGTTCGACAACCTGACCCAGTTCGACCCCGACGGCCGCCTCGTGCCCGGGCTCGCGACGCGCTGGTGGCCCTCGCCCGATGGGCGGACCTGGACCTTCCGCCTCCGACCGGGAGTGGTGTTCAGCGATGGCAAGCCACTCGACGTGGCCGCCATTCAGGCCTCGTTCCTCCGGGCCCTGCGGATGCGCCAGGAGGGCGGACGGATCTGGCCGCTGCTTCCCATCGACGGCTCGACGGCGGTTGCGGATTCGGGAGCCGAACGACTTCGTGGTCTGGCTGTCCTCGACGATTCCACCATTGCATTCACGCTCACGGAACCGCTGAACATCTTTCCGAAGCTGCTCGCGATGCCCGTCGCGGCGGTGGTCCCGACACCCACGGCCGAGGAGTTCGGGGAGGCGCCGGTCGGGAGCGGCCCCTGGACCTTCGTCTCCTGGTCGCACGACGATCTCCTGGTTTTCGCCCGAAATCCGCGCTGGTGGGGGCCGCGTATCGCGGCCGATACCCTGCGCGTGAGAATCATCCCGGAAACGTTCACGCAGGCGGCCGAATACGAATCGGGCCGGCTGTCGGTGGTGGAGATTCCCGCCGGCGAGAGTGAGCGGTGGGAGCAGACCCACGCTGCCGAATTGCAGCGGCGGCCAGCCTTCCGTGCGGTCTATGTGGCCCTCAATACGCGCCGTGGTGCCCTCGCCGATGTTCGCGTGCGCCGGGCGATCAATCACTCCGTCAATATTCCCGCGATCCTCGATCGCGTGTTGCACGGGCGCGGCGTGCTGGCCGCAGGCACCATTCCGCCAGGCCTCGAAGGCTACGATTCCACCCGGGCGCGCTATCGCTACGACCCCGCGCTCGCCCGTACCCTGCTGGCACAGGCAGGGCACGCGAAGGACCTGAAGCTGCAGCTCTGGCGATCGCAGCGAGCCGACTTTGCCCGGATCGCGCAAGCGATTCAGGCCGACCTCGAGCGCGTCGGGATCAGCCTGGAAATTGTGGAACGCGACGCCTCGACCGCGCGGTCCACGGCCCGCAAGGGCGACGCCGACCTCTTCCTCTCCGACTGGTGGGCCGACTATCCCGACGGCGAGAACTTCACCTACCCGCTCTTTCACTCGAGCACCGCCGGCACCGGCGGAAATTATGCCTTTGTCTCGGTGCCGCACCTCGACTCGATGCTGACGCGCGCCCGCTCCACACCCGACTCGACCGAAAAGGTCGAGCTGCTGCGGCGGATCGATGCCGAAGTGTTTGAGCTCGCCCCCTGGCTCTTCTGCTGGTTCCCGGTCGATGTCTGGGCCGAACGGCCCGAAGTGCACGGCTGGCGCTACCCGGCGGTCTTCACCGGACAGCGGTGGACCACGGTCTCGATCGACCGATGATCCGCTACATCGCCCTGCGCCTCCTGCTGCTCATCCCGACCCTGCTCGGGGTGCTAGCCGTGACCTTCGCCCTGCTCTACCTCGCGCCCGGCGATCCCGTGGCGGCGATCGTGGGCGAGCGCGCCGACAGCGTGACCATCGCGCGGGTCCGGAGCGAGCTGAAACTCGACGATCCGGTCCCCCTCCGGTTCGTGCACTATGTCGGTGGCGTGGTGCGCGGCGACCTCGGCCGCAGCTACATCACGCGCCGCCCCATCGTGCGCGAACTGGCGCACCGCTTCCCCGCGACCCTCCGGCTCGCCGGGGCCGCGATGCTGATCGCGATCATCCTCGGCCTCACGATCGGCATTGTCGGCGCGCTCCGACCCGGCTCCTGGATCGATCGCGTCACGACCATCGGGGCCTATCTCGGCATTTCCTTCCCGGTCTACTGGGTGGGCCTGCTGCTGATTCTCGCCTTCGCCGTCACCCTGAGATGGTTTCCGCCATCGGGCTATGGTGGACTGCTCTTCCTGGTCTTGCCCGCGGTCACCCTCGGAATGCGCTCCGTGGCGTTCCTTGCGCGGATGACCCGTTCGGCGATGCGCGAAGTCCTGGGCAGCGACCTGGTCCGGACTGCCCGGGCCAAGGGGCTCAGTGAGCGTCGCGTCGTCCTGAAGCACGCACTCGGCAATGCGCTGCTGCCGATCATCACGGTCGTCGGGCTCGACTTCGGTTCATACCTCACGGGATCGATCCTCACCGAGACGATCTTCTCGTGGCCCGGCGTGGGTCGCTACGTGCTCACCGCGATCGACAAGCGCGACCTGCCAGCGATCCAGGGCAGTATTCTCTTTCTCTCGCTGGTCTTCGTCCTGGCCAACCTGATCACCTCAGTGGAACAAGGCTTGCGATCCTGAGGCACG
>JAZJZU010000092.1:0-5803 GCA_040389605.1 Gemmatimonadota bacterium
CTCAATTGAGGGGCCGTTTTCGTTGCGACGTTTAGTGTCGCTCCTTCGACTGCGCGGCCTGCGGCCGCTCCGCTCAGGATGACAGCTTTGTCAGGCTGAGCATTGCTCCTTCGACTGCGCGGCCTGCGGCCGCTCCGCTCAGGATGACAGTTTTCCTGCAAGCGGGTGTCGGCTTAGATCTCGGGCTTCTGGTAGAGCTCAATCCGGTTTCCTTCCGGATCGGAGAGCCAGGCAAAGTCCCCAGTCGCCGTTTCCTGCCGTTCGTCGATCGTAATACCCGACTCGCCCAGCTGCTCGATGAAGGCATCGAGATCGGCGAGCACCCAGGTCACCTCAACCTGACGGCGTTCGTGACCCAGCGGATGATTGGACTGGTGAATGGCGAACGCAGTGCCCGGCAGTTCCACCCACCAGAAATGGCTGTCGGGCTCGCGCGTGAAGTGCAGGCCGAGGTGCTTCTCGTACCAGTGCGCCAGTGAATCGGCGTGGTCGGCGAAGAGAACGATCCCGCCAATTCCAGTCACGCTCTGCCGTTCCATGCATCAGCTCCGCTGTCGAGGATCGGGGAAGGGAAGTCACCAGCCGCGTGCGGTGCGCAGTGCGGTGATGTGTGCCACGTGGTGCTTGCCGTGCCAGGCGTACATCCCGAGCACCCACCGCAGCGTGGAATCTTTTGCGGTCTCGGGATGAAAGTAGCCGCGATCGAACTGTTCCGGGGTCATCGCGATCATTGTCGCGGCCCAGCGCGCGTGCAGCCCATCGAGGAGCACGAGCGAGGGCTCGCACGGAAGCGCACGCGCCTCGGGCTGTTCGGCCCAGCGGGCTTCTTCGTAGGGCCGGATGGTTGGGTGATCCTCGGTGAGCGCCAACTTGAAGCGACAGTAGGCGTTCAGATGCGAATCGGGGATGTGGTGCACCACCTGGCGCAGTGTCCAGCCTCCCTCGCGATAGGGGGTGTCGAGCTGTTCATCGTCGAGTCCCCAGACGGCGGCACGCACCAGTGCCGGCAATGACTCGACCTCGTGCAGCCACCCGGTACAGTGCGCGTCGGTGATGTGTTCCGGCGCCTGGTAGCGGCCGATCGGGTAGCGCGGATCGACACTCACGTCGGCAGCCGGTACTTGACACCCGACCAGGTGTCATTGAGTGCAATCAGCGTCATCGCGGTGAGGCCTCGTGCTTCCATCGCATCCCAGCCGATATCGCGCGTCAGCGTGGAGGAGCGTCCCGACGAGAGCTTGGGAAACCCGACCCAGAGCGTGGCACCAGGAGCGCCAGCCTTGATGGCGGCGGGAAGGCGCTTCGCGAGTTGTGCGGCGGTTTCGGCAAAGAGGACGACCACATTGGCAGATCCCTTGCCGCCCTCCGCATCGCGCTGCGCACCCTTCGGCAGCTTGTCGAACAATTTCGATGCCTCGGCGTCGGCGTGCAGCACCGCGACGCGATCACCAGGCTGAATCCGCATCTTCTCCACAGCGCTGCGCGATGAGTTGACGTTCGCGCGCGCGGGCTGGGCACTGCCCAGCATTTCCATCGTCTTCGCGAGTCGCCGTTCGCGAGTCTCGGCACGCCTGGCCTCGAGCAGTGCCTGGATGTGTTCCTTGCGATGCGTGTAGGCCAGCGCGTCGAACACAGCGGCCGCGCTCTTGTTGCGAGCGAGGGCCGCCTTCAGGTCCGGCGGAATGATCAGGGCGGGGCGGGATTCCTTGGTCTTCAAAGCAAACCACCTCAGGAAGGACGCTGGAGCCTACGCGGGGCCGTGGGGTGGAGCAAGCCCGGCAGCTCCCGGGCTACCGCCTGAGGCGATAGATCCGCACATACTCGACATCGTTCTCGTCGTGCCAGACCCCGATCACCCGGTCACCGGTCACCTGATGCACGTCCATCCGCCGGGGCGTGGTCAGTCCGCCGAGCCAGGCACCGGCAGGGCTGAGCACGCTCCAGTGCTGGGGAATCGAATCGCGAAGCACGGGCCCCACATCATCCCGCAACCAGATCGCGCCAGCGGCATCGACCAGCACCTGGTAGGCAGTCGGCAGCGTCGCGGGAACGCCAGCGTCGAGAATCACCTTGCGCAGGGGCGAGGCGAGATCCGGCGGCAACTGGGTGATCTGCTCGCCCTGCTTGCGACCGAGCGCATCGATGTCGGAAGCCGGGATCGCACGCCGCGCGCGGTCGATGCGGTAACTGGCCGTTTCCCTGCCACTGGTGTCGTAGAGGGCCACGCCATCGAGATCGCCGGTGCTCACCACGGTTTCGGTGCCGCGGGTCGCGATGCTGGTGCGCCGGCCAAAGGGGCGATCGAATCGCGTGACATACTTGGGGGTGGTGACCACGACCGCCTCGGTACCAGGCACGCGCACAACTTCCCCGCCAAGGACGCCGGCAGCCGTTGCAGTCCGCAGCGGAATGGTGTCGCGCCGGATGCCGCTGCGATCGCCAGTCGCGGCACCTGCGCGCCCCGCCACGAGCAGGCCACCGCTCGTGAAGGTCGCCGCCGGGGCAAAGCCGAAGCGCCGGCCGGCCACGGTATCGGCGCGCGTGAGCGTGAAGGTGCGCGCCACCTTGCCCTCGGGATCGAGCAGCGTGGCTCGATCGAGCTGGCCATCCCAGATGAGCAGCGAATCGCCGAGCGCGCCAACGAGGGCCACGCTGCGGAATTCGCCGGGACCTGCACCCGAACGACCACTCTTCCGAAGCAGCTTGCCAGTCGCATCGAAGTAGAGCACGGCGTTCTCGCCGCCACTCACGACCGCGACCCGGCCATCGGAAAGGAGCCGGACGCCGTTGACTTCCACGAGCAGGATGGGATTGGGGCCGTTCGATTCGCCGATGGAGAGCAGTGGCACGCTATCGACCCGCCAGCCGCTGCCATCGCCCCACTCGGGAATCGTGGAGGTCACCACGCGCACCCCGGCCGAGTCGGTCACGGTGCTGCCGCCCGCCCTACCACCATCCCGACCACAGGCCACGAGACCGAGCAGGCAGCAGAGCAGGGCAGCGCGCATCAGAGACTCACTTGAATGCCGGACGTGAAGAGGCGGTCGGTGCTTTCGAAGCCGGGTTCAGGAAGGCCGTCGTAGCGTATCAGGTACGAGAGCCGCAACGAGATCTGTTTCGTGAACGGCGCGACCAGCAGGCTTTCGCTGTTGATACGAAGGTCTTCCCCCTGCCGGAAGTTGGGCAGGAACTCCACGGTCTGCGCGATCGAGGCCTTGTTACTCAGCTGGTGCGCATAATTCGTCGCGGCGCGACCGCCGAGGAAGTCCAGGTCACGCCCCTTGCCCGCGATCCCGCGCTGGGCCGTGAGCGACATCCCGCCTTCAACCGAAAACTTGTCGCGCGGAGTCTTTACGAGCTGCGCGGTGACACCGACGGTATTGCCCACACGAGACCGCAGTCCCGAGAAGACGTTTCGTTCGTAGCTCACCGCGCCGTAGACGCCGAAGGTGGGCTGGAAGGCGAGATCGGCACGCAGCCCCGCGCGCCAGAGCGAGGTGACCACCTGTCCCTTGCTGCGACCGTGGACCACGTTGAAGTTCTGCGAGAATGTCACTTCGCCCGTCTTGGCCGTGATCCGGTCGCCAAGGTTCAGGGTCTGGACGGACGAATTCCCCGAAGTGCTCACATAGCCGATATCCGCGCCGAACTTGAAGACGGGAGACGCCCGTTTCACGGCCGAAGTATCCGTCGGCAGGACGGCGAGGGAGAGCATCAGGAGGTTGAACAGCGGCATCGATCGCTCCAGGCTACCGGAAGACGCGGGGCGGCCCGGAGCGGCCATCCCGCACCGCCCAAGGTAATAACCGGGCGGCGAAGGCCAACCCGCAGCCCCCCGATGCCAGGCTCAGCTCTCGGGCGCGTCGCGGTCGGGTGCGGCGAGCCCCAGAAGCTCCTCGCTCGCGTCGGCGGGGAGCTGATCGACATCGCGGAGCTGGCGCTGCATCGCGCGGGTGCGCACATCGGTCTGGTCGAGGGTGCTGCGAGCGGTCTCCAGCTGCTTCTTGACCTTGTCGAGCACATCACCGAAGCGGCCGAACTCGGTCTTCACCGCGCCAAGCAACCGCCACACTTCGCTGGCACGTTCCTCGATGGCGAGGGTCCTGAAGCCCATTCGCAACGACGAGAGCAGCGCCGCGAGGGTGGTGGGGCCTGCGGGCACGACCCGGCACTCCTGCTGCAGCTGATCGGCGAGCCCGGGAATCCGCAGCACCTCGGCGTAGAGCCCTTCGGTCGGCAGAAAGAGGATCGCGAAATCGGTGGTGCGCGGTGGATCGAGATATTTGCTGCTGATGTCCTTCGCCGCGATCAGCACTGCACGCACCAGCGCCGCCTGTGCCAGTTGCACCGCCTCGGCATCGCTCCGTTCGGATGCTTCCTGCAACCGGAGATAGTCCTCCTGCGGAAACTTGGCGTCGAGCGGGAGCCACACCGTCGCATTCCCGCTGTGGCCCGGCAGCTTCACCGCAAATTCCACCAGATCGTTGGAGCCCTCACGGGTCTTGACGTTGCGGGCATACTGATCAGGCGTGAGCACCTGCTCGAGGATGGCGCCGAGCTGCACTTCGCCCCAGGTGCCGCGGGTCTTGACGTTGCCCAGCATTCGCTTGAGTTCGCCCACACCCGTGGCGAGTGACTGCATCTCACCGAGCCCGCGGTGGACGGCCTCGAGTCGGTCGCTTACCTGCTTGAATGATTCACCCAGCCGCTGTTCGAGCGTCGCTTGCAGTTTCTCATCGACCGTGGCACGGATGGTGTCGAGTTGTCGAGTCATCTCGTCACGAAAATGTCGCTGTTGTTCGGCCTGTTCGGTGCGCGCCGCGCGCAGCTCATCGCGCAGGGCGCGTTCGAGTGCGGCGCCATCAGCAGGCCGCAGCCGCCAGAGCACCACCGCAAGCAACAGAATCACCACGCCGAGGAGCGCGGCGAGCAGCAGGATCTCAGCGGCCACGAGCGAAGGTGATGAAGTCGGTGCCGATTGGCGTACCGCCGCCGACACGCACCCCGCGAATCACCTGGCCACGGTGATGCATCCCGTGGAGGCAGACGTGGTGGAGGATTTCGTCGACGGTGCTGACGTAGGTCTCGCCGCGCGTGTTGGTGTAGGCAATACTGCGCGCGACGCCGGCTGCGTTGAGCGGAATGACCTTGAGCGAGGCATGGTTCCGCGTCGCCACTTCGCGGCAGGTCGCGAGGTCGAACTCTGGAAAGACCGCGATGTCGCTCGGGATCCCGCTGATTCGCCCGATCCACACCGCTTCGGCGCCCAGCACGTGCGAATAGGTCCGGAGCAGATCGGGGTCGGGGGCCGGCAGCGTCGCGAGGGAATCAGCGACGCGGTTGTCGGCCCAGATGAGGTGATCGATGAGGCGATTGAGCATGCGGAAATATACGATGATCCGCTGGTGCCGCGTCTCGCGCGGCACGATTTCCGACTCACCGGAAGCTACCCGCGCGCAGTCGCTCGCGCTGTGCCTTGCGCGGCGCGATTCCCGATCACAGGGCGTTGCCCGTGGGCTGCCTCTCCGCGGCTAGCCACCTCGGGTGTGGCGGACGGCCCCCACACCGGGCTCCGTTCCGGGGCTCGCCAAAGCCGCTCGGCCGCAGCCGCCCTACGCGGGCGGCTAATTCTACGATCCCAACAGTCGGAGGGGGCCGGCTTCCCCTGGCTCCCCCTTCACGAAGCCCGGCGCGGGGACCACTGAGTCACACAGGGCGTTGAGCCGTGGGTGCCTCAGAGCGGCGTCTGAAGAATCCCGCGAGCGGAGGCCTATGTCGCCAGCGCGATAATCGTCGGGTCTTC
>JAZJZU010000093.1:0-11065 GCA_040389605.1 Gemmatimonadota bacterium
CGGCCGTCATGATGTTGGTATCGACCGTGTTGATCCGCTGCAGGGCCGAGTAGAGCGTGGTCGTCTTGCCGGAACCCGTGGGTCCGGTGACCAGCACCATCCCGTACGGATTCAGGATCGCCTTCATCAGGTCCTTCTCGGCCTTCGGCTCGAAGCCGAACTTGGTCAGGTCGAGCGTCAGGTTGCCCTTGTCGAGAATACGCAGCACGATCTTCTCGCCGAAGAGCACCGGCAGCGTCGACACGCGGAAGTCGATGACCCGGGTTCCCATCTTCAACTTGAGGCGGCCGTCCTGCGGCACCCGGCGCTCGGCGATGTTGAGCTGCGCCAGGATCTTGATGCGCGAGGTGAGCGCGGCCTTCATCTTGAGCGGCGGCTTCATCACTTCGAGCAGCGCGCCATCGACGCGATAGCGAATCCGGATCTCGTGCTCGAACGGCTCGATATGAATGTCGGAAGCACCGCGCTTCACGGCGTCGGTGAGTACCCCGTTGATCAGCTTCACCACCGGCGCGTCATCGACCAGCGCCTGCAGCGCCGTGGCAGTTTCCTCTTCCTCGTCGGCGACGACCTCGATGTCCTCGGAGATCCCCTCCATTTCCTTGAGGATCGCCTGCAGCTGTTCGTCGCTGGTCTCGTAGTGCTTCTCGATCAGCGCCCGCAGCGTCTGTTCACCCGCGAGGACCGGGAAGAGGTCGAACCGGGTGATGAACTTGAGGTCCTCGAGCAGCCCCTGATCGGCAGGGTCGGCCACGGCGACCGTGAGGGTGCGACCCTCCCGCTTGAGGGGGAGCACCATCCGCTTGATCGCGAGGTCGGCCGGCAGCAGCCGCAGCATCCGCGGATCGACCTCGAACTTCGAGAGGTCGACGGCCGGCATCCGGTACTGGCGGGCGAGCACCTTGGTGAGCTCGAGCTCGTCGATCAGCCCCAGCCGCACCAGCACGAAACCGAGGCGCTGGTGGGTGGTCCGCTGCTCGTGGAGCGCGTGCGCCAGCTGCTCCCGACTGAGGAGGCCCTGCGCAAGCAGGAGGTCTCCGAGTCGGTCGGCGTGGCTGGGGTCGGCCGCCGGGGTCTTGAGGGTCGAGTTGGGAGCGGTCATCCCTGCCCGAGGGTGCAAAGGGGATGCCTCGCGGCCGCCGGGCCGTCTGCCGGGGAAAAGTCAGTGCAGCGTGAGTCGAGGGGCGAGGCGGTCCACCAGCGACTGAGGGAGTCCGCGAACCAGCCGGAGGTCCCCGATTTGGCGAAATGGGCCGGCGCTGTCGCGAAATGCCACGATGGCCCTCGCCCGGGCGGTCCCGATCCCGGGTAAGGCGTCCAATTGCGCCACATCGGCCTGGTTCAGGTTGACCACTGCCTCGCCTTCTGCCGGGGGAGTATCGGCCAGCACGCCGCCGAAACGGAGGTGGCTCTGGAGCCGTGTCAGGAGCGCTGGCCCGACCCCCGGCACCCGGTCGAGCACACCGATGCCGCCGAACGCACCGTGAGACTCGCGATCCGCCACGATCCGCCTGGCGAGGGCCGGCCCGACCCCGGGAAGTCGCTGGAACTCGGCGACGCTGGCGTGGTCGGCATCGATCTGCTCCTGCTCGGCGAGTGGCCGAGCCAGGGCCCGGGCCGAATCGCGGTGGGCGAGTGCGTTGCCGTCACTGGCAGAGTCGAGGGGGAATGCAATGGCAGCGGGTTCGCCCGGGGCGCCTGAGGCAGCCCGGGCGAGATGCCCCGCCACCCCGAGCAGGAAAAGGATGGCGAGCGAGCGTCGTTCGGTGCGAGACATCCCGTAGCTTGGGCCCGACTGCGCCGCTGCGTCGGCGCCGCCGAACGCAGGCCGGTGCGCGCTACTTCACCGCCTTGCGGATGACCGCGACGGCCACATTGCCGACCGCCTCGAGTGAGGCGGCACTGAGCTTGTCGGGGGTATCGTCGCGCGTGTGCCAGGCGTCGTAGTCGATGTCGATGATGTCGATGGCGCGAAAGCCGGCCTGGATCAGCGGGGTGTGGTCGTCGGTGATCGGGCCGCTGTAGGACGCATCGACAAAGAGGTGGCCGTAGCCGAGCTGACCTGCCACTCGCCAGACCAGGTCGACCACATCGGGCGCCGCGATCTCGGAACCGGGCTCACGCGGGATGCGAAGATCCTTGTCGCCCACCATATCCCAGAGCACGGCAAAGAGCGGCCGGTCGCTGGTGACGGGGTGCTGGGCGTAGTACTTGGCACCGAGCAGCACATCGGACTGGGGTGGATCGAACGAGCCGAAGTCCTCGCCATCGACGAAGGCGATGTCGACACCGATGGTCGGAGGCTGCTTGCGGAGCGCATCGAGTACGCCGAGGAGCACGGCCACGCCCGAACCGCCGTCGTTGGCGCCGGGCACCGGTGCGAGCGAGTCGGTCGACTTCGGCCCGTCCGACCGGGGCCGCGTGTCCCAGTGCGCGAGGTAGAGCACGCGGCTCGTGGCCGCCGGATTCAGGCGCGCAATGATGTTCGTGAGCTCGACCGAATCGCCGCCGCTCGAGGGGTGATGCCACCACTTCTGGATCACGACCGAGTCGCTGCGCGTGCGCACGAGCGAGTCGAGCCAGGCCGCCATCGCGGCGTGACCAGCGGTGCCGGGAATACGCGGCCCGAATCCGACCTGCGTCACCACCGAGGCCAGGGCGGCAGCACCGTCGAACTCGCGCACCGGCGGCGGGCCGGCATCGCCACCACAGGCAGCGAGCAGGGCCAGCGGGAGCAGCAGCGGAGAGATTCGCATCAGTTGTATCCGGAAGTGGTGAGCGGAATACGGAAGTTGAGGGCGGCCGAAATCGTGGACGTCTTGCGATCGAGATAGCGAAGATCGTTGACCACCCATCCGAACACGAGGCCGCCTGTGACGTGTCCGAAGACATCGGCCTCGAACGAGCCTCGGAGATCGTGCCCACGGATATCGGAGACGATGTCACAGGTGCCCGTCTCACGCTGGAGGCAGTCATTGCTGCGCCGGATCTGGGCCGAGAGCGTGCTGCGGAGTGGCTTCCGCAGCCCCGAGAAGACCCGCGGCATCCGGACCGTCCAGAACAGGTCGGCGCGGATGATATCACTCACGGCCCGGCGCAGGTTGCCGTTGTCCTGGTTCTCGGTCCGATCGAAGGTGGCGCTTCCCCGCACGGTGATGCCGTTGCGGAGGGTCACGGTCATATCGGGACCGATCGTCCGGGAAGTCGTGGCACTCACTGCGCCGGTGGCGCCATCGAGCAGGGTCGTGCTGCTGGAGCCTTCGCGCTGGCGGATGTTGGTCGAGAGCTGCACGATGGCGAACGGCCCGCTGCGAAACACGCGCGACCAGCTCACCACGCCGGAGGGCCAGTCGCGCGAGCGAGTCTGGGTCACCAGGAAGGCATCGCCGTTGGCGCGCTGGTAGCGCTCGTTGTGATTCTCCTGGTAACTCGACGTGACCACCAGCCCGAACGGGAAATCGAACCCGGCCGTGAACGACGTCTCCCAGTTCTGGCTCGCGCCGACCGCCACGTCGTCACCCTGCTGCAGGAAGGCGTCGAAGCCCCCGATCCCCAGCTGATATCCCAGTGTCGGGTCGAAGGCCGCCAGGTCGAAGGTCGACTGCCGGGTGCGGCGGTGCGTGATATCGAAGAGCCGCAACCGCGAGAAGTAGCGTCCGGTCCTGCTCGAATCGCCGAAGATCCGGCGCATCAGGATCGCGGGGTCGATACTCGCCCCGATTTCGTTGATGCGCGCATTGTTGAGCGTCTGCGGCAGGATGTACTCGCCCAGGGTATCGCCGTCGACCCGCACCGGGTTCCGCGTGGTGAGGGAGCGCGAAAGAATGAACGACGACGACGTCGTGAAGCGGGGCCGCAGCCACGACGCGAGCTGGGGATTCAGCGAGATGCCGGAGCTGACGTTGCGATCGCGCTCCACGCCCACATCGAGGCCCAGGAACTGCCGCCGCGACGCACCGGCGAGCCGGCCAAGCGTGGTCGAATCGGGATACTCCCGGAGGTCACGCGTGCTCTGCCAGTCGCCTGAGACCGTGAGCATCTGCAGCGGCTGCCACGTGGTGCCGGCGTTGTTGCGCCAGAGGTACTGCAGCGCGGTCACCGGCTTGAGCAGGGTATCAGACGCCCGGCGAATCGGCACGAGGAACGAGGTGTAGTCGCCCTGGGTATGCGAAACATTGGTATTCAGCCGGAATGACGTGGGCAGCAGCGCCAGATTCGCCCGGCCGATGGCGCGACCGGTTTCGCTCTCGCGCAGCCAGCGCGGCAATCCCTTCGTGAAGCGCGAGAGCCCGAGCGGTCGCGTGCGTCGTGCGCCCGAGGCGAACCAGCCGAGTGAGTAATTCCAGAGCGAGTTGCTCGCGTCGCTGAGCTCGGTCGTCGATGCCGCCCCCGAGAAGTTGGCGTTGAACGACAGCGGATTCAGCAATGCTCGTGTGAGAAAATTCCCCGTGCGCACAACGCGTCGCACCGTCAGTGCAACCGTCGTGTTGTCGCTGCGCGGCTTGCGGAGATCCTGCAGGTCGGCGCCGCGCAGGTCCGACCCGGTAATCAGTTGCGGATCGGTGTGACTGCCGGTGTAGGCCACCGTCATCGGCATCGCGATGCCCAGCGAGGTCGGGAGGAAGCGATCGATGCGCACATTCGACGTGGCCTGCAGGGTGCCCGTACTGCGATAGCTCGGTGCCTGGGAGATCTGCCGGAACTGGCCGTCCTGATAGACATACCCGAGCGCGAGATCGCCCACGTCCGAGGCCTGCAGCCGGGCGTACATCGCGCCGGCCTTGCCGACCTCGGTGATCGGTGAGGCGAGCCGGATATCGTCGACCCACAGTTCCGCACTCGCGGGAGTTGGCCCCGTACCAACGTGATAAATGCCGGTTGCAATCTCCTGCACCGACGCGAGGTTCGGCTCGCTGATGCCCGGGTCGCGGAGATGCACGATGTATGGCCCGTCGCACGCCACATACGCCTCCGGATCGCCACCGCATTCGGCGGCCCCGCTCGGCGGCTCACCCCGGAGATAGCGCTCCTGCACCTGCGCCCGCAGGGCGCGCCAGGTCTCGAGGTTGATGACGATCTCCGGTTCCCACGTCGAGGTCAGCGCCGTGGCGTCGTACCAGTAGAAGTTGCGGGCGTCGGCCCCGACCTTGATATAGGCGTGGAGCGTGCCGTCGTCCCAGCCACTGCCCCGCCCGCGGGCCCACATCCGCAACTCGCGATACGAGAGCAGGTTCTGCGGCCCGGTGATGAAGCGGTTGTACGCCTCGGCGCGCTCGCCGTTCCGAAGGTCCTGCGCGACAATGCGCAGTGACTTCTCGTTGATCTGCTGCCCGATGTTGGACTGACCGCCATTGATGCTGTTGGCCGCGTCGATGACACCGGGAGGCGGGACGTAGCCCAGCTCGAGGTTTTCGGTGGTGATCGTCGAGACGCTGACATCACCGTGGCTCAGGCCGGTCGAGCCGCTGATGCCGAGGATCGGGGTCTCGGCGCGGCGGATCCAGGGCGCGCCGATCAGCCGCATCCGCGCGAGCGCGAACCGGACGACCGGATCGGGCCCGCCGTTGTCGGGCGGCGTGAGGAAGGTGAAACGGAGCTGCTTGATCAGCCGCATATTCGGCTGTCCAACCTGACGATCCCATTGCCGCAGCGGGATCCGGTAGAGCTTCCATCCCGAGCTGCGACCCGTCACCGAGTCGGTGCTCGTCACGCCGTTGCGCACGAAGTACTTGGCATCGCGCAGGTCGACCACGTAGCGGAAGGTGTCTTCGTTCGGCCCGCGCGCATCGAGCAGCAGGTCGCCGTCGAGGTCTTCGGTGTCGAGGAGGCCATTGCCGTTGGAGCACCGTGCACTCAGGTCGCCCCAGGGGAAGATCTCGACCGAACTGCTCACCGTGCGCTTGCAGAGCGCGGGACGCAGCACGGGGCCGAGCGGACCCTGCACCTGATCGGGGCGATCAGCGAGAATGCCGACGTCATCGGTATTGGCCGAGAACGATCCCGTGCCGTTGCGCTCGGTGTCGAGGCGGCCCGGCCCGACGTACTGTCGGCCGGTCCAGGTGGTGTCGGTGCCCGACACGGTGAATGCCGTGGGCGCAATCGCGAGCACGTCCTCGCTCACGCTGCCGAGGTCGATCATGAATCGCATCGCGGCGGATTCGATCGGCTTGTCGAAGCTCTCGAAGACCCAGAACTCGAGAAACTCGTTGCGAGTCAGGTCGACACCTGTCTGCGAGAGCGGAGTGACCACCGACCGCCAGCGCGGCGTGTTGGGCCGGGCGGGTTGCGACCAGTGCGACCTGTTGTCCTGCGAGACGATTCCGCCAGCGGTGTCGGCGTGAAAGGTGACATAGGCCACCGTCTCGGGATTGGTGCTCTGGCCACCGACGATCCGGATGTTGGGGTCGATCGCCTCGGGGGTGATCTCGACGGCGCCACAGTTCTGGCAGCGAGGCACCAGGTTCTGCCACCCGAGTTGCACGGCCGAGGTCGAGTCGAAACCAACCGGGAAGCCGAGCGACTCGACACCCGCCGAGGATTGCGGGAGCGAGGAGAGCTGCCAGTTGTTCTCCGCGAGCCGGATGGGAATGCCCGCGTCGTTCTCGAACTCCTCGAGGTAGGCCTGTCCCGAGCGATTCGCGTCGGGGCGCGAGAAGGCGAGCTCCCCGTTGAGCTCCAGCGTGGAGGGTGCCCTGGCGCCGCCGCTCGAGAGGCGATTCAGCAGGCGGGTGACACTCGGCATCGGAATCCGGAAGTCACCCGTGACGCCGCCCAGCAATGATGCCGTGGGCTCGAAGCCAAGCTGCGGACGATTGTAGGCCGTGGCCTCGGACTGATAGAGCCCGACAAAATTCAGCGCGCCGAGGGTGCCGATCTGATAGCGTGCCGTCAGTCCGAAGATCGAGGTCGGCGCAATCGCGAAGTAGCCACGCTGCTCATACGATGCCGTGACCGTGCTGGTCGAACGTGAGAAGAGGCGTTCGGGGTCCAGGAACGAGACCACTCCGGTTCCGTAGGCGATCGTGTAATCCACACCCTTCACGAGTCGCTGCCCGTCGACGTAGATCTGCTCCGTTCCCTCGCGGATCTGCGAGGCATCGAGGTTCAGCGTGGAGCGGTCGCCACCGCCACGCGCCAGGTATTGCAGCCGGATCTGATACTTCGCGGGTGGACCCTGATCGAAGAGCAGATATTCCGGGGTCCGGTAGAGCGAATCGTTCCGGAACGCCGGATCGGGAATCCGGACCGGATCGCCAAAGGGCTGGGCGTTCGGGAAGAAGATGAAATGGTCGTGAATTGTCGCCTCGGCCGCGGGATCGCGGGTCCGCGGGAAGAGGCGATTCTCGGCATCGAAGACATTCGGGTCGGTGGGCAACGCGAGTCCGAGCACTGAAAGCCACGTCCCGTCGCTTCCTTGCGGCCGTTCCGAGCGGTTCAGCGTGATCGACACGGCGAGCGATCCCCTGACGAGGTCACTTCCCGCCACCCGGTAGACATTCCGCATCGAGTGGTAGAACGAGCCCGCGTCGGGCCCGCGGTTGGGCTGGAGGACCAGCAGAAGCGTGTCGCTGCGGGCCGGCGAGTCGGTGGCCGGAAAGGTTCCCACCCTGCCACCATCGGCGGTGGTGTAGCTGACGGCGAGGAAGTCGTTGGGGTCGAGCTTCGAGGTCAGCACGAACCAGAGTCCGGTGGGGCTGATCCAGTAGTCCCGCCCCTGTTGCAGCAACTGCCAGCGCAGCGGTCCGATCTGTTCGGTCGAGGTGCCGCTCTGGTTGAGCCCGAGGGCGGTGATGCCGTCGAGGTTCGGATTGGTGACGCCACCGGTGGTGTTGGCCTTGTACTTGTAGATCCGGACCTGCGTGGGCCGCTGGGCGGGCGGGAGCACCAACCCTTCGAGCGTCAGCGCGTCGACGGCGGGATAGCCAGGGAGCGTGCGAGGATCGACCGACCAGAAGAACCGCCGGGCCTCGAAGTTGAGGTCGGCGACATCGCGATCCTGCGGCTGCGTGGTCTCGGTTCCAATGATGTACGTCTTGTTGCCGACCTGGCTCCCCTTCTGGGTCGCAGCCAGCGCCTGGATCTCGAGTGGCCCGTATTCGAGCGTCGTGTTGATGCCGAAATTGTTGGTCGGAATGCCTGCGGTCAGGAATCGCGACGGCGGCGGGCGAAACTGCACCGTGCCGAGATCGATCCGCTTGAGGACTTCGTCTTCGAGTCCCTGGTAGGAGACCCGGATGTTGTTCGCGTTGTTGAAGTCGCGCTGGTTGTCGAGATCGACATCCACGCGGAGCCGCTGCGAAATCAGTCCCTGGGCCTGGAACTGGAGCTGGTTTTCGATCCTCGGCGGCTTGAAATGTGGACGGCACCCTGAATTGGGGTCCTGCAACTGCGCCGGGGTACAGCGGAGGTTCTGGAACCGGTCCGTCCCGATGGTCAGTTGCAGCTCGCCGTCGAATCGCACGTCGGCCACGTTGGTGTTCAGGCCGAAGAGCCCGCGGTGTTCGGCGTCACGCCGCGACGCATCCTCGCCCGCGAGCTGTGCCCCGAAGCCTCGGCCCCGATAGAGTCCCATCAGCAAGCGCTGGTGAGCACTCGCCGCCTCCTGCGCGTCGAGCGTGGAGTCGAGCCGGGCATTGAAGCCCGCCACGACACTCGTCGGCGTCCGGCCGCCCGGGTAGAGCCACGGGGCGCGCAGGATCGCCGGCGGGACCAGCACGGGAAGAGTTCCCGGCAGGCTGCCGTGGACGCCCATTCCCGCACGCGTGGTATCCGTCGGAAGCTGTGCTCCGAGGGAGGGCGCGGCGAGCAGGGCCAGGAGGAGGGAGTAAGGGGCGAGTCGCGCCACGGATGGGGAGTAGGGAGATTAGCTTGGAGGCCGGACCTCTGTAACCTACGCCCCTGACGTGGGGCACCACAACCGGACGGCCGCTCCCGCACCATGCGCCTGATTACCCGCCACATCCTGCGCGCGCTCGCAGCCCCGTTCTTCTGGGGCATCGTGGCGCTGACGGGCCTGCTCCTCCTGAACCAGATCAGCGAGCTGATCAACCAGTTCGGGGGGAAGGGGCTCAGCGCGGATGTGATGGTCGAGGCCGTGGTGCTCGCCCTCCCTGCCCTCCTGACCCTGACCCTCCCGATGGCCGTGCTGGTCAGCACGCTCTACGCCTACAGCCAGCTGGCCGCCGATCAGGAGATGGTGGCGATGTATGCCAACGGCATCTCGGTCTGGCGAATGGTCCGGCCCGCGCTGCTGGCGGCCTGTGTCGTGGCCGTCGTGAACTTCATGCTGTTCGATCAGGTGGTTCCGCGCAGCAACATCCGGTTCCGGTCGCTCAAGAGCGACGTGATGCAGAAGACGCCCACCCTGGCCCTCCGGCCAGTGTTGCTCAACCCGCTGCCACCCACCTCCTACATTCTTCGCGCCGCGGCGATCGACGACAGCAGCGGGGAAATGCGCGACGTCACCATCTACGACCTCTCGTCCTACGAAGGCCGGAAGGTGCTGCACGCCGAAACGGGGCGGATGGCCGAATCACCGAGCGGCACGGATCTGCTGCTGACCCTGCGCAAGGGCGATCAGCTCGATATCAAGAGCACCCAGCCTGGCCGGATCGAGCGCACCCAGTTCGAGGTGAACCGGATCCGGATTCGCGGTGTGGCCAATCAGCTCGAACGCCGGGATGATGAGCTCGAGCGCGGCGATCGCGAGATGAGCGGCTGCGAATTGCTCGATGGCGTGACCGAACAGCGCTGGCAACTTGATGACATCAACCGCCAGCGCGAATTCGCCACCCGGCGCGACCTGCGTCACCTCGCTGGCCTCTCTCCGGTGCCGGCACCGTCGGCGCAGCTGCAGCCGGAGTTCCAGCCGCATTGCGGTCGCTATCGCGATTTCGAGGACTGGGTCGGGCGCGTGATGGTCCCGCCGTCCCGGCGCCCGCGCGATTCACTCACCGCCGCTCCCGCGAGTGAAATTCCAGTCGAGACCCTGGCCACGAAGCCGGAATCCACGGCTCAGGTGGCCCGGCTCCCGCAGGGGATTTCGAGTATCAATCCGCCGGTGCCCCAGCCGCTTCCGTTGCCGGTGCCCGCTCCGGCCGTCACCGCCCCGCCACCAGCGCCGAGTCCGGCTCAGGACTCGGCCTCCGGGGTCGCCGCCGCGGTACGCACACCAGCCGACAGCAGCCCGCCCCGGGCAGTGAAGAAGCTGCGCGACATTGCTCCCTCGGCCACTGCTGAGAGTGGCGCGGCGATCCTGAAGCAGGTGGTACCGCCGGAACAGCACACGCCGAGCGCCGATTCCGCCTATGCACTGGCGCTCCGTCAGCGGGCGATGAATACCCCGGCCCCGGCCGCAGCCGGGCAGCTCGCCCCCGAGGCCACACCACCGCAGGGAGAGATTGCCCAGCCACAGGCTCAGGGCCCGCCCACCGGTTTCCTGGTGCCTCCGCAGGTGCAGAGCCAGCCGAACAACCTCATTGGCACGATCGCCGAGGTGCGCGGCAACGTCGTGGGGGCCGATCGTGCCCTCTCGATGATCAGGCAGTATCAGGTGGAATACCACAAGAAGTTCTCGATTCCGCTCGCGTCGTTCTGCTTCGTGCTGCTGGGTGTGGCCCTCGCCCTCAAGTACCCGCGCAGCGGCATCGGCCTGGTGATCGCGGCCTCGCTGATCATCTTCATGGCGTTCTATGTGTTGCTGATCGGAGGCGAGAACGTGGCCAACAAGGGCTACATCTCGGCCGCGCTCGCGATGCACGGGCCGGTGGTGCTGTTCACGATCTTCGGACTCCTGGGGGTCATCCTGGCCAACCGGGAAATGGGTACCGCACGGACGGGCGGCATCCTCGATGCCCTGGTCGGCCTGTTCGGACGTCCCTTCCGGCGGAAGCGATGAAACTCCTCGGCACGCTCGATCGCTACGTCCTGCGGCAGTGGGTGGGCACCTTCACGCTCGCCGCGCTCGGCATTCCGGCCATCTCGGTGCTGATCAACACGGCCGACCGGTTTGGCAGGCTCACCGACCGCGGCATTACCATACCCAACATCCTGCTCGGACAGCTCT
>JAZJZU010000093.1:11075-31006 GCA_040389605.1 Gemmatimonadota bacterium
TCTTCTCCCGGACACAGCGCCATCACCGTGGGCCGATTTTCGCACAGGTACGGCTGCAGGTAAGTCGTCTCGCCTTTCTCGCGCAATTCGCGCACGGCCCGGCGCACATCCGTCTTGCTCATGTCCTCCACGGCGTCCTGGGCCAATGCCACCGCTTCATCCTCGCGCGTGGGATCGGCGATCACAAAGGCAATCTCCGGCTTCAACTCTTCGAGTTGCTCGGACAGCTCTTCCTCTTCCCGTGGCAGATGGCCCAGTACCTCCCGGCCGCGGTGCTGTTCGCGACCGTGTTCACCATCAACGGAATGGGCCGCCACAGCGAGCTGACCGCCACGAAGGCCGGCGGGATCTCCTTCCACCGGCTGGTGGCGCCGATGATGCTGCTCGCGGCACTGATGGTCCCGGTGACCTACGCGCTGCAGGAGGCCGCGGCCGTGAGCACGTCGCGGCAGCGTGAGCTGCAAGGCGACCGGGTCTCCGACAAGAATATGCTGCGCTACCAGTTCGGCTATGCCTCCCCGAGCCACTGGACCTGGGCCATTACCGAAATGACGCGGGCTCCCGATCGGCTCAACCGCGGCATCCTCGCCGAGGGGCCACTGACTCCCGCGAAGTCACGCTGGACCGTGGCGGCCGACAGCGCGCTGTGGATGAAGGGCTCGCACCAGTGGCGATTCTTCTCGGGCACCAGCGTCCTGATCGACAGCACGGGGAGCACCGCCTCATTCCGGTTTGCATCGTTGCGACACCGTGAGCTGACCGAGACCCCCTCACAGCTGATGGACGAGGGAAAGAAGGCCGAAGAGATGACGATGGCCGAGTTCCGGAGTTATCTCGCCGAACTGTCTCGCTCCGGCAAGCCACCTGGTGCGCTGGCAGTGGACCTCTATCTCAAGTATGCCGTGCCGTTCGCCTGCATTGTGATTGCGCTGTTCGGCGCGCCGCTCTCGCTCACCGCGCCACGCGCCGGCGCGGCACTTGGTCTGGCGTTCGCGCTGGGCACCACGCTGGTGTATCTCACGGGCACCCAGATCATGAAGGCCCTGGGCGGGAAGGAGATCATCTCACCCGAGCTCGCGGCGTGGTCGATGAACGGGCTCTTCCTGCTGGTCGCCGTGGTGTTGCTGACGCGGGTGCGGAGCTAGCAGCAAGGAAGCAGGGGGCTGAGGACAAGCGAAAGGGTGGGGAGGCCGAGGCCTCCCCACCCTTTCTGTCCTTCAGCCGCTAAGCGATCAGAAGGTGTACTTGCCGCTCAGCAGCAGCTTGTAGCGCGAGCTGTTCGCGACCACACCGTTCAGGTTGTTCTGGTTCATCAGCGTGTACTGACCGCGCTGATTGGCCACGTCATATCCCGTCTGGTTGAGGATCGCCTGGTTCTCGAAGCCCGTGGTGGAGCGGACCACGCCCCAGCTCGACTTGAGCAGGTTTGGAAGGTTGAACACATCCACGGAGATTTCGAGCGCCTGTCCCTTCAGCGTCGGAATCACCTTGGTCAGGCGCGCGTTCATGAAGCTCTGCCACGGACCGCGGCAGGCATTGCGCACGAGCAGGGTACCGCGGGCCTCGTCGAGGCACGGATCGCTGCTGATGTAGCTGTTCAGCTGCGTCCAGTCCGAGGCGTTCTTCAGGGTGATGTCGGCAGCAGTCTTCGGCACATAGATCGGATCGTTGCCGGAGAGCCCGTCGCCGTTCGCATCGTTGTTCACGGTGTAGGTGAACGGCGTGGAGGACGCGCCGACATACGTGAGCGACGCCTGCAGGCCGAGCGGAAGGTTGAAGATGCCAGTCAGGGCAAGCTTGTGGGGCACGTCGAAGCACGACGTGGCCAGCGGACGGTCATCCAGCGCGCCCTGGAGCACGGCGAAGCGCAGGTTCGAGTTCGAAATGCTCGACGTCATGCACTCGCGATCCTTGGTGCGGGAGTACGTGTAGCCGGCATTGAACGAGAAGCCATCGCTGAACCGCTTGTTGACCTGCAAGGTGGCCGAGTACGAGTTGTCGCCGCTTGCATTGGACTGGCGAATGACATCGTTGTAGCCACTGCTGATGCGGGTCGGCGAAATCGCCGACGCGATGCCGGTCGTGGCATTGGGGGTGCCGGCCACGCCGTACTGGCGACGCCCACCCTCACCCGCTTCGAGGCTCTGGACGCCCTTGAGGTTGACGTCATTGAGGTAGAACTGGTTCAGCGTCCGGGTGTAGAGCAGGTCCACCGTGGCAACCATACCCCAGCCCAGCTGGTGGTCTGCACCGAGTGCCGCCCGCATCGTCTGCGGGAACTTGAAGCCGTGGTCGAAGTACACGATCGACGGCTTCGGCGGGTTCGGTGCGCCTCCGCCGACACAGGTGGTCGGCTGCGAAGCCAGGTCGGTGGTGAACGTCGGGATCGCCGCACCATTGCACGAGAGCGTCGCCTGCGTGAGGCCGGAGTTCGCGTATGCGTTGGCAACCCACACATACGGCGGACGTCCGGCGAAGACGCCGATGCCACCGCGAACCAGCGTGCTCTGGTCGCCATTGACGTCGTAGTTGAATCCGAAACGCGGGGAGATGAGCGATGCCGTGCTGAAGTCGGCCGTGTTCGCGATGTCGGTGGTGCCAGTCACCCCCAGGTTCACGTGGGTGAACTGGATCGCGGCGAGCCCGGGGTTCGCATCAGGCTTGGTCGGCAGCGACGGCTTGTCCATCCGGATACCGGCCGTCACACTCAGCTTCGGCGTGACATTCCAGATGTCCTGGGCGTAGAGGCCGATCTGGTTCACGGTGAATTCAGCTAGCGGTCCGTTGGTCCGGAGCGGCAGCGCGATTTCATAGTGATTCGGCGTACCGGCGTAGAGATCGGCCGCGCTCGCGAAGCCCCACACGCCGTATGACCCCGGGAAGAACTGGTCATAGAACTTGAAGAACTCATTGTGCGTGCCTAGGGTGATCAGGTGCGATCCCCGGGAAATGCTCAGGTTATCCGAGACTTCGTAGATGTCCTGCTTCAAGACGTTGCCCTGCGAGAACCGCTCGGCGCCGATGGCGATGGCGCTGCCTCCGCCCGACGACGTGCCGCCGACAAAGATCAGTGGCGTGTTCATGCCGGGGTCACGCAGGTCACGAATGCGCTGGTAGCCGAGCAGGAGTTCGTTGGTGAAGCCACCGCCGAGGACGGCGTTGTAGCGGAGCCGTCCGGTACGGGTGGTGTTGTTGATGGTATAGCCCGCGTTGCCGAGCTCATAGCCGCTGCGGAAGCCGGAGAACGACGAGCTGCGGATCAGGGTGCCATCGCTCGCCTTGACGTCGTTGTAGGAGAGCTCGATCTGGCTGCCGGCCGTGACCTGACCATTGAGCTTGACGAAGATGTTGTGGTCGGGCGACTCGCGATTGACCTGCCCGGCCGTGCCGGCGTCGACGAGATTGGCCTTCGACCAGGCCGCCACGCTGTCCGCCTTCGCCTGCGTCACACCGAATGCGCCGGAGTCGATCGCGACGTCGTTCTGCAGGTACTGGGCAAACGGCGCCGACCGGCTCTTGAGGTCCACCGCGCCGAAGAAGTGGAGCTTGTTCTTGACGATCGGGCCGCTCAGGGTTCCGCCGTACTGGTACTCGTGGAAGCTGCTGAGCACATCCTTGCCCAGCGCTCCGCGATCGACTTCACTGCGCGAGAGGTCCTGGTTCTGGCCAAAACCGAACAGCGATCCGTGGATGGTGTTGGTACCCGACTTGGTCACGGCGTTCACGAGGCCGCCAGTGAAGCCGCCCTGACGGACGTCGAAGGGGGCAATCAGCAGCTGGAACTCCTTGATCGCTTCGATCGAGATCGGCCGGGCAGAAACCTGACCGCCAGGGGTGCCGCTCGACCCGAGGCCGAAGAGGTCGTTGTTCACGCCACCGTCGATCTGGATGTTGTTGTAGCGATTGTTCTGTCCACCAACCGATGAGCCGTTGGCCTGTGGGGCCACGCTAATGAGGTCCGTGAAGTTTCGCGAGATCGTCGGCAACCGGCTGATGAACGAATCCGAGATCGTCACCGATGCGCCGGTACGTCCGCGTGACAGCAACGGATTGTCCGCGGCCCCGGTCACCGCAATATCGGCAAGGGTGACCGCAGCGGCCGTGAGCTTGATGTCGACGGTCACGACCTGGCCGAGGTTGACCCGGATGCCCGACTGGGTGGCCGGACGGAAGCCGACGTTGCGAACGGTCAGGGTGAACGGCCCGCCCGGTGTGACGTTCTCGAGGCTGAATTGTCCGCTGCTCCGGGTGGTGCCGATATTGCGCAGTCCTGTCTCGGCATTGACGAGCGTCACGACCGCACCAACCACCGGCCGGCCGGCCTCGTCAAGCACCTTTCCGCGAACCGCTCCCGTCGTGACGCCCTGCGCCGTGCCGACGGCCGGCAACGCCAGCATCGTCACGAGGACGCCCGACACCGTGAGTGCCAAACGCACAAGTCGCTTCATCGCTACTCCTGAATAACCGTGAGAAAAAAGGGGTACCGCGCTGCCTGCGGCGCTCTAATGTCGTCCTCGATCGCGCGCTGCGCAAGCAATCGCACGCCCCGCACTCAACGCTCTCCAGATGCCGTCACATTCCCGCGACGGGTGGGTAAGGACTTCCCCACCCAGCAATCCAGCGGACGGCCTCTTGACGTTTCGCTATGCAACAACCTGCCGCCGCTGCCACCAGCGCCAGAGGTAGTAGACCGGCAATCCCGCCAGGATCACCCCGAAGGTGAAGCCGTTCTCCTTGGGGTGGGCGATCAGCGCGTTCCCGACCATCCCGACCGAGGCGAGCAGGAAGATCGCGGGCACCACGGGGTAGCCCAGGGTCTTGTAGGGCCGGACCATATCGGGGTGGCGCCTCCGGAGCGTGAATACCCCCGCCACCGCCATCGCATAGAAGGGCCAGGCACCGAGCACGAAGCGGTCGGCCAGTGCCGCGAAGTCATTCTGCAGCACGTAGGTGACGCCGAGTCCCGCAGCGAGCCAGATGGCCACCGAGGGGGTCTGGAACCGGGGCGAGACCCGGGCGATCACGGGAAAGAAGAGTTTCTGCTCCGACATCGCGAAGAAGACCCGCGGGCCCGTGAGGATCGAGCCATTGACCGATCCGAAGCAGGAGACCATCACGACGCCCGAGATGACCGCCGCCCCCGCATCACGGAAGAGCGAGATGTGCTTGGCCGCCTCCGACGCCACCCGCGCCGACTGCGCCATCACGGTGATCGGCAACAGGTAGAGATAGGCGGCGTTGACGAGCAGGTAGATGACCACGATCGCGCTGGTGCCGATGATCAGCGCTCGCGGCAGGTTCCTGCCCGGATCCTTCACCTCGCCGCCCACGAATGAGAGATTCGACCATCCATCGTAGGTCCACATAATGGGGACCAGCGCCGTGAGCATCAGCGAGGCGGTCACCACGCTGCCGGGGGCCGAGGTGGTGAAGTTGGCCACCGTGCCGCCTTCGCCGGCCGTGAAGGCGAAGAGGGTGAGGCCCAGCATCGCGCCGTACTTGAGGATGGTTGTGACGTTCATCAGGACGGAGGCATAGGCAACGCCGAGATAATTCAGCAGCGCGATCAGCAGGATGATCACGGCCGCGACATAGCGCTCTTCCGCGGCCGAGAGCGAGACGAACTCCCCCAGGTAACTCGAGAAGACCAGTGAGATCCCCCCGATTGCCGCGGCACGGATCACCGTGAGCTCGGCCCAGCCATAGAGGAACGCTGGCAGCGGGCCATAGGCCTCCAGGATATAGGCGAAGATCCCGCCCGAACGAGGATACGCGGCCGCCAGTTCGGCAATGGTGAGCGCGCCCGTGAGGGTGATGATGCCACCGATGACCCAGAGCGCGAGCATCGGGATCGGCTCACCCAGGGCCGCTGCGACCTCCCGGGGGACCCGGAAGATGCCACTCCCGATGGTGGTCCCCACCAGCACGGCGGCGGCGCTCCAGAGACCCAGGTTCCGCGGCAGGCGGTCTTCCATATCGGATTCCTTGAGGGGGGTGTGCGGGACGGGTATGTTGGGGCTTCGGAAAACTGACACCACTCGGCCGTCCCGCCTAGGGGCGCGGCCCACGAGGCAAGACCCTGGATGCCCGAAGACACCCCCGCACCGGCCCCGGCCGTGCGTGCTCCATCACTCGCCGCCGACCTGGTGACGCTCACCAAGCCGCGGATCATTTCGCTGCTGCTGCTCACCACGATCGCGCCGATGTTCATCACCAGCGCTGGCCTCCCCTCGTGGGGACTGCTGGGCTGGGTCACGCTCGCGGGCTACCTGATGGCGGGTGGCGCCAACGCGATCAATATGTGGTTCGACCGCGATATCGATGACCGGATGACCCGGACCCGGCTCCGGCCGATCCCGTCGGGCCGGATGCAGGCCGGCGTGGCGCTGCTCTTCGGGCTCACCCTCGGCGCGGTCTCGTTCGTGCTCTTCTGGCACTTCGTGAATCCGCTGAGCGCCTGGCTCGCACTGAGTGGCCTGCTCTTCTATGTGTTCATCTATACCATCTGGCTGAAGCGCTCGTCACCCCAGAACATCGTGGTGGGCGGCGCGGCCGGGGCGTTCCCGCCGCTGGTGGGCTGGGCCGCGATGACCGGTCGGCTCGATCTCGGCGCGCTCTACCTCTTTGCGATCATCTTCTTCTGGACGCCGCCGCATTTCTGGGCGCTCGCGCTCAACAAGCAGCGGGACTACGGCAACGCCGGCATCCCGATGATGCCCAACATCCACGGCGTGCCCGAGACCAAGCGCCAGATGCTGCTCTATACCCTGATGCTGATTCCGCTCACGCTGATGCCTGCCGTGGTCGGGATCTCCGGCGCAGTCTATTTCGTGGCCGCCTTGCTGCTCGGGCTGCGGTTCCTGCAATACTGCTGGATCATCCTCAGGGAAGAGGGCGTCTCGCCCACCACCTGGCGGATGTACAAGTTCTCGCTCTCCTACCTCGCCCTGCTGTTCGTGGCGATGGCCGTGGACCGCTGGATACCGTTCGGGCACCGTTCCCCGCCACCGCAGGTGCTGATCCTCGACACTCCAGACGCCGTGGCCACGACGCCCCATGTGCACTGACCGTGACGCCGGTGCATTGATGTCTCGCCTGTCAGCTGCGTGGTCCTGCTGAAATCGCGACGCTTCTCCCCGCGCGCCTTGCTGCGGCTCTGGCCGCGGGTCCGGCCGTATCGCGCTGGCTTGGTCATCGCCACCGTCACGCTGGTGCTCGCCGCCGCCATTTCACTGGCCTTCCCGCTGGTGGTGCGCTACCTGCTCGACGCCGCGTTCCAGCAGCACGATCGCGCGCTGCTCGACCGGATCGCGCTGGGGTTGCTGGCGCTGTTCGCGACCCAGGCGATCCTCAACTACATCCAGACCTACTGGCTTTCGGCCACGGGTGAACGCACCGTGGCGGGTCTCCGTCGCGAACTCTTCGGGAAGCTGCTGGAAATGCCGCCGGGGTTCTTTGCCGAACGCCGCACCGGCGAGCTGACCTCGCGACTCACCACCGACATCACGCAGCTGCAGGGAATGGTGAGTCACCAACTGGCCGAATTCTCCCGCCAGGCGCTGGCGCTCGTGGGCAGCATCGTGATGCTGTTCCTGATGCAGCCTAAGCTGATGCTCACGGCCCTCGGCGTGATGCCAGTGGTGATCGGGTCGGCGCTGTTCTTTGGCGTGCGGCTGCGGCGGATCTCGACGCGAGTGCAGGATCAGGTGGCCGAGGCCACGGCTACCGCCGAGGAGGCATTCTCACAGATCCGCGTGGTCCAGGGGTTTGCACAGGAACCGCAGGAAGTGGCCCGATTCGGCGGCCGAATTAAAGAGGTCGTTGAAAAGGCCCTGCAGCGTGCGAGGGTTCGCGCTCTCTTCTTCGGGGTGATCACCTTCACCACGTTCGGCGGGATCACCGCAGTGCTCTGGGAAGGCGGTCGGATGGTGCTTGCGGGCCAGGTCACCGCCGGTCAGCTGGTGTCGTTCCTGCTCTACACCGTGACCATCGCCGCATCGATCGGCGCGATTGCCACCTTCTTTTCGGCGTTCCAGGAATCAATCGGCGCGGCGGAACGGGTATTCGAATTGCTCGAGAGCAGCTCACCGATTGCCGACCCGCCCGCGCCCACGCCGCTCCCGTTGCCGATCCGTGGCGAGGTGGAGTTCCGCAATGTCTCGTTCCGCTATCGACTGATCGACGACCTCCACCCCACGATCGAGAATCTTTCTCTCCGGATCGCGCCAGGTGAGGTGGTCGCGATCGTGGGGCCGTCGGGCGCGGGCAAGACCACCATCGCTTCGCTGCTCCCTCGCTTCTGGGACGTGGAAGCGGGTGTCGTGATGCTCGATGGGATCGATGTTCGCGAGCTCGCGCTGCACGACCTTCGCCGTGCCATTGGCGTGGTGCCGCAGGAGCCGACACTGTTCAGCGGCTCCATCAAGGAGAACATTGCCTACGCGCGGCCCGAGGCCTCGGATGCCGACGTGGAGAATGCGGCCAGGGTGGCCAACGCGCACGAGTTCATCGAGTTGCTCCCGGAGGGTTACCACACGCTGGTGGGTGAGCGCGGCGTGAAGCTCTCAGGGGGGCAGCGTCAGCGCATTGCGATTGCGCGGGCCGTGCTCAAGAATCCGGCAGTGCTGGTGCTCGACGAGGCCACCTCGTCGCTCGACAACGAGAGCGAGCGGCTGGTCGAGGCGGCGCTCGAGCGGCTGCTCGTGGGGCGCACGACCCTGATCATCGCACACCGGCTCAGCACGGTGCAGCGTGCCGACCGGCTGGTGGTGCTCGAGAAGGGGAAGATTGTGGAGGAAGGGACGCACGCCGAGCTGCTCCGGCGAGGCGGGATCTACGCGCGACTCTTCCAGATGCAATGGCGCGACGGCGAGGATCTCGCCAGCGCGCTCAGCGCGCTGCAGGTGGCGTTTCCCGAGGCGTAAGAGCGCCTCAGCAGCTTCAGGGCCTCCCGTTCCCACCATCACTCAGGAAGTGCACGCTGCCATCCTTCTCGCGCCGCCAGAGCGTGAGGTACTTGGACTTGCTGGTCCGCTGCTTTCCTGCAATCACGGCCTGACCCGCCGTCCAGCCCAGGGATCCATCGGCTGAGGCACCCGCCGCGACAGCACCCCACGACCACTGATTGGCATCGCCTTCGAAACCGCGCCCGATTGCGTCGCGGCCGATCGACAGTTCCCCGGTGCCGGAGAATGTCACGGCATCGGCGGCGGCCCAGTGGGTGAAGGCGCGTTGCGCGCCCGCGCGCGCGGCCTCCGCCGCGAAGGCCGAGTCGGCCGCGATGAATGCTCCCCCAACGCCGGTGGACGGCAGCATCGGGAGCTCTCGTTCACCAAGGGAATCATTCCAGACTGTTTCGGCTCCGTTCAGCAGTCCTGCAAAGGCGAGGGCAGCAATCCGCCATTCACCCGACACGGGCTGCCAGGCCGCGAGAAAACGGGCGATGCGGTGCGTGGCCGGAACCTTCCCCAGAGTGGGCCTGTCGACCACCGCTGCGCCCCACATTAGCGCCAGCGTGGCATCGTCAGAGATTTCCAGATGCATCGCCTGCCAGGTGATCCGTGCTCCCTCCAGGGAAGTCTGCGCCGCGAAGAACCGGCCCACCTGCGTGCTGCCACGGAGCACCCCGGCGCCGGGCCAGAGCACCGCGGCGTCGATCGAGAGGTAGACCGGGAGTGCCGTGGCGATTCCCGTGGCATAGGAGGCCTCCGAGGCCGCCTGGGCGCGTTCGAGCACCAGCTCTCGTGCTGCCGCGGCGGGTGACTGCTGCGCAGCGAGCGGGGCAACAAGGAGACAGCAGAGCGGCAGTACGCGCATCACGATTCCGGGCCGGGGACTCCACGAAGATGTGCCGACCTGCCGAATGGCGTCAGGGGAAGGTGCTGATCCTTACCAGAAGCAAACCACCCCCGCCCGGAGAACCGGACGGGGGTGGATGCCTTGCACTACTTCGATCGCGGCTTACTTGCCCGTGATCTTGATGTGGGTGAACGCCGGCGCACCGGTGCCGGGAGCGTAGTTGTACCACACGATGGCGATGTAAGAGACGCCAGCGGGCAGGGCCTGACTCGTCTTGGTTTCCGTGCCGCCGGTCTGGTTACCTGCTGCGTCGGCAATCGTCGAGGCAGAGGTTCCTGCGGCATTGACCAGGTAAAGGCCCATGTCCGCCGTGGCGGTTGCTTCCCAAGAAAGACTGAAGTCCACAGTCCGCGCAGTCGCCAGGTTGATCTTGAGGTAACGGCAACCATCGCCGCCGACCGAGCTGAGACCACACGGGCCGCCGGCGACGAACGCGCCAGCGTCAGATACCACCGAGACGACGCCAACAGCTGGCAGCGTGATTTCATTCGCCGTGGCAATCGCGCCGTTGGCCGGGACAGGAGTCGCGGCACCGACAGTGACGGTCTTATCGCCCGGGGCACTGAGAGCAACCGTGTTGAGGAAGCTCAGGACGATGTTCGTGTAGGTCACATTCCCGTTCGAGCCACCAGCCGGAACAATCGTCGCGGTGGCACTGTCCGCCGAACGCGAGAGAATGATGGCAGGTCGGCCACCGATGGACACGGTGGACGTCGATGTGAAGCGAAGCCCCGCGCTGAGTGTAACCGTCATCGACGCGCCGAAGGCCGGCGTGGTCGTGGACACCGCGGTCGGAGCTACCGTGACCGCAGGCACGGCCGCCAGCGAGTTGCTCGTTGTTACCGTGAAGGTGCCAACGTTTGGAGCCTTGATGATGCCCATCTTGGTGATCGTCGCAGGCCCAGAAACGCCCGGGCCGATGATGATGTTCACCGAGCTCGAGTCAGCCGAAACCGACTGAATTGCCACGCTTCCGGTTGGGAACGTGATCGCCGGTGTGCGCGAGAACACCAGTCCCGCAGGTGCCGTGATGGTCACGATGCTGCCGGCCACGAGCCCGGAGGTCGGCGCCATCGTCGGCTGCGGCAAAATTGCCGTGGTCGTCGCAACGGCATTGGTGGTCGCGAGGCTCTGCAGGGCCAGCGTCGGGGCATACGTCATAAAGACGTTCGTCACGGTGGCAACGCCGCCCGTGCCGGGGCCGAGGACGACCTTGATGGAGGACGAGTCGGCCGAGCGAGAGGCGATTGAGCTCGGACCGGTGGCAAACGTCACGGCCGAGGAGGGCGTGAACTTGAGCCCGGCCGGTGCGGTGATCGTCACCGTGTCGCCGTAGGTCAGTCCGGTGGTCTTGTTGAGCGCCGCCTCGAGGCTCTTGGGGCGGACCACGACCGTCACGGTGGTTGTCAGGCCATTCGACGTCAGGTCAAACGTCGAGGTGCCGAGTTGAGCACCCTTGGCGAAGTACCGCTGCTCCGGCTTGATGGCCGGCGCCTGGAGGGTACCGTCGGGGTTGTTGTAGTCGGGGCGGTAGTCCGCGTCGTAGGCAACGCTCAGCGCGGGGCCGACGTTGGCGACTGCGAACTCGGTGGAGATCGCCTGGTTGCGGTCGTTGACCAGCCGCACCAGCACGGCGACGCTGTCACCCTTGAGGATGAACGCCTTGGTGGGCGTGGCCTGGACTCCGGTCGGTGGCCCCATCAGATCGACAGTGGCGTCGTTGGCGCAGGCCGACATGCCCAGCAGTACGGCGAGTCCTGCGGCCCCACGAATCAGTCCCTTCATACGCTGCTCCTCACGAAATGTGATGGATTGCTGCACTTCCGAATTCCGGCCGCAGGCGACCGGCGGGTCACTTCTTGTTCCGTTCCAGCCTACTAGTTCTGGATCCCACTGCTGCCAGATCCGAGTGCGTTGCCCAGGAGATTGACTCCCAGGTACTGCCCGATGGCGATCACTGCTTCAGGCGTCATCAGGTCCACCCACCCAGCGGCGCCGGGCTCCTTCAGGTCGTTCGAATGCATCAGCGAGTACTGTCCGATACCACTGCGATCAGCAAAGATGTAGTACCGCAGCCGTCCGCGGGTGTAGCGCCAGACCTCGTACGACGGCGCGCGTCCTTCCTGCTGCCGCTTGAAATTGTCGGACGGCGGGCCATTGCGGGCCCAGATGCGGCCGCGATCGGTCTTCCATCCCGGGCGCGCCCCACGACCCGACTCGCCGAACGTCTTGTTCACGTAGTCGATGGCGTTGTAGAACTCCATCCGGGTTTCGTTTTCCGGGGTCGCCTTGTTGAGGTCGCGGTCGGCCCAGAACTTCACCAGGAACGCCCGCTTGGCGTTGATGGAGAGCTTGTCGGCGCCGGTCTTCTTGTAGACCGCGAGTTCCTTGGACGTGGCGATGAGCTGCAGAACGTCGGCCGCGTCGTCGAGCTCTTCCTCGGTCATTGCCCCGAAGAACGCGGCGTCGACTCCCTTGGCCGCCGAGCGCGCGGCAATGGTGCGCGCCAGGGCGTCCTGAAGGTTGCCGACGGCAAAATCACCGGTGCGCTCGACCGTCCGGCCGCTCATCGTCACCGCGACGACGAACTTGTAGTTGCCCTCGCCCAGCCCTTCGAGCGGGAGCTGGCCCCCGATGATGCCGCCGCCAGCAGGAATCTTCTGGCGAGTGGCGGGGAGCTTGTAGAGAGTCTTCCCTGCCGCGTCACGCACTTCGATGACGATCGAGGCCTCGGCCTCGGTGTCACTGTACGCTTCGAGCAGGTAGGAGACCACTGGCTGCGCGCCGTCAAGCGTGAGATCGGGCGCGGTGATGAAGCGATAGGCACCCCGGGAAAACTCTCCCAGGGTGGACGTGGTGTCGTTGGCGGGCACCTTGCGCATCGAGCTCGCGAGCAGGAGATCGGAGACGCCGGGCGATGCCGCGAAGGCCTCAACCGCCGCCTGCGTGGTGGCCACCTTGCCACTCACGCTGTCCTTGACCGACACCTGGATGACATAGCTGCCGGGGGTCATCGGCGGAAAGCGCAGCGGTTCCATCCCGACCGCGTCTTCGCTGCGGGCGCTCGCCGGCGCCCCCGACCACCAGCTCTGGCTGCCGAGTACCGTCCCGGCGGCGTCCTTGATCGTGACCGTGGTTTCCCACGCGATCCGGTCGCCGCCGGCTTCCGTCATTGCATACGGTACCTGCAGGAAACCGAGCACCTGGGTCTGCTTCACGGACGGCACGAAGAACCGCACCGCTCGCACCGCCAGCCGTGGCGGAGGAGAGACGGCGGCGCTCAGCACGCCCAGTGAAAGCAGGAACCCAGGGAGCACGATTACCAGCCCAGCGAAATGGTGAAGAAGTTCGTCGTTCCGAGCAGGCCGACCTTGCGGTAGGCGTAGTCGAAGCCGAGCGAGAAATTGGCGCTGCTGTAGTTCAGGCCGCCACCGACTGCCAGGCCCTGTGACTTCTCGGCGCTGGTCTTGTCGACCCCGACTCCGAAGAAGTCGGAGGTGTAGGCGTTGGCCGGTGTGGAGCTGTAGGAGCCGCGGACCGCGACGCCGAACCCGCTGCCGCCCAGCTTGTTGGCTGCGAATTCACCGGCGAAGCCGAAGGCCGCCTTGTTGGAGCGCTGCTGATTGAACTCGCCCATAATGGTGAAGCGGTTGTTGCCCTGGGCGAGCAGGTCGTACGCCAGGCCGACGCGGAAGGTGGTCGGCAGCGAGAATCCGCTGGTTCGCACCGTCGACGGCTGTGGCAGGTTGGCGATCGGGTCCTGTCCTTCGATGGAGTCGCGGGGCGACGAGGTACGGAGGGCGTCGCCCTCGTACTTCAGTGACGTCCCGAGATTCGTGAGCGTGAACGCGAAGCGGATCGGCTTGCCATTCAGGTTGGAATGGAAGTGCGTGCCGAAGTCGAGCGCGAACGCCGTGCCGGAGGCCTCGCCGAGCTGGTCGAAGACGCCTTTGGCCGTGATACCGACCGAGAAGCGATCCGAGAAGTTCTGGGCGAAGGTCAAGGCCGCGAAGGTTTCGGAGACGTCATACAGCTCGCCGGTACCGTCCGGTGCGGACGGCGTGTACACCGGCTGGCCGGTGAAGCCGTAGGTCCCGATCTGCATTCCGAATGCTTTCGAACCGCCACCGAACGGGAACGCGATCGCGCCCCAGTTGAGCTTGGTGTCGGCGACATAGTTGTACTGCGAGAACTGGGCGCCAGCCCGGGTCATCAGTGCGATGGCCGAGGGGTTGGCGTTGACACCACCGACGTCGGTGGCGACGGAAATGTACGAACCGCCGAGAGCAGTGCCGCGGGCATTGGCACCGAGGAGCAGGAACTCCGCGGAGGTTGTCCCGTAGCCCACGTTGTCGGCGTTGGTTTGCTGCGCCGCGGCGAGCGCCGGCGTGAGGCCGGCAAAGGCCACTGCGAGAATCCAGCGAGACTTGGTGAAGCGCATCATGCGTCGTTCTCCTGAGGTGGGGCGACGCGCCGTGTGAGGCGCGCCGTCCCGGCTCCGTGGACTACTGGGCGTAGTTGACAATGGTCATGCGTCCAACGGTGGTCTCACCGTTTTCCGCCGTGACGTGATAGAAGTACACCCCGCTGGCAACGAACTGGTTGTTGCGGTTCCGGACGTCCCACGTCAGCTCGCCGCCGAAGATTCCTGAGGACTGCTTCAGGACACGGACGAGGATGCCGCTGGAGGTGTAGATCCGGACAGTGGCCTGCTCCGGCAGGTTGACGAAGCGGATGATCTTGCTCGTCGTGGTCGCTTCGAAGGCACTGGTGACGTAGTACGGATCTGGCACCGTGTGCACCGTGGCCACCGTGGCCGCGGTCGAAGGCTGAACCTCATTGGTGACGTCGAACTTGAACTTCACCGCAGCGCCCACCGCCGTCATCGGACGGGGCATACCCTGGGTGCTGAAGCTGTAGTTGCCACCGTTGCCTGCCGCGCCGTTGCCGCCATTCACGGCGCCGACGTAGTCACGCATCGTCCACTGCGCCCCGGCCGCAGGTACCGCACCACCGGTCAGTTCGACCAGGAAGTAGCGACCCTTGAGGTAGAGGATGAAACCAGCGCCGGGGGCTGCCGGGGCCGTCCGGTCCGCAACGTTGCCGCCGTTGTAGGCGTCGTCGAAGACGATCGGGCCCGGCACCACCGTGTTGCTCAGCGCGACCGCCGTGCCGCTGCACGGAATGTTGCTGATGAACAGGTTGTGCGACTTGTACGGCTCGACGCAGGAGATGTCGGAGGCCGTCAGTTCGGCGCGCTGGTCGTAGCTCTGCGCGGCAGAGACTGCCGAGGCGTTCAGGATGCCCCAGGTGGCGCGGCCCGTTCCGTTGTTCGGCACAGCCACGTCGTGCGTCAGGTCGATGACCGAATCGACCTTGCCACCGGCACCCCAGTAGAGGCGGTAATCGGCGGCAGAGACGAATGGCGTCATTGCGCCTTCGACAAAGCGCCAGCCACCACCCGGCCGGTCGCTGTACGACTTGGGCATATGGATGGTCGTGACGCCAGTGGGCGTCGCGCCAACATTGTTGTAGTCCGTTGTCGCCACCCCGGAGTTGAACGTGCCGGCGTTGGCGGAGTTCGGATTGCTCTTGGTTTCGTTGTCACCCACGAACCAGCGCGGTCCGTTGTAGAAGCAACTCGTACCGCTGTATCCGCCGGCACCGTTCACGCAACCGCGCGACGTGACGCCGACGTAGTAGCCCGACGGAATCGAGATGCTGTACGCGCCTGCCAGCCCGTATCCCGCTCCGCCGCCGTACTTGGCGGCAAGGTCGGCATCGGCCGTGATGGCCGGGAAGGAGCCTGTTGCGCTATGAATCGCGGTGGTCAGGTCCGACGGGAGCGGCACGGCAATCTTCGACGAGCCATTCGGCGTCGTGATCGTGAAGTACTGCGTGGCGTTCTGGTTGCCACCGTCGGCCTGTGAGCCGATGGTGATCGAGTCGAGCTTCACGCCCACTTCACCCGGCGCCTTGATCAGCTCCTTGACGAACGCCGCCAGGGAAACCGAGAGACCGTTGGCCGGCTGGAACTTCTTGGAGAACTTGCCGGTGGCCGGGTCGATCGCCGGTGCCACGGGATCAGAGACCAGTCCCTTCCGTCCGAAGACGCCGGATTCCGTGACGGCCGTGTTGACGTAGTTCGACGCCTGCGTGTTCGGCACCACCCGCTTGGTGATACGGGCCGACTCGAGGCTGGTCGGACCAGACTGGATCGAGTTGTAGTCGAACGCCGTGACGGCGTAGTAGTAGGTCAGGCCGTTCTTGACATCACGATCGGTGTAGGCAAACGGAACCCCGGTGTTGCTCAGTGCCGGGTAACCCGAGTTGCCACCGGTGACGGCCGTGTCGGCCGTCAGCGGAAGGATGTCGCCCGATGCGAGCTGGACGCGATCGCCGAACTTGACCTGGACCAGCTGACCCGAGATGTCGTAGGACCGGGACTTGGTCCGCGCCACACCAGGTGCAATCGGATCGAAGACACCCGCGCACGACGTGGTGACATTGATTTCCGGCGCGCAGGCCGAGCCGAGCGGAACCTGTCCGCCGAAGTCGACGAACGACGTGCCGGCATAGTCGTACTGCGCGATCAGGCGGAGCGAGCCCGGGGAGTCGATGCGGCCACGATAGATGCGGTAGCCTTCGACGTCGAACTTGCGGTAGTTCGGGTCATACAGGGCGTTGTCGACCAGCGCACCGCCGCCCGGCGGGGTGACCTTGGGCTGGTTCGCAATCTGGAAGAATGCGTCGCCGGTGACTTCGGAGGCCGACGGCTTCCAGAGCACGGTGACCTGCTCGTTGCCCGGGATCAGGAAGAAGTCCGGCGCCTCAGGGGCGAACGGGAGGAGGAACTTCCCGTCGAACACGGCCTGGGCCACGAGACCCTTCCCGAGTACCGATCCCTTGATGACGGTGAACTCGTCCTGCTGGACGATGCCGTCGCTGTTGCCATCCGTGTAGCCTGCAAAGCCCATCATCGAGTCAATGCGGTTCGCGCCCTGCGCGAGCAGCGTCGCGTTGCTCAGGCGGGTCGGATCGCCCGGGGCAACCTGCACGCCACCGGTGGTGTAGCCCGTGAGGGCAACCGGGGCCGCGTGCACATACGCCACCACGATCGACTTGGCCTCACCCGGCTTCAGCGAGTCGCGCTTGGCCGACTGAATGGTGCGGACGTCGATCGGTGACCCTTGAAGCACGTAGCAGATGTGCGAAATCTGCACGATGCCGTTGTTGCACTGGACGCCGAGGTCGGGACCGACATCGCCCGACATATAGCGGAACAGGCGGGTGGTGTTGCTCGCGTCAGGGAACGCGCCGCCGTTGGTGGTCAGCGAGAAGAGGGCAATTTCGCCCGGCCCGCTCGGTGACTTGAGGTACTTGATGCCGACGAAGCCGGCGCCTGCGAAGAACGGCTTGCCGAAGATGGCCGGGTCGAACTTCCAGCCGGCCGGCTTCGAGAACGATGCGTCGTAGGCAAACGCCATCGCGAACGGCAGGTTCACCGTCGCGTAGTTCGTGCCGGCCGAGGCGACGTCTTCGTCCGCCGAGAAGGCGGCGTAGAACGGGTTGATCGTGTAGCCCTCGGTCGGCAGCGTGACGCCGAACTTGGCGTTATTCAGGCGCTGGAAGTCCTGCGCCGTGGAGATCAGCTTCTCGCGCAGTCCGGGACGCGCGTTGGCATACGCCGCCGGATTGACCGAGGTGATGTTGTAGAAGGTGACGATGAAGTAAATGATGTCTTCATTGCCGGCCGGATAGTTCCAGCCCAGTCCGCGATACTCGGCCACGATGCCGAGCGGGTGCGGACGGCCGGAGTTGACACCCGGATCGCCTTCCCACGACATGAACCAGACGTCACCCTGCGACGCCGAGAGTCGGCCACGGAGCAGCGGATCGAAGAGCACTTCGCTGCTGTCGCCCTGCGGCACGAAGCCGTAGGTCGGCCAGTTGGCCACGTCGGTCGGGTTGGTGCTGTTGTAGAGGTCGGTGATGCCGATGCCGTGCTCGTTGGTGCCACGGGGATCGAAGAAGAAGCCACCGGTGGTGTCGCCACCCCAGGGGTTCGACGCCGACTTGGCCCCGGCAATGATGCCGGACACCTGCAGACCGGAGTTGAACATGTACTGGTCGCCGGTACCGCGGGGCCAGAAGCCGCCGCCGATGGTCGACGAGTTGGTGGAGTCGACGCCAACCAGGCCGCCGGTGCTCAGGCCGTAGGCGACCCGGTTGATGGTCATAGCGCCGAGGGAACCGGCGAAGAGCCGGAACCGGGACGCAGACGGCTTCGCGCCGGGCTCCGGACCTGCTGCAGCCGGGCTCGGCAGTGTCGTTGCCGCCGCGAGCGCGAACAGCAGCGTCGCGATCCTGCCCTGCTTACCACGCAGTGAATGCATTGCGACCTCTCGAGAATGGAAACTGGCGACCGGAGTGGGGTGGCCGGGCCGACTGGCCCGGCCGCCCCTCCCAGGGCGAAGCGTGGATCAGAAATTCACTTCCATACCGAACCGAATGATCCGTCCGGCGAAGGCGAAGCGCGAAATGTGGTACGTCGCCAGGCGGTTGTTGTCCGACGCCCGGCGCTGCTCGGCGAGGGTGTAGATGCCATCGCCATTGCCGAAGCGCTGTTCCGACTTGCGGTAGTAGTAGCAGGTCGGAGCGCCCGAGTTGCCCGAGGCGTCCTGAATGTTGCCGCAGGCCGCGTTGCTGCTCGGCAGGGTGATGTCGCCCGTGGCCTTGTCGTACGAGCCAGGGTTCTTGTCCCAGAACGAGAAGAACGTGGTCGAGTCGGCGGTCCAGGCCAAATCCATCGACCGCGGGCTCAGCGTGCTGCCCGTGGACGTGAACACCGAGCCGATGTTCTTCAGGTTCAGGATATTGCGGCCGTCCATATAGGCCGTGAAATCCAGCTTCCCGATGGCGAAGCCCTTGGTCACGCGGAGGTTGAACTCCTTGTACGACGGGAGCCGCGCGGCGTTGAAGTCGCCGGCCAGTTCGCGCGCGCAGGGGTTGCCGCTCAGGATGTTCGCGTCGGCGTCGTCACCCGGGCAGCGCGTGTACGGCGTGCCTGAGGCGTAGCGGAAGGTGCTGAAGATGCCGACCCGCTTCAGGATGGTACCCACGAAACTCCCCTGCTTGTAGTCGGCCGGGAAGTTGAAGGCCGCCTGGCCCGCGATGTTGTGCGGACGCGACGTGCCGACCGGCTGCGCCTGCTGCGGGGGCGAGGCGTTGGTGCCGCCCAGGCCCGACAGGATGCGGGAGCCGTAGTTGATGTACGAGTACGGATCCGAGCCGGTGTTGCGGGCATCCTGGTAGGAATACGCCAGGGAGCCGTTGAAGATGTTGCCGAAGCGACGATCGAGGCGCAGGTCCATACCGCGGGTGTTGCCGAAGTCCTGGTTCACCGTGAGGCGGATGTCATTGCGCTTGTTGCCGATCGGGTCGTTCAGCGGAATCAGGCGCCCGGCCGGGTTGGCCAGGTTGTCCTTGTTGTACACGGTCACGTCCAGCACCATGTCGTCGCTGAAGGCGTGGCGGACGCCGAACTCGAACAGGATCGACTTGCCGAAGTCGAGGTCCGATCCGTAGTTGTTGTTCGTGTTGGTGATCGAGAGGTCGGTGTTCGACCCGAAGAGCACCACCGAGAAGTCCGGCTGCTGCACCTGCTGCGCGTAGGAGAGACGGAAGTTCGTCTTCTCGGTCACCGGGAAGGCGACCTGCACGTGCGGCGAGAGATAGTGGTGCGCCTGATACGGTTCGAGGAAGTTGTCCAGCTGGTCGGGCGTGAAGCCCGGGGCCGACGAGATGCGCGGGAAGTCCTTCCACTTGCTGGCGCCGACATCGAAGTAGTCGTAGCGCAGGCCGCCGACGAGCACCACGTCACCGAGGTCGAGACGATCTTCGGCGAAGAAGTTGTAGCGCGTGGGCTTGGCCAGCCAGATGTCGGAGAACGACTGGTTGGTGGCGCCCTGGTTGTACGTCGACGTCTTGTACTTGGTGTATTCGCCACCGAACTTCAGGCGGTTGTAGCGGTCGAGCTGCCAGTCGAGGTTGGCCTTGCCGATCAGGCGGTT
>JAZJZU010000094.1:0-9476 GCA_040389605.1 Gemmatimonadota bacterium
TACGCTGGCAAGGTGAAGATCACCAAGCTCGATGTCGACGCCAACCAGGGCACCTCGATGAAGTTCAACGTGCGCTCGATTCCTTCGTTGCTGTTCTTCAAGGATGGCCGGCACGTCGATACCGTGGTCGGGGCAGTGCCCCGCGCGGCCATTGAAGCCAAGATCAAGACGCACCTGGCAGCCTGAGTCCCTCCGGGCCTGAAGGAACTGATCGGCCGCCCCGCGCAGGGGCGGCCGGTCTATTTTGCGAGATGCCCGCCGGAACGCTTTTCGTCGTCGCCACCCCGCTCGGCCACCTGGGAGATCTCTCCCCCCGGGCGGCCGAGACGCTGCGCACGGTCCACACCGTTGCTGCCGAGGACACCCGGCGGACCCAGGGACTGCTCGCCTCCATTGATGCGCACCCACGACTGCTCTCCTACCACGCCCACAGCACCGACCGTCGGGCCGAAGCGCTCCTCGCCCTGCTCGCCGATGGGCGCGACGTGGCGCTCGTCACCGACGCGGGCACGCCGGCGATCAGCGATCCCGGAGTCGATCTCGTGCGGCTCGCGCGCGAGGCCGGGTACCGCGTCGTGCCGATTCCCGGCCCTTCGGCCGTGGCCACCGCGCTGAGTGCCGCCGGCCTGCCGGGTGACCGCTACCTCTTTCTCGGCTTCGTGCCCCGCAAGGGGAAGGAGCGGCGGCAGCTGCTGGAGCGTGCCGCGCAGGAGGAGTGGACCGTGGTGTTCTTCGAAGCCCCGCCCCGTGTTGCCGAACTGCTGCGCGACCTTGCCGTGCTCTGCGGTGGGGAGCGGATTGCAGTGGTGGCCCGGGAACTGACGAAGCTGCACGAAGAGCTTCGAAGTGGAACGCTGGATGAACTCGCGCGACACTACGCCGATACGGCGCCACGCGGTGAGGTGACGCTGGTGCTCGCCGGTCGCGGTGCGCAACCGGAGCAGCCAGTGGAAGTCGACGCCGCCGAGGTGAGGGCGTGTATCACGGAATGGCTCGAGGCCGGCGAATCCCGGAAGGATATCGTGCGTAGGGTGGCGACTCGCTTCAACCTTCCGCGGAACGACGCGTACCGCCTGGTAATGGACGATAGCTGATGGCTCGCCTCACCTCCGCCTTGCCGCTGCTCCTGCTTGCTGCTGCGCTTCCCGCGCAGTCGCCGTCGGCCACGCCGGCTGCCCCATTGACCATCGGGCGGTTGCACTACGACGGCGGCGGTGACTGGTACGCCAATCCGACATCGTTGCCGAACCTCCTCAAAGCCGTGCGAGATCGCACGACACTGCGCACGGGCGTCAAGGAAGTGGTTGTGCGCCTGCAGGACCCCGAGTTGTGGGACGTGCCGTATCTGTATGTGACCGGACACGGCAACCTCCACTGGAGTGATGACGATCTCGCAGTGTTGCGGCGCTGGCTGCTGCAGGGCGGGTTCCTGCACGTCGACGACAACTACGGTCTCGATCAATCGTTCCGGCGTGAAGTGGCGCGGCTCTTTCCCGACCGGCCACTGGTCGAGGTCCCGCTCGACCATCCCGTCTATCATCTTGTCTACGACCTGCCCGCGGGGATTCCCAAGATCCACGAACACGACGGGAAGCCGGCGCAGGGATTCGGTGTATTCATCGGCGGTCGACTGGCGATCTACTACTCCTACCAGAGCGATCTTGGCGACGGGTGGGAGGATGAGGAAGTGCACCACGATCCGCCGGAGAAGCACGAAGCGGCGCTCCGGATGGGCGTGAATCTCTACGGGTACGCCGTGGGCTGGGGCGGATGAACGACGATCCACTCGGCCGCGCCCTCGAGGCGGCAGGCGCCGCACTCCGCGGCATCACCGGACTGGCCCGGGTGCTGGCGGGAGTGGCGGGTGCGGTCCTGGTGCTCGCAGTCGCGGCGTGGCGGCTCCGCGTGGCCGACGGAAGTGCACCCGTCTGGGTGCTGGCCGCGTGGGGACTCGGTGCGGTGTTGCTGCTCGTCGGGATCATCGCGGCGCGTCGCGCCATCCGTGCACTTGGCCCCTGGCATATCGCCGCCGCACTGGAAGCTTCCGGTGGCTGGCGTCGGGGCGCGCTGACCACCGTGCTCGATCCGCTTGCCGCCGGCACCAGCGACACGCTGCATCGTGCGGCAGCGCACGTTGCGGCAGAGGATGTCGAGGCGCGAGCAACCGAGGCGCTGCGCCCATCGGTTCGACGGCAGGTGAAGCACTCGCGCGTGACGGCAGGAGTCGCCGCGGGAGCGCTGCTGGCACTGATCGCCGCTGGTCCACTCGGTGGAAGTGCCGCAGCCGTCTGGCGCCCCGACAACGCCTGGCGCGCGCTCGTGGCCCCCGTGCGGTTGCGAGCGCAACAGACCTCGGTGGCCCGGGGTGCACGTGCGACTCTCGAACTGACCGCGTTCGGCAAGCGCCACGCGACGCTGCTCACGCGCGCGCCGGGCGAGCGCTGGCAGTCACAGGATGTCGCGCTCGACGCAAACGGGCGTGCCACCGTCGTCACGCCCCCGCTCAGCGCCGAAATCGTCGCGCGGCTCGAGGCGGGTGGGCGGCAGAGCGAAGATGTCAGGGTGCTCGTCCGGCTCCCGGCGTTTCTCGGCGCCTTCGCGGTGGTGGCACATTATCCCGCGTATCTCGGGCTGGACGAAGAAACCCTGCCGACCAGTGGCGACACCCTCGTGCTGCCCGAGGGTACCCGGCTCACACTCACCGGGCGTGCCACCACCGAGCTCGCGTCGGTGGAACTGGCCGGCCCAGGCGTCGTCGCACCGCTGCGCGTGACGGCGAGCGCGTTCGAGGGCGACGTCTCCCCCCACGCGAGTGGTACCTGGGTGTTGCGAGTCACCGCGGCCAGCGGCACGCCGCTCGAAGGCGACGCACCGGCGCTTCCGATCAGGGTGCTCGCGGACTCGGCGCCCCTGGTCGAGGTGCCGGTGCCGGGCGCCGACACCGTGGCGTCGCCGTCGCTGCGGGTCCCGGTGGTGGTGTCGGCGCGCGATGACCACGGGATTCGCTCACTCATCGTGGAAATGCGCCGCGGGACGCAGGGAGCCGTGACGCGCATTGTGTTGCCGAGCGATGGGGGCGATCGCGCACTCGCGACCACCAGTCTCGATCTCTCACCGCTCGGCGTCCGCCCCGGCGACACCGTGCGGTACGTCGCGCTGGCGAGTGACAACGCACCTCGCGCGCACGTCGGGCGCTCGCGCGAGTTCCAGATTCGCATTCCGACCGAACAGGAACAGCGCGCTGCCCGCGATGCGGCGACCAGCGAAGCGGGGGCGGGTCTCGACTCCGTCACGAGCGCCGCGAAGCAGGCGCAGCGGCTCGCGGAGGATCTTGCGCGGGAGCGGCAGCGCAGCGAGGGGAGGGGGAGCGGTGACGGCGAGCGCGAACCGATGTCGCTCGACGCCGCCCGTCGGGCGGAGGCCACCGCGCGCGCCGAAGAAAAGGTGATTGAGCAGGCAAGCGCCCTCGCCCGCCGCGTGGAGGAGTTGCGACAGGCTGCCGAGCGCGAAGGACTCGCCGACACGTCGCTCGCCCGGCAGCTCGGCGAAATCCAGGCGTTGCTCGACAAGGCGATTTCACGGGAACTGCGCGAACGCCTGGCCGCGTTGCGCGATGCGGCGAAGGATCTCGATGCCGACCGCACCAAGGATGCCTTGCAGGAACTCGTGAAGCGGCAGGCTGAGCTGAACGCCGCGCTGGAGCAGGCGCGCGAGTTGTTCAAGCGGGCAGCGCTCGAGACGGAGCTGTCAAGCCTTGCGAAGGAGGCGAAACAGCTCGCAACCGAGCAGTCACAGACCACCGGGCAGCTCGCGAAGCCCGACAGCGCGCGCGGCGCCTCGAACGCCGAGCGCACGCTCGCCGCGCGCGCGGATTCCCTCGCGGCGGCGATCGAGCGCGCGGCGCAGAAGACACCGAGTGACGCCACGAAGGCCGGTATGCAGCGCACGGCGCAGCGAGCCCGGAAGGCCGGCCAGAAGATGCAGGAGGCTGCGAACTCGGCGCGCGATGGAAAGTCGCAGCAGGCGGAACAGGAAGGGAAGGAGGCCGAATCCCAGCTCGAGCCGCTGGATGAGGAGCTCGACCAGGAACGGCAGCGAATGCAGGAGGAGATGCGCAAGGAAGTGCTCGATGCCCTCGAACGGACACTTGCCGAGACGGCGCGCCTGGCGCAGCGGCAGGAGACACTGGCCGAGGCATTTCGCCGTGGCGTGGTGGTGAGTCAGTCGCGGATTGATCAGGGCACGGTGGAGGAAGGTGCCGGCAAGCTGATGCAGCAGGTGACCGCGCTCGCGGCGAAGAACGCCCTGATCCCGCCGCGTGCTGGCGTGGCGCTCGCGGCGGCCCGCGTATCGATGCGTGCTGCCGTGGAGGCAGTCTCGACCGCGTCACCGAACCTGCACGAGGCGGCCGATCAGGCCGGCGATGCCGTCGATGCGCTCGCCGTGACCGCCTACAGCCTGCTCCGCGCCAAGGACCAGGTGAGCGGGTCGAAGTCGGGCAGCGGTCTGCAGGAGGCGATGGAGCAGATGCAGCAGATGGCCGGCCAGCAGGGGAAGCTGAGCGAACAGGCGAGCGGGATGATGCAGCAGGGGCAGGGCGGAGCGCAGCAGATGATGCAGATGGCGATGCAGCAGCGGGCGATCGCTCAGCAGCTTGAGCGGATGCGTTCCGGTGGACAGGTCCCGGGCGCGGGCGAACTCGCGCGCGAGGCGAAGGATCTCTCGCGGGCGCTCGAATCGGGTCGACTCAATCGCGAAACGGCTGATCGGCAGGAGCGCCTGTTCAAGAAGATGCTCGACGCCGGCCGCTCCCTCCAGGGTGAAGAGCAGGACGAAACCAAGGAACGCCAGAGCACGAGTGCCAAGGACGCCTCCGGGCGGGTGCCCGATGCGCTTGATCCGCGACTGCGGGATCCCGGGCTGCGGCTCCCCGGCTGGGATCAGCTGCAGCGCCTGTCGCCAGAGGAGCGGCGCCGGGTGATCGACTATTTCCGTCGGCTCGCTGGCGGGAGCAACTGATGGGTTGGGTGCCCGGGATCGCAGGAGTGGTGCTGGTCGGCGCGCTGTGCGCACCGCTCCTGGCCCAGCAGCCCGCCACCGCACCGGGTGACTCACTGTCCAAGGGCTTGCAGGCGGAACGACGGGGCTATTTCGCCGATGCGGCGCGACTGCTCGATGCGGCGCTGGCGCAGCGACCGGCCGACCTCGCTGCGTTGATGGCGCTCGACCGGGTCCTTCCCTCGCTCAATCGTCGGGCGGAGATGGTGCCGGCCGTCGTGCGGGCACTGGCCGTGGACTCCACCAATATCGGCATCCTCAGTGTTGCGGTCCGCGCGTTCGCATCGGCCGGGATGGTCGACAGCGCGAAGAAATATTCGCGGCGATGGACCGCCGTGACGCCGGACACAGAGAATGTCTATCGGGAGTGGGTGATGGCCGCGATGGATGTTCGCGATCACGCCCAGGCCAAGGCGGCGCTCGAGTTCGCGCGCCGCGAGATGCATCGGCCCGCGGCAATGGCACCCGAGTATGCGCAGTTGTTGCAGGAGGAAGGCGACCTGAACGGCTCGGTGCGCGAGTGGATGACCGCCATTCACGAATCGCCTGGGTACCGGAATCCCGCCGTGATGCTGCTGGGGCAGGCCACGGTGGTGCAGCGTCCCGTGATTCGAGAGGCGCTCACGCGAGAGGGCTCGCCGGAGTCCCGTCGGCTGCTCGGGTTGTTGCAGGTGCACTGGGGGGAAAGCGTGGCGGGCACCGCGATGGTCCGCTCGGCGCTGCCACCCGGGAAAGATGATGCGCTGACGCTGCTCCGGCTCGTGCTCGAGGAATTGCGCGGCCGCGACGATCGCAGTGCGTTGCTCGCTCGCGCCACGGTGCTCGAACTGGTGGCCGAACGCCAGGCCGGGCGCGATGTGATCAAGAGCCGGATGGATGCCGCGCGTGCCTATGCCGATGCTGGCGCGGAGAAGGACGCTCGTCGGCTGCTCGCGCAGGTGGCTGCCGACTCCGGGGCGCCAGCGGGAATGGCAACCACGGCATCGAGTACGCTCCTCGGTGTGCTGATCGCCGAAGGGAAGCCAGCGGAAGCCGAAAAGATGCTGGCGGATCTCGGGAGTGCACTGGATCTCGACGAACGTGATCACCAGGCCCGGCGGATTGCGATGGCGTGGGCGCGGCTCGGCAACCTCGACCGCGCCCAGGCCGTGGTCGCGAACGATTCGAGCATCGCAGGGTATGACCTGCGTGGTCGGTTGCGGCTGTTTGCGGGCGACCTCGTGGGTGCGGGGCAGCTCCTGCAGGCCGCCGGGCCATATGACGAAGAGCGCGAGACGGCGGTGGAACGGGTCACGCTGCTGGTGTTGCTGCAGTCGGCCGGCCCCGACTCATTGCCCCAGCTGGGAAGCGCGCTGCTGGCCCTGGAACGCGGTGATTCGGCAACGGCCGTTGCTGGGCTGACTCAGGTGGCCGAGAAGTTGAAGCCCACTGGAGCGGCAGAGGCGCGGCTTCTCGCCGGAAGGTTGGCGCTGTCGATCCGTGACACGGCGCGCGCGGCCCGGTTGCTCCAGGCAGCCGACGTGGCGGAGGCGCCGGCGACGGCAGCGGCCGCACGACTCGACCTGATTCGACTGGCGATGGTGACCGGGAAGACGGCGGAGGCGGAGAAACTGCTCGAGCAATTGATTCTTGACTATCCCGAGAGCGCGGTCATTCCCGAGGCGAGACGGCTTCGCGACCAGCTCCGGGGTGGTGTGCCGGGAGGGGGAAGATGATCCGGCGTCGTGACTTCCTCGCTGGTGGCGCGGCCTTCGGTGCTGCCCTGGTGCGTCGCCCGCACTGGATCGGCGCCGGCCTCGGTCGCGCGGCGATGTTCCTCGTCCCGATGGACGACAGCCAGGACGACCACCTGAAGGCCTACGGCCTCGCATTCCGCTCCTTGACCCGCGGAGAACGTGGCGAGTGGCTGCTCAACTACCGCAACGGCGCCTTCCTGCTCCCCGCCTCCGAGGCAGTGCAGCGTGATGCCGCGCTCAACGGCGTCACGCTCGAGCGCGTCGATGACCTGGCCGTGACGCTGATCCGCGGCGAAGTGCAGGGCGGCAATATGGACGCGGTGCCACTGGAGAAGGTTCCCAAGGTGGCGGTGTACTCGCCGCCCGACGCCGCGCCGTGGGATGATGCCGTCACGATGGTGCTGCAGTACGCGGGAATCGGCTATGACCGCGTCTGGGATCCGGAAGTGATCGGCAACAAGCTGACGCAGTTCGACTGGCTGCACCTGCACCACGAAGACTTCACGGGGCAGTATTCCAAGTTTGTGGTCAACTACGCCGGTGCCCCCTGGCTGCAGACGATGATGGCGCGCAATCGCGAAACGGCACAGCAGCTCGGGTTCTCGTCCGTGCCGGCCGCGAAGCGCGCCGTGGCCCAGCGGATCGCAGCGTTCGTCGATCGCGGCGGATTCCTCTTTGCGATGTGCACGGCCACGGAAACGCTCGATCTTGCCCTCGCGAGCGAGGGCGTCGACATCGCTGCGGCCTACGCCGACGGGACACCAATGGACCCCACGGCGTCGGCGCAGATGCACTGGGACAAGGCCCTGGCATTCCAGGGGGCGGCGCTCGAGCAGTCGCCCTCCCTGGCGGTCTTCAGCGACATCGACGGCCACCAGGTGAACGGCGTCGACAAGCAGGCGCTCGGGGCCTTCACGCTGTTCAACTTTTCGGCCAAGATTGATCCGGTCGCGACGATGCTGGTCCAGGACCATCGCCAGGTGATCCCCGATTTCTACGGGCTGACGACCTCCTTCCGGCGCAGCCGGCTTAAGCCGGGCGTGACCGTCCTGGGTGACGAGCTGGGAGCGCCGTGGGTCAAGTACATTCACGGTGAGCACGGCAAGGGCACCTGGACGTTCTTCGGCGGGCACGACCCCGAGGATCCCCAGCACGCGATCGGTGATGCACCCACCGACCTTTCCCTGCATCCCCACTCACCGGGGTATCGCCTCATCCTGAACAACGTCCTGTTCCCAGCGGCCAGGAAGAAGGAATTGAAGACCTGACGTCCGAGCGCCTTTCTCCTGCTGTTCGTGAGACATTGCGACACGAGATCGCCAGCGCCGGAGGCAACGAGGTTTCCTTCGTTGCCACGGTCGACGACGCTGGTGTCGTGACTGGCGTGCGCCCGGTCGCGCGGGGTACCGCCGATATGGTGCTCGCGCTTCCCGGTGTCGCCCGGCGCGGTGAAATGCTGCTCCACAACCATCCGGGCGGGAACCTTGAGCCCTCGATGGCCGATCTCTCGATCGCCGCGAGCGCACACGACGACGGAATCGGCTTCGGGATCGTCAACAACAGCGGCACCAGACTCTATGTGGTGGTCGAAGTGCCGCGCGCCGTGCCGGTGGTCCGGCTCGACCCCTTCGACGTGATCGACCTGCTCGGCGAGCACGGTCCCGTGGCGCGTGAGCTCGGAGGTTACGAAGACCGCCAGAGCCAGCGGGACCTCGCGGCCCATCTTGCCGATGCCTACAACGATGGCGGGGTGTTGCTGCTGGAAGCCGGCACGGGCGTGGGCAAGTCGTTTGCCTACCTGATCCCCGCGCTCGCGTGGGCGCGCGCCAATGGTGAACGCACAGTCGTCTCGACCAACACAATCAATCTGCAGGAGCAGCTCGTGGGCAAGGACCTGCCCTTGCTGCGGCGCGCCCTCACGACCGACGACTACGAACCGACCTTCGCCCTGCTCAAGGGATGGCGCAACTATCTCTGCCGCGCACGACTGGAAACGGCCACGGCGTCGCAGCAATCGCTGCTCGAGGGCGACAAGCTGCAGGAACTGGTCGATATCGTGGCGTGGGCGAGCCAGACCCGTGATGGCACACTCGCCGACCTCCCGGCTCCACCCACGAGCGAGGTGTGGGACGAGGTCGCCGCGGAATCGGATCTCTGCCCCCGGCTCAAGTGCCCGCACTTCGATCGATGCTTCGTGTTCCAGGCACGCCGGAAGGCCGCACAGGCCGATGTGGTGGTCGTGAATCATCACCTGCTTGCGGCCGACCTCGCCGTGCGACTCGCGTCTGACAACTGGGAAGAGGCCGCCGTATTGCCCGCCTATCAGCGGCTGATCCTCGATGAGGCGCATCACCTCGAAGATGTGGCCGCCAACCATCTTGGCGTGCAGGTGGGCAGCCGCGGTGTCCGACGATTGCTCAACCGCCTGGAGCGGAGCGGGAAGGGGCTGGTGCCGTCGCTGCAGCGCGACCTCGCGACCGCGGATGACTTGCTGAGCCGTGCGTCGCTCGATTTGTTGCGCGAGCGACTCATTCCTGCCGTGACTGAGGCACGCAGGGCTGCCGAGGGACTGTTCCTGCGACTCTTCGGCTTTCTCGAAGGCTCCGGGCCGGGTCCTGTCCGGCTCGGTGAAGACTTCGCGCGGCACGACGTCTGGACCGAGGGACTGACTCGTGAACTCGA
>JAZJZU010000095.1:0-5127 GCA_040389605.1 Gemmatimonadota bacterium
GGCGTTGGGTGCGCTGGGTTGTGAGGCGAGACCCGTGGTGCAGGCTGGCGAGCGCTCGCGCCGACTCTCCGCGCTCGGCAAACTGGAGCGCCTGAAGCGAAAGTGCGTAACTGCCCCCACGACGAGGTAGCCCGGACTCGGCGAGCCGGGGAGAGGAAAGCGAATCGACGGCGGCCTGCAGACCAAGGGCGTCACCGAGCCGAGCCGAGAGCTCCCCCACGAGATAGAGACGGAGCGTCCGGCTTCCGGCGGGAATCACCGGCGAACGCTCCACCGAATCCGACTCCGCCCGGCCCACTCGCGTCCGCAGGCGTCGCAGATAGTTCCGGTCCACGGAACGACCCGGCGCGAGCGCGGCCGCAACCTCGAGCATCAGGCCGCCCCAGGGCCACGAGGTGCTCAAGGCCGCGGCCTCCCTTTCCATCCCACTCCAGTCGGCAACTGCACCGTAGAGTTCCGCGCGAAGTACCCGAGCCGCTGCCTCTGTCGGCAGCGCAGTGCTGCTATCGAGCAACGGCGCCGTGAAGCGCAGCGCCTCGGTGGTCCTCCCTGCAAGCAACCCGATCCAGCGAGCGCGATCGATCAGCGTCGCGGCATCCTGCGACGGAATGCGACTGAATTCCGCCGCCAGTGCCAGTGTGTCATCCGACCAGAAGGCGCGCTGCCACGTGAATGCCGAGTCTTCGCCAAGGGCAGCAAGCGCTTCGGACGATCGCTTCGCGAGTGCGGTATTGCTGCTGGCCACTGCGATGTCCAGCAGCTTGCGCCACCCCATCACGAGCGTCGAGTCGACCGTGATCGCGCGCTCGTAGAGTGGGCGTGCGTTCGCTCGCGGCTGGCCGATCAGCGCGCCCGACTGCTCCAGCAGATCGGCTTCGAGCACGCGCGCGTCGTTGAGTTCCGGTGCCTCGCGCACCAGCGAATCCAGGAGCGCCAGGGCACTCGCGATGTGACCCTCTCGCCACAGCCGGTAGCCGTGCACTAGCCTGGCGTTGCGAGGCGACAGCCCCTGCGACAGTGAATCGGCCCGGTGTGCGGCGGAATCGGCTGCCCAGGCCTCACCCTGACGCGCCAGTGCGTGCGCGAACCCGAGCCACGAGAGCGCGTCGCTCGAATCGCGGCCGAGGCGTTTGCGATACTCGGCGATCGCCGCGACAGGGTCACCCGATGTCAGGAGGTGGTCGACGTTCCCGGGTCGCTGGGGTCGGCGTGCCAGCCCGACGGTCACGCCCACCAGGAGCAGCGCAGCGGCAGCCAGCAGCCAGCGCGGGACGCCAGAGCGTGCCGGAACTTCGGCCTCCTCCTCCGCAGGATGAACGACTTCCGGTTCCGGCCGAATCGCGCGCGCGGTGGCCATCACCCCCTGGAAATGCGCATTGAATCGCTCGCGGGACTCGGCGAGCCAGGCAGCAAAGCGAGGGCCGGCATCGAGGAAGACACCGTGCAGGAATGGGCCCTCGTAGATGCGTGCAACGGTCTCCCGGTCTTCGGCGGCCACGGCGGAGAGAAACTCCGTGACATCGCTGGTCACGAGCGCTGGGTTGAGCGAGATCACCCCCTCGCCTGCAATCAGTCCGTCGCCATTGCCGCCGCGCCGCAGCGCCGCGAGTGCAACCGACAATTCCCGTTCGGCCGCGCTGTCGTCCGCGTCAACCCAGAGCAGTTCACGCAACCGATCACGCGCCACGCCCGCGGGTCCCGCGGCGGCGAGGATAGCGAGGAGCGCGACGCGTCGCGACTCCAGGAATCCTGGCCCCAGCGGGGTCTCGGCCGTGACCTTCAACCCCCCGAAACAGGAGAGGTGGACCAGCACTGCTGAGCCACCTCCCGGTTCACTCGTCACCACGCACCTCACACGGGCTAACTTCTCGCGAGCATCCGGTTGATCGGCCGGACCAGCAGGGCCAGGATCACCGCAAACACCAGGGCATACACGGCGACTGCCCCGAATAGTGTCGGCAGATCGAACGATTCATACAGCCGGGAGACGTTGCCACCGATGTAATTGCCCACGGAGGCGGCCATGAACCAGACGCCCATCATCAGCGAGACCACGCGCGCCGGCGCGAGCTTCGTCATCGCCGAGAGGCCCACGGGCGAGAGCGAGAGTTCGCCCACCGTCTGGAGGAAGTAGCACACCAGCAGCCACCACCAGCCCACGCGGTTGCCATCGGCCGCAAGCTTGGCCGCTGGCACCATCCACGCGAACGAGAGCGAGACGAACAGCAGGCCAAAGGCGAACTTCGCCGGCGACGAGGGGTTCTTCGAGCCGAGCTTCACCCAGATCCAGGCGAAGACCGGCGCGAGAATGATGATCCAGAGCGAGTTGATCGACTGCCACGACCCCGACGTGAAGGCGTGGCCGAAGATCTCGTTGCGGGTACTGCGATCGGCGAACAGCGAGAGGGTGGAACCGGCCTGTTCGAACACGGACCAGAACACGGAGGCGCCCAGGAAGAGCACGGCGATGACCACCAGCCGCTTCCGCTCCTCCGGAGTCCATTTCGCGGCAAAGAACAGCCAGCCGAAGAACGCGAGCACCGTCACCAGCAGCAGGCCACCGAACGCGCTGTTCACGCGAGCCGCCGTGATCTCGATGACACCAAAGGCGCCGAGGGCGGCGATGATGCCGAGAATTGCCACGAGCATTCCGATGTTGCCCCAGAGGAGTCGACGGAGCTTCGAATACTCCTCGGGTCCGCTCACTGGCGCGGGTTCGAGACCGGCATCGCCCATTGCCCGCGCGTCAACCACGTACCAGATCAGTCCGAGCGCCATTCCGACGGCGGCGGCGCCGAAGCCCCAGTGCCACGAGTTGTGCGGCGAGATGCCCCATCCCGCGAGCGTTTCCTTGAAGCCAGGACTCTGCGCGAGATAGGCAGTGATCAGGGGAGCCGCGAAGCCGCCGAGGTTGATGCCCATATAGAAGATGGAGAAACCGCCATCACGACGGACGTCATCGGCGCTGTAGAGCTGCCCCACGATGGTCGAGATGTTCGGCTTCAGCAGGCCCGTGCCGATGACCACGAGGCCGAGGCCGAGCAGGAAGAAGTTTTCGACGGGGATGGCCAGGACGATGTGTCCCAGCATGATGACGCAGCCGCCCCAGAACACCGCCTTGCGCTGTCCGATGATCCGGTCGGCGATCCAGCCACCGGGCAGCGTGACCAGGTACACCAGCGACGTGTAGACACCGTAGACCGCGCCGGCCTTGAGCACATCCCAGCCGAGGCCGCCGATGTCGGGAGAGGCCGTCATGAAGAGCACGAGCAGGGCGCGCATACCATAGTAGGAGAAGCGCTCCCACAGTTCGGCGAAGAACAGGGTGCGCAATCCGGCGGGATGACCGAAGAACCCGGTCTGGGGAGGCAGCGTCGTCACTTGGGCTCCGAGAGTTTTTTCTTGAGCAGGGCGAGCTGGGCCTCGACCGCCGATTCTTTGGCACGCTGGTCGAGGAGGAGATGATCAACGGACGAATCAGCAGCGGTGGTCGTTTCGTCGAGGGGGTCAGTGGGGCGGTTGCTGCCGAGGGGAATTCCTCGTGAGGCGGTCTGGTATTGCTGCTTGGTGGCCTCGTAGTCCCGTTCGGCCATCCCGAGCTCGTCGCGCTGGACGATCACCTTGCGCTCGAGCAGGTCGACTTTCTCTCGCGCCTTGGCGGTGAATTCCTCCGCGAGGCGCACTGTTTCGAGGTCGCCCACTTCCCCCGCAAGCCGACCACGTCGCTCGTAATCGGAGGCTTCCCGGCGGGCCACCTCCAGCTCACGCTCGGTCCGCTGGAGCGCTTCGCGCAGCTGGCCGATGCCGATCTTGAAGTCGACCAATGCGTCCCGGAGGCCGGCGGCCTGCTCTCTGGGGTCGGGGCGCGCGGCAAAGAGCCGGTCGAGATGGAGCTTCAAGTCGTCGAAATTCATTCCGTGGATGGCAAGAGGAAGGCAGTCCAATGGTACCCGCCGCGCCGCACCGTGGTCAAGCAAGCGCCTGTGTAGATTGGACCGTCCCCGTCGTCCCGAGGCCTGTGATGGTCCCACGATTTGTACCCCTGAGCCTCGCCGCGGCAGCCCTGATGTCGGCGTGTGATCGCCCCGGCGGAGGCTCTGCCGCCTGCGGCATCTCGGCCCTGACGGCCCCGCTGGTGGTCCTGGAGTCGTTCGGGAAGGGGAATGTGCTCGATCAGGTCCCCCCCGACCTCCCCGCCCGGCTGCCGGTGCGGTTTGTTGCGGGTGCGGCCGTCGCGGGCGGCCTGGTGGCCGATTCGGCGGGAAAGCTTCGTCTCACGGTCACCGAGCACCCGGAGGGTGCCCCGGCCGGATATGGCGTGCTGGTGGTCGACGGCCGTTATCAGGTCCAGGGTGCCGTGGTCTTCGAAGGCACCGCGGTGCCCGGCGCCACCCGCCTCGGCGACCTGATTCTCCCGAACCTCACCCTGCCCCTGCTCGGCGTCCGGCTTGACCCCCGCAGCATCGCCGATCCGCGCTGCCCACTCTTTCCGGATTCCTTGCGATGACTCGCCCACGCATCGGCATCGCGGCCGTCACTCGCGATCGCAACGGTCAGCTCATCACCGGCGTCAACGCCGTGTACGTGAAGGCGGTGCTTGCTGCCGGCGGCCTGCCCGTGCTGCTGCTTCCCGAATTCTCCACCGAGGAAGTGCTCGAACTCTTTGGCGACTGCGACGCCCTGCTGCTCACCGGCGGCGAAGACGTGGAAGCTGTGCGCTATGGTGCGGTCACGCATCCCCAGGCCGGCACGCCGGATCCGCGTCGCGATGCGAACGAGCTCGCGCTCATTGCAGATGCCTGTGCGCGCGATCTTCCGATCCTTGGCATCTGCCGCGGCATCCAGATCTGCAACGTGGCATTCGGCGGGACGCTGTTCCAGCACCTTCCGTCTGAACGTCCCAGCGAGATCAATCACGATCCGGCCGGAAAGCGCGACGCCACGGCACACGATGTCTCGATCGTCGAGGGCTCGCACCTGCACCGGATTCTCGGCACGACCAGACTGTCGGCAAACTCCTTCCACCACCAGGCCGCCGACCGGCCGGGGAATGGACTGATCGTCACGGCCACCGCGCCTGACGGCCTGATCGAGGGAATGGAGAGCGCCGACCCGGCGAGCTGGATC
>JAZJZU010000096.1:0-15460 GCA_040389605.1 Gemmatimonadota bacterium
GACGAGATCGGCCTGAAGCTCGCCGCGATCGCCGCGAAGACATCGTGCATCACGCTGATCTTCGATTCGTGTCACTCGGGCACCATCACGCGTGACGCCAGCGGTGTCGGTGGCCGCTCGATGCCGCCCGACCTGCGCCCCGCAGCCGAACTGGGCCGCTCGCCCGTGCCGGGCGTGGGCCCCGCGAGCAGCGCGGCCTCGGGCCCCAGTGGCTGGATGCCCGTGACCGAGAAGTACGTGGTGATATCAGGCTGCCGCGACGAGGAGATCTCGTTTGAATACAACCCGCCCGAAGGCGAGGGCGCGGTCACCCACGGCGCACTGACCTACTTCCTGGTGCAGCAGCTGCAGCAGGTCACGGCTCAGACGACCTATGCCGACATCTTCGAGCGTGCCGCGGCGCTGGTCAACAGTGCGCACAGCGCGCAGCATCCGCAAATGGAAGGGAAGGCCAACCGGGTGGTCTTCGGGCTCACGGAAATCATCCCGAAGAAGTTCGTGCGTATCACCAGGCGCGACGGCGACCAGGTCACGCTCTCCGCGGGCGTGGCGCAGGGAGTCACCACAGGTTCGGTGTACGCGGTGCACCCGCAGGGAACGAAGACCCCTGAAGGACAAACGGCGCTGGGCGAGATCGAGATCACCGAGGCCGGTGTGGTGCAGTCGCACGCGCGGATCACCGCTGAGACCACCCCGGGCAGCATTACGACCGACGCACGCGCGTTCGAGACCACGCACGCCTTCGGCGATTTCCGCCTGGGCGTGTCGCTCAGCGCGCCGGCCGACTTCGATGCGAATGCATTGCACGCACTGCTCGAGAAGTCGACGCTGCTCAAGCTGGTCGCGAGCGATGCCGCTGCCATCCGGGTTGAGTTGCTGCCCGCGCGCGATCGCGTGCAGCCTGGCGATCCGGTGGCCCGTGCCGGTGCGCTGCGGGAAGCGATGTGGGCGGCCATCGCCGAGAGCGGCGACCTCGTGATGCCGCTGAAGGTCGCGAGCGACATTGCCACCGTGCGCGACAACCTCGAGACCATCGCGCGCTATCGCCAAGCGCTCGCGCTCGAGAATCCCGACCCCTCAAGCAAGCTCAAGGGGAAGTTTGCGCTCGACCTGCTCAAGCGCGACGCGAGCGGTGCGTGGGTCACCGCCGAACCCGAAGTGGCCGGCGGGCAGATCGTCTACACCGAGGGCGACGCCATTGGCTTCAAGGTCTCGAGCACGCACGACGCCGCGGTGTACATCGCACTGATTGACTTTGGGCTCACGGGTTCCGTCACGCCGCTGCGCCCGCCGCAGGGTGCACCGCATTCGCAGGAACAGCTCGGCCCCGGCAATCACTACCAGATCGGCCCCGAGCTGCCGCAGCCGCCCACGGTGGGGTGGAGCGCGGGCTTCCCATTCGTCGACAACATTGATCACACACGCGAGGCAGAGGCGGTCGAGACCGTCAAGCTGTTCATCACTGAGCAGCTGGCCGACTTCTCGGTGATCCAGCAGGCGGGGGTGCGCGACGCCGCAGTGCGGCGTGTCTCGCCGCTCGGCAACCTGCTGCAGCACACCTTCCAGGGCGCGCCCGCGCGCGACATCGTGATGGCGCCACCCGCGGAACCGCTCGATGAAGACTGGACCACCGTGTCTCGCTCATTCATCGTGCGGCGCCGCACCACCGCGCCGCTCAAGGACGACGGCAGCACCCTCAACCTCGGCAACGCCTCCCTCAGCGCCAAGGGAATGAGCGGCACCGTCACCACGTTCTTCGGGAAGCCGGGGCGCGAAGAAGCGGCAACACTCGTGGGTGATTCGCTCGCGAGCGCACTCGCCAGCAGCGGCGTTGAGGTGAAGCAGACCATCGCGATCACTGGTGCGGCCGAGACGGGGCCGCCGTCGCGCGGTGCGGGCGACGTGCCGAGTATGCAGCTCACCCTCAATGACCCGGGCCCCGGATTCGGGCAGATGGTGATGTCGGCCGATGAACTCGGGGTGGTGTCGTGGCACTTCGCGCCGCCGATGGCGCAGGCCACCACGCGTGGCGGCATCAGCACCACGCCACTGAAGCGCAGCTACCAGATTCCGCGCGGCATCCCCACGGAGCACAGTGAGGGGGCCGTGAGCCGCGGCGTCATTGGCGTGCTCGGCAACAAGTTCCTGAAGGAGATGATCTTCCCGATGATCGACCCGATCATTGGCGAGGTCAGCGCCACCTTCGTGAACCGGATGGAGCAGCATCGCTGGCCTTATCGCGTGCGCGCGTTTGGCCCCGACGACTACACCAGCGACACGGTGCCGGCGATCGATGCCGCGGGATGGCAGCGGCTCTCGGGTGGGCGGGCCCTGTTGCTCGTGCACGGCACCTTCTCGCGGTCGAACCTCGCGTTCGCGCAGATGCCGAAGGAGTATGTCGCGCAGCTCAACCAGATGTACGGTGGACGGGTCTTTGCCTTCGACCACTTCACCCTGAGCCACGACCCCAAGGAGAATGTCCGGCGACTGCTCGCGCAGGTGCCCGACGGCACTTCGCTCGACTTCGACATCCTCTGCCATTCGCGTGGCGGGCTGGTCTCGCGCACGCTGAGCGAGAAGCAGGGCGAGCTGAGTCTGGGGAAGCGCACATTCCGCGTGGGCAAGGTGATCTTCGTGGGCGTCCCAAACGCCGGCACCGGCCTCGCCGACCCGAAGCACGTGGGCGATGCCATCGACCTGTTCACCAACCTGCTCTCCTTCGTGCCGGGCGCCGGGGTCACCGATATCCTCACGATGATTATGGGTGTGCTCAAGCAACTGGCCGTCGGTGCAATGGCGGGGCTCGAGGGGCTGGAGTCGATGCGCCCTGACGGCGACTTCACCAAGTGGATCAATGCTGGTGAGCGGACGGGCGATACCCGTTACTATGCGCTGGCCTCGAACGTCACGCCGTCCGACCCTGGACTGAAGCATTTCGTGATGGCACGCGGGCTCAACAAGCTCATCAACGGCAACAACGATTTCGTGGTGCCCACGCAGGGCGTCTGGGACCAGAACGGCTCGCCGTTCTTCCCGATCCAGGACAAGCTGCTGCTCGAGGGGAACGAGTCGGTCTCGCACACGCGGTTCTTCTCCGATACGCGGGCGCGCGACCAGATCCTTGCGTGGCTGGGCCAGGGCTGATCCAGGCCGTACCTCTATTCGTCAGGAGCAGGGCAGAATGGAATACCTCGATTTCGAGATCCACATCGCACCAGGCACCGCGCAGGAGTATGCCGTGCTGGTGGTCAAGTCGCCCGCTGGCGAGGCCAGTGCCACGCTGAAGTTCCCGTTCGATGCGCCGACGCTGGAGAACCACCTGCAGGGCGTCGAGATCGCCGTGCTCAAGTCGGGCGCGATTCGCCGCGACATCGTGATGGCCTCGCCCGAGGGCGAATCGGTCTCCTCGTTCGGCAAGCAGCTGTTCGAGGCGCTCTTCGTGGATCAGATCCAGACGGCGTTTCGTCGCAGCCAGGACCGCGCCCGGCAGGAGCGGAAGGGACTCAGGGTCCGGCTGCGGATCGATGCGCCCGATCTCTCATCGCTGCCCTGGGAGTTCATGTACGACCAGAGCACGGGCGATTACGTCTGCCTCTCCTCCGAAACCCCGCTGGTGCGCTATCTCCAGTTCGATCGCGCCCCAGAGGAACTGACGGTCAAGCCGCCGATCACCATCCTCGCGATGGTCGCGAGCCCCAAGGACCGCCCCACGCTCGATGCCCAGCGTGAGAAGGACCGTATGCAGCAGGCCACGGCGGGCCTGCAGGCGGCGGGACTGCTGCAGATCGAGTGGCTCGAGGGGTCGACCTGGCGTGACCTGCAGCAGCGCCTGCGCCGCAAGGACTATCACATCTTCCACTTCGTGGGCCACGGCGGCTTCGACCCCGCAGCGGGCGAAGGGATTCTCGCCTTCACCGACGAGGCCGGGAATTCCCAGCTGCTGAGTGCCACCGAAGTCGGCCGCCTGCTCGGCGACGAGCGTTCGCTCCGGCTCGTGGTGCTCAACTCCTGTCTCGGCGCGCGCGGCAACAACACCGACATCTTCTCGAGCACGTCGGCCACCTTGGTCCGCCGTGGGGTGCCGGCGGTGGTGGCAATGCAATACGAGATCTCCGATCTCGCGGCCATCGAGTTCTCGCGTTCGCTCTATGAGGCGATTGCCGACGGGATGCCCGTGGACGCCGCGGTGGCCGAGGCGCGGAAGGCAATCAGCGTCTCGTCACGGAACTCGGTGGAGTGGGGCACGCCGGTGCTGCATATGCGCTCGCCCGATGGCGTGCTGTTCACCATCGACGGCCCGACGACATCGCAACTGCGGGCCACGGGCACCTACCGCACGGCACCCGTGGAGGCCGTCAATGCCGCTGCGGCATCACCGCCGCCGCCACCGCCACCGGCTGCGGCCGCTCCGATGGCGCAGCAGTTCGCTTCCGCGCCGCCACCTGCTCCCAAGTCGGGAACGATGAAGGGCATCCTGATCGGTGCCGGGGTGGTGATCGCGCTGATCGTCGCCCTGGTGTACTGGGCGAGTTCCGGCGACGAGGCGGGAGCGGCTGCCGATCAGTGGATCGTGGCCTTCGAGAGCGCCGACCAAAGCCACGCCGGCGGGTGGCGCAGGGCCGAAGGGAGCACCTGTGTCTGGAACGAATACGAGGATGGTAACATCACTGATCGCTTTGTTCAGGAGCCGAGCGAGCCAGCGGTGATTGCACTGGTGAGCGAGGACCTGGTGGGGTTCACCGACGGCGACTCGCTGCACACCCATCTCTTCTTTCCGCGCGCCGGCGGCCAGGTCGAGGCGTTTGCCGGAGATTCCGGGACGCCCAACAATGATGTCTTCGGGCGGCATATCACCGTCGTGCCGAAGCTGGGGCCGGTCCCGGCGGCGGGACTGCCGGCGTGCGAGACGGAGAAGCCGGAGTAGCGATTGGCGAGGGGCGAACCTGACGCTGTCATCCTGAGCGGAGCGACCGAAGGTCGCGGAGTCGAGGGAGCACCCTCTCACCGTCGAGTCCAGCTCCTTCGACTTCGCACCTCTTCGAGGTGCTTCGCTCAGGATGAGAGCACGGGTAAGCCTTCAACGAATCCGAAATCAGCGCCGCGCGAGGCGCGGCGCGAGCTAGTGTGCGTGGGAGATTGAGCCGTTATCGATCATCGACCGACGATCGACGATGCTCGCTATTCGTCCCTCACGATCACCGCCGTCCCATAGCACAGCACTTCCGTCACCCCCTGCATCATCTCGTTGGCATCGTAGCGAATCCCGATCACCGCGTTGGCCCCAGCGATGTGCGCCTGCTGCAGCATCGTGTCGAAGGCTTGCCCGCGCGCCCGCTCTGCGAGCTCGGTGAACATCGAGATATCGCCACCGCGAATGGTCTGCAGCATCGCGCCCATTGTGCCGAACATTGAGCGCGAGCGCACCACCACGCCGCGCACTACACCAAGATGCTGCGTGATCACGAACCCGGAGAGGTCGAAACCGGTGGTGGTCATCTCGTGCGGGAAGTCGTAGGTCTGGGAGTGGACGATGGACGACACGGTAAGACTCCGAGGCGATGGGCGATGGGCGATGGGCGATGGGCGAACCTGACGCTGTCATCCTGAGCGGAGCGACCGAAGGTCGCGGAGTCGAAGGAGCACCCTCTCACCGTCGAGTCCAGCTCCTTCGACTTCGCCCGCTTCGCGGGCTCCGCTCAGGATGACAGCACGGGGGAGCTTGCGTTGTTTCGAAAATCGGTGCCGCGCTTGCGCGGCACCACCGTGGAGCTCCGCGGTTAGCGGTCGTCGTCCTGCACGATCACCGCCGTCCCGTAGCAGAGCACTTCCGTCACGCCCGGCATCATCTCGTTCGCGTCGTAGCGAATCCCGATCACGCCGTTGGCCCCGGCCATATGCGCCTGCTGCAGCATCGTATCGAAAGCCTGCTGCCTAGTGCGTTCGGCGAGTTCGGTGAGGATCGAAATGTTGCCGCCGAAGATCGTCTGCAGCTTGGCGCCGAAGGCGCCCACCACCGAACGCGAACGGACCACCACGCCGCGCACCACGCCGAGATTGTGGGTCACGACGAAGCCCGGCATCTCGAAGCCCGTGGTGGTCATCTCGTGCGGGAATTCAAACGTCTGGGAGTGGATCAACCGGGCCACAGCGGGACTCCGTTTGGAGTGGGGATCGATGGTCGATGGTCGATGGTCGATGATTGACCGGAATCTATGGCGACCCCGGGGGTTCGCCAGAGGCCGCGAGCGGCAAGGAGGGCGAGGGCCCGTTTGAGGAAGGACCGACTGTCTGAGCGAGCAAAGCGAGCGAGTTTCGGTCCGACGAGAACGGGATCCCTCGCCCGACGATGACGCGAGGGGGCGCGGGGGGCAGGTCCTTCGACTTCGCCCGCTGCGCGGGCTTCGCTCAGGATGACAACGGTGGAGGACTCCCGTCCTGTCGGGAATCCGCGCCGCCCCGCGACGACGGTTTGAGTGCTTGTGATTTCCGGAAAGCGCGGGGCAGGCAGCGAGGCGCGGCGCAAGCGGGTGTGGTACCGAGCAGGGCGTGAGACGTGCTAGGGCTTCCACGTCCCCTTGGCGACGGCCGGCAGGAAGGCGTCGAGTCCTTTGGGCGGGAACGCCACGGTCTTCTCCTGTTCGGCGCTCATATAGGCCGCCATCAGGGTCTGCATCACTTCGAGGCCGTCCTGCCACGTGAGGATCGGCTGCTCACGACCCAGGAAGACATTCACGAAGTGCCGGTTCTCGTTGGTGTAGCCATAGGTCGAGGCCTCTTCGGGCACCACCGGCATCAGGCCCATCTCGGCGTTCTGCTTCTCGACCAGGTCCTCACCCGCCTTCCCCTCCACTTCGCGCGAGAAGAAGCAGGCCAGCTCACTGTTGAGTGTGTTCCAGTTCATCGAGTACTCGGGACCAAGGAGTTCGGCCGAGAGCCGCAGGCCGGCACCCACGAAGCTCCACGACGTGGTCGCCTCACCGATGACGTGCAGTCCCTCGGGGGTCTCATAGGTCACGGTGAGGGAGGCGAAGTCTTCGCTCGGTCGCTTGAGATAGTCCACATCCTTGCCATAGCGCGCCTTGAGCTGCTTCGCGTATGCGGGACGGCTCCATTTGAGCGAGGCGATCCGGCCATTGATGCTCACGGGCTTGAGCGACGAGCGCGGCTTTCCCGGTTCGGTGAGCAGGTAGCGCACCACCTCCACCGAGTGGCACATCATATCGCTGAGCACGCCGCCGCCCTGCTTGTCGCCCTGCCAGAACCAGGCGTTGTGGGGCCCCGAATGCTCCTCGGCCGCGCGGGCGAGATATGGCCGGCCGGTGGCCTTCGCGCCACGCGCCCAGATCAGGTCGCGACCGCGCACGATGCCGGGTGCGAAGAGCTGATTCTCGAGATAGCCGTGCTTGATCCCCGCCTTGGTGATCAGCTTGAGCACTTCCTTCGCTTCGGCCACACCACGTGCCAGCGGCTTCTCGCAGGCGATGCCGAGCAGCTCACCCTTGCCGCTCGCGAGCGCGTCGCAGATCTCGCGCACGTTCTCGATGCGGGCGTGATTCGGGCCGCAGAGCCAGATGGCGTGAATGTCGGGGTCGGCCACCATTTCGGTGATCGACTTGTATCCCTTGGCCGGGCCGACGTTCAGCTGGTTGGCCAGTGCTGCCGCCGATGCCGCGTTCTTGTAGTTCGGGCTGTAGACGCCGCGCACGTCGGCATCGCGCACCCCGGTCCACGACTGGATGTGGAAGCGGGTGTTGAAGCCGGACCCGATGAAGCCGACGCCGAGGCGGGATGGGATTTTCATGGTGACTCTGAGCTAGTGGTTTCGTCGATCGATGGTCGATGGTCGATAGTGATGTTGTCACCCTGAACGAAGTGAGGGGGCGGAGCTTGGCCGCGAGACGATGCCTTGCCCCCTCGCTGCGCTCAGGGCGACAATCGGCGGAGCCTGGCCGCGAGACGATGCCTTGCCCGGTTCCGAGGTCCTTCGACTTCGCCCGGTTCGCGGGCTCCGCGCGGGATGACTCCGTGTGTGCTACGGCTTCTGCGTGCCCAGCCTCGTGTAATTCTCCGCCGGACACCCGGTCCACTCCATCACCGGCGTGTTCCCCATATACCCGATATCGGTGACGCCCATCTCGGAAGTGAAGAAACCGGTGCAGGTGAAGTCGCGGAACGAGTTGAACCAGGCCACGCCGGCATTGAGCTCCGGCTTCGCCTTGGCGGGATAGGCGATGTCGTCGAGCACGGCGTGCCGTTCTGCGGGGGTGCAGGCCACGAAGTCCCTGGTGTAGCGACGCCGGCACTCGTGATCGAGCCAGGCGAGCCCGCCACGATGCGCGGTGCGCATATTGGGCTCGAGGTCGAGCATCGTGTCCATGAATTCCGGCACGGCGGCGTCAGTGGCCGACCCGCTCTTCGCGTCCTTGGGGATGATCTCATCGACCAGCGCCTGCACCGTGGCGTATTCGTGGGCGGTGTAGATCTTGGGCTGGTACGCCTTGCCCGTGGCACGCGCGGCGGTCGCCACCTTGGTGGCTTCGCTCGCCCGCGCGGCGCTCGGCTGCAGGAATGCACCCGCCGTGGCGGCAGCGAGGCCGGCCACTACCTCGCGACGCGAGAAGGTCGAGTCGCTCACAGTTTGCCTCCCTTCCGCTGTGCCACGATGTGCCGGCTGGTCCGCATCGAGAGCGCGAGAATGGTCCAGGTCGGGTTCTTGTCGGCCTGGCTCACGAACGGTCCCCCGTCGGCCACGAAGACATTCTTGCAGTCCCAGGTCTGGCAGTCGGAGTTGAGCACGCTGTTCTTCGGGTCACTGCCCATTCGCACGCAGCCGAGCTCGTGAATGATCGAGCCGCCTGTGGCGATCCCGTAGCCCTGCTCCTTCGTGGGCATCGAGGAGCGCACTACCGCGCCCATCTCGGAGAGCAGGGAGCGGAAGGTCTCCTGCATATGCTTCACCTGGTTGAGCTCGTGATCGCTCCATTCCCAGTGGAAGCGCAACACGGGAATGCCCCACTGGTCCACGGCGCGCGGATCGAGCTCGCAGAACGACTTCTCGTTGGGGATCATCTCGCCGCGACCGGAGAAGCCCACGCCGGTGCCCCAGTAACGGCGGACATCGTTCTTGAGCGACGCGCCGTAGCCACCGCCGCCAGGATAGTTCTGCATCCCGCCGCCCACACCGTAGCCGGGCATTCCCATCCCGCCCCAGATCTCGATGTGATAGCCGCGCGGGAAGTCGAGCTTCTTGTTGTCGAGCCACCACGGCATATAGAGGTGCGCGCCGCCGACGCCGTCGCAGTTGTGGCGCGGCTGATCGACGAGCGACGGCAGGAACCCGCCCACGTCGGTGCCGGTGGTGTCGGTGAGATACTTGCCGACCATCCCGCTCGAGTTGCCCAGCCCCTGCGGAAACTTCGCCGACTTGGAGTTGAGCATAATGCGCGCGGTTTCGCAGGCCGAGGCCGCGAGCACCACCACCTTCGCGTTCACCTTCTGCTCCTGGCCACTCACCTTGTCGATGAACACCACGCCGTCGGCGAGGCCATCCTTGCCGATGCTCACTTCACGCACCATCGCGTCGGTGCGCATCGTCAGGTTGCCGGTGCGCAGCGCCGGGGCGATCAGCACGTTGGTGGAGGAGAAGTTGGAGTTGGTGCGACAGCCGCGGTTGCACTGGCCACAGTAGTGGCAAGCGGCGCGTCCGTGGATCGGCTTGGTGATGATCGAGAGCCGCGACGGGATGCACATCACGCCCTGCTTGTCGGCGGCCTTCTTGATCGGCATTTCCCAGCAGCGCGGCGTCGGGGCCGGGAGGAACTTGCTGTCGGGATGGTTCCGCAGCCCTTCGTGCGACCCGAAGATCCCGATCAGGTCGTCGACTTCGTCGTAGTAGGGAGCAACGTCATCGTAGCTGATGGGCCAGTCGTCGCCCAGCCCGTCGATGCTCTTGTGCTGGAAGTCGTCGGGGCCGAAGCGAAGCGAGATGCGGCCCCAGTGATTGGTGCGGCCACCCACCATCCGGGCGCGCCACCAGGAGAAGCGGGTACCCGGTGCGGTGGTGAAGGGCTCGCCCGGCACATTCCAGCCGCCGATGCAGCCGTCGTGTTCGCCAAACGGCTTTTCCGGTGTCGAGCCGCCGCGGCGTGGGGTTTCCCACGGCGCGACCAGCATATCGGAGTCCTTGGTGTTGTCCCACATCCCGCCAGCTTCGAGGAGGAGGACCTTGGCGCCGGCCTTGGTGAGCTCGTAGGCGGCCATACCGCCGCCGGCACCGGAACCGACGATGACGACGTCATAGACGTCGCGTCGCATCGAGAGGAGGGACATGGAGAAGCCGTGCTAGAGGGAGTGTGGTGCGGGACGCCCTAAAAGTACCGCCTTCCGGTGGCATGGTGAAGTCGGTACGCAGGAGAGCCCAGTGCTCGTGCCGCGCCTTGCGCGGCGCGGATAGTTGGGACGACTGATGCTCGCCCCCGGGGCTGGTGGTAGCGGGACCTTCGCCACCGCTGAGATCTGCGCCGCGCAAGGCGCGGCGCTAGCTTGACGATGGATGACATCGATGCCTTTCAGATACGCCGAGCGCCGCCCGTCGGACGCACTGCTGCCCTGGTTCATCACCTGGTGGGAATTCACCGTGCGGGATGGGGCGCCGCCGCTGCACCACGTGCCGCCGGATGGCTGCACCTCCATTATGGTGGCCGTCGCCGGGCCGATGGCTGGCGCCGTGATAGTGACTGGACCCTGGCTCGAGCCGCTCGCTGTGCCGGTGACTCCGGGCACCCGCTTCATCGGCACCCGGATCCGGCCGGGTTCGGCGCGCAGCGTACTCGGTGTGGACCCTCGGGAGTTAGTGAATCGCAGTTCACCTGCAGAACCGATGCTCGGCCCACTCGCAGAGCGGCTCGCGGCCGCGCTGCAGAGCTGTCCCGACATCGACTCGGCCGCGCTCGCCATGGAACGGCTCTTCTCGGCGGAGATTCCTCGGCTCACTCTCCCTGACTGGCTGGCCGACCACGCCGTTACCCGACTGATGGCCACCCGGGGCGAGCTCGCTATCGCGTTGCTTGCCAAGGAGTTACAGACCTCGGAGCGGACCTTGCTCCGGCGTTTTCGGCAGGCGACCGGGATCACCCCGAAGCAGTTCGCCCGGATCCGCCGGCTGTTGGCCGCAGCGTGGGCCGCCGTCGACGGCGTGGGCTCGTGGGGGCAGATTGCCGCCACGGCTGGCTATGCCGACCAGCCGCATATGCATCACGAGTTTGTCGACCTCACCGGGCTCAAGCCAGTGGAGTTCGGCTCCAGGGTGCTCGCCACCGAACACGACCAGGTCCACCGCTGACGGATTTTCTCAAGACGCCTGCCCCGCCCGGCTCCAACTTTCGGGACATACTCACCGCTGGAGTCTGCTCGATGCGTTCCCTGCTGCTCACCTCGCTCCTGATCGCGGCTCCCGTCGCGTTGCACGCACAGGCCCCCGCTCCGATGGGGACGCCGCCGCAACTGTCGCTGATGACTCGACTGGTGGGTGTCTGGGAGGGCGAAGCGTGGATGATGATGGGACCCGGCAACAAGCAAGTCGTGCAGCAGCGCGAGACCGTGGAGCCGGTCGCCGGAGGCACCGCATTCAGCATCAAGGGGCTCGGCACTCAAAAGCTCCCCGACGGCTCTCTCCGCACCGTCCACGACGCCTTCGCCGTGATCGCCCTCGACCACGATCACGCCACTCCGATGATGCGCGCCTTCGTGGCACTGGGCGGCAACTGGGTCGATCCCGAGTTCAAGCTCAGCGACAGCGGCTACACCTGGAAGATGAATGATCCGCGCGCTGGAGTGATCCGCTACGAGATGAGCTTCGACGACCAGGGACGCTGGGTCGAGAAGGGCTACATGACGCGCGATGAAGGGAAGACGTGGATGCAGTTTTTTGAGATGGTACTGACGAAACAGAAATAGCCCAGACCGACACCCGCTAGCGCCGCGCCACGCGCGGCGCTGATCCTTCCCGGGCCGGATGTCCAACAGCTCCGTCGCAGCGGAGATCTGCGCCGCGCAAGGCGCGGCGCCGGCGGTCTCAGCGGGGAGATCTCGTTAGACCGAACAGGCCCCGTACGCCTGCTTCAGCCCCGCCTCTGCGTCACCTTTCGCGATGAATTCGTGGGCCAGCCACCCGTTGAAGCCGCTGTCGGCGATCGCCGCTGCGATCGCGGGGTATTGCAGCTCCTGGTTGGCGGCGAGTTCGTTGCGCCCGGGATTGCCCGCCGTGTGATAGTGCGCGAACCACTTGCCGTTGGTGCGAATGGAGCGGATGATGTCGCCCTCGCTGATCTGCATATGGTAGATGTCGTAGAGCAGCCGCACCCGCGGTGAGTTCACCTTCTCCGCCACCGCAATCCCGAAGGCGGATGTATCGCCCTGGAAGTCCTTGTGATCGACCCGGCTGTTGAGCATCTCGAGGATCACCGTCACCCCCTCCTTCTCGGCCAGTGGCGCGATCTTCGCGAGCCCTTCCGCGCACGCTGCGATGCCGTCCTCGGTGGTGATGGTGCCCTTGTTCCCGAACATCGCAATCACGTTGGGGATGCCGGCCTTGGCGGCGGCGGGAATCACGCTCGCGAGCTCTCCCAGAATGAGCTCGTGATTGGCGCGGTTGTTGAGCCCGCGCGAAATGAAGTCGCGTCGCTGCGTGGAGTTGGAGGTGCTGATTGCGAGGCCGTGCCCCTGCACCAGCGCCCAGTCCTTCTGGTCGACCAGGTCGATGGCGCCGAGCCCCACGCGCTTGGCCATCTCGCAGAAGTCGTCATAGGGGATGCCGGAGAAGCACCAGCGGCAGACGGACTGTTTAATGCGGCCGGGGATCGCTGCGCTCACACCCGCTGGCGCCATGCCCTGCGCGGCGCCAACGGTGCCCGACGCCAGCGCACCGAGAGAAACAGCCGAAGAGGCGAGAAAGGTGCGGCGGGAAGGCATGGAGAACTCCGGGAAGCGAGGGGCCGCTTGAAGATGACACCCTGAGTGACCACAGAGAAACCCGGTCGACGGCGGTCCGGCCCCCACACCGGACTTCGTTCCGGGGCTCGCCAAAGACGCTCGGCCGCAGCCGCCCTATGATCGGGCGGCTAATTCTACGATCGCTGCATTCGGTGGGGGCCGGCTTCCGCTGGCGCCCCCTTCACGAAGCCCGGCGCGGGGGCCTTGGAGCCAAACAGGGCGTTGAGCCGTGGGTGCCTCAGAGCGGCTGTAGCCCCAGGCCCCCGACGAGAGCGGAGCGGCGTGACGCGCGCCTGGGGCCTCCCGAGTCGGATATGCAGGACCGCAGCCCCGGCGCATAGAGGCAGCCCACGGGTAACGCCCCTGCGGCTCGGAGCGCCCAGCGAATCGGAAATCCGCGCCGCGCACGGCACGGCGCCAGCAAGAGCTCCCCGTCGGCTAGAAGCGCAAGTCGCGGAGATACCTGTAGGACGTCGCGATGCTCTGCAGCGGATTCTTCGGGTTGTCGTGCTCCACGAAGAAATGCTTGATGCCGGCCTGCTTGCGCCGCGCGAAGATCTCGCCCCACTTGATGACGCCCTTGCCGACTTCTGTCATCGCATACTCGGGCGCGGGCCCGCCGTCCTTCACGTGCACCATCGGGAAGCGCTCGGGCCAGCGAGCGAAATACTGCTCCGGCACACCGCCGCCCTTGATGATCCAGTAGAGATCCATCTCCATCTGCACCAGCTTGGGGTCGGTCTCCTCGAGCAGGACGTCGTACATCCTGCGGCCCTCGACCTGGGTGAATTCGAAGTCGTGGTTGTGATAGGCGAGCTTGATCTTGTAGCGCTTCGCGTCGTCGGCCGCGCGGTTGAAGAGGTTGGCCGTCTTCTTCAGGGCATCGAGCGAATTCCGGTCCTTGGCATCGAGCCACGCCACCACCAGGTACTTGTGGCCCATCTCGGCCGAATCTTCGAGCGTGCGATTCCACGGGCCACGGAGCAGGTCGATCCCGATGTGGGCCGATGGCGCCTGCAGGCCATTGCGATCGAGCAGCTGCTTGATGGAGCGGGGCGGCCGCTCGAAGTAGCCGGCGAACTCCACTTCCTGATAGCCGATCGCGGCCACGTCGGCGAGCGTCTTCTCGACGCTGGCCTTCATCAGGTCGCGCACGGTGTAGAGCTGCACGCCGATCTTGTCGAGTCTTTCCTGGGCCATCAATGGGCCGCCCGCAGGAAGGAGGGATGCCGCGCCAGCGGCGCCGAGCGCTCCCACAAAGGTCCGACGATCCACTTAAAGCTCCTTGCGATTCAGGGCGCGCACGGCATAGTCGGCCGCGCGCGCGGTGAACGCCATATAGGTGATGGACGGGTTCTGACACGCTGAAGACGCCATCGCGGCCCCGTCGGTCACAAAGACATTCTTCGCGTCCCACATCTGGTTCCACTTGTTGAGCACCGACGACTTGGGATCCTTCCCCATCCGGGCACCCCCCATCTCGTGAATCGTCAGTCCGGGAGCGGTGTGATTGTTGTAGGTCGTCACGTCCTTCACGCCCGCCGCCTCCAGCATCTCCGCGGCCTGGGTCATCGCATCCTGCTGCATTGTCAGTTCGTTCTCGCGCCATTGCACGTCGATATGCAGCACGGGAATGCCCCAGCGATCGACCTTGTCGGGGCTGATGGTCACCCGGTTGTCGACGTTCGGCAGGCACTCCCCGAATCCGCCCAGCGACATCCGCCAGCCGCCGTACTCGGGGGTCTTCAGGGCAGTCTTGAAGTCGGCGCCGAAGCCGGGCTTGTCCGTCCCGCGGCCCCAGCCCGATGCCGACCGCCAGCCGCCGCCCTGATAGGCGTAGCCACGGAGGAAGTCGGGATGCTGGTCGTTCACGTTGCGGAAGCGCGCGAGATAGACGCCATTGGGGCGCGATCCGTAGGTGGTCTTGTCTTCGAAGCCGGGCACCGAGCCACCCGCGCCGGCCTGCATCGTGTGATCCATCACATAACGACCGAGCACCCCGCTGTTGCCGCCCAATCCCTCGGGATGCGACCGAGTCTTGGAGTTGAGCAGGATGCGCGTGGATTCGAGCGCCGAGCAGTTCACGAACACGATCCGCGAATTGAACTCGAGCGGTTCCATTGTCTGACCGTCGATGGCGCGTACGCCGGTCACCTTCCCCGTCGCTTCGTCCCAGATCAGCGAATGCACCACGCTGTAGGGGCGGATGGTGCAGCGCCCGGTGGCGAGCGCGTCCTTGAGCGTGGTCTGCACCGAGTTGAAGTATGCGGCCGTGGTGCAGCCGCGGTGACAGGCATCGCAGTAGTGACAGGCCGCGCGACCATCCAAAGGCCTCAGTAAATGATTCCGCTCGCAGGATACCGAGCTGTTTGAAGGCAGCTTCGTAAATCTTGTCCGCACCAGCGAGCGAACCGGTATGCGAGAGCATTGCTTTTTGCGCGCCAATGGATTTGCGCAGCTGTATAAATGG
>JAZJZU010000096.1:15470-28518 GCA_040389605.1 Gemmatimonadota bacterium
CGCGGTGACAGGCATCGCAGTAGTGACAGGCCGCGCGACCATTGTGCGCTTCGGTGAGGTTCGCGGTGCGGCCAATGGTGAGCACGCGGCTCCCGCCGTATTTGGCGTTGATGCCGTCGCGCACATAGCGCTCGGAGCAGCTCATCTCCATCGGCGGCAGGAACGGCCCGTCGGGAAGCTGTGGCAGGCCCAGCTTCTCGCCTGAAATGCCCGCATACCCTTCGACGTAGTCGTACCAGGGCGCGATGTCCTTGTAGCGCACCGGCCAGTCGGTGCCGTGACCGTCCTTCGCGTTCGCGCTGAAGTCGAGATCGCTCCAGCGATAGCATTGCCGACCCCACATAATCGACTTGCCACCCATCTGTCGCCCGCGGATCCAGTCGAAGGGCTTGCCGTCGGCCGTGGAGTAGGGATTGTCGGCGTCATCCACAAAGAACTGGCTTGCTCCCTCATCGCAGGCGTAACACTTCCGTTGCACACTCTGTCGCGCCGTGAGTTTGCGAATGTCGCCGAGGTAGCGGTAGTCAAACTCAAAGGCAGGGGCGTTCATCAGGAAGTCCCGCGCGGGGTCAATCGTGCGGCCCGCTTCGAGCACGAGCACGTTGAGGCCCTTCTCGCTCAGTTCCTTCGCGGCCCATCCTCCGCTGATGCCGGAACCGATCACGATCGCGTCCCAGGGAGCGCGGCGCATCAGTTCGCTCCCTTTACAAGCGGCACGCAGCCATCATACCGACCGGGATAGAAGTTGGTCTTCAGTTCCTGTTCAATCCCGATCTGCGAGGTGTAGTAGCCGTAGATGGTCAGGTACTTGAGGTCGCGCCAGAACGAGCCGTCCTTGGCAGCTGCGGCAAGCGCGTCGGCCTCGACGGCGTGGAGCACGGTGTCCTGCCGCTGCTGCAATCGCGAGGCGCGCGCGTCGAGATCCACGAGTCCCGCAACAAAGCGTTTCTGCCGGGGCGGTTCATAGTGATCCTGCACGATCTTCTCGGCGAAGCGGTGACACTCGGCCGCGCGGGCTCCCGGCGTGTCGGTCGTGGGAATGATGCGATCCGCTGCGGCTGCCACGGTCTGCAGCTGGTGCATATCGAAGAATCCGCTGCCTCTGGCCACGCCGAGTGAGGCGTGGGTACGCTCACCGAGGGCGAAGAGGTCTTCGGGAGTGAGGGCAGCGAGTGCCGGCACTGCGCACGCGCCGCCCAGCAGGCGGATGGCTTCTCGACGAGTGGTCATCTGGAGGTCGACCCGGGATGGGGATACAGAACAATCACCGGAAATCGGCTCTCGCGCTAGCCGATCCCCGCGAGAAACTCCTCCAGCAGCCGCCCGAACGCACCCGGCTCATCCATCATCACCCAGTGCGAGACGCCATCCACGTTCTGTCGTGGCAGCTTGGGACGCAATTCGTGCAGGGCAAACGAGGCCGCGTTGACCGGCGCCGTCACCAGCATCACCGGCCCGGTATAGGTATCGAGCGCATCAGTGGGGTGATAGCCCAGTAGTGAGCGGTACATCGATCTCACCATCGGCCACGGTGCGGCGAGAATGGCGGCTCGCACCCGGCGCTCCGTCTCGGCTCGAGCCCCGCCGAGCGCCACATCGAAGGCGCCCTCAACGGTCTCGGCGTACGATGCGTCGTCGTCGAGGCCTGCCAGAAAGCCCCGCAGCGCGGCCGCGGGCACGAACGAGAAATCGCCGGCCCCCTCGACCACGACCAGCGCGGCGACCCGGTCGGGAAACTGGCTGGCAAATTCAATCGCGACGCTGGCGCCAAATGAGTGCCCGACCAGCACCACCCGGGGCAAATCGAGCGCCTTGAGGACCGACTCCAGGTCCATCGCGCACGCCGCAATGGAATAGTCGCCGTTGCCGGCCGGTGCCGACCGGCCGTGGCCGCGCAATTCGGGGATGATGACCCGGTGCCGGCCACCGAGTGCCCGAACCACAGGAGCCCAGAAGGCGGCGTCGCCAGCCATCCCGTGCAGCAGCACCAGCGGGAGCGCACCGCTGCCGTGTTCTTCTACCGCAATCGGACCCGCCGGGCCCGCCACGGTCTTCACGGCGGGGTCATCGTCGGGCAGGAGTCGGCCCCGGGCGGGTCAGGCACACCAAAGCGACTGCGCAGCATCCCGCCTGCCGCATCTGCCGGTGTCACCGTGAACATCAGGGCGTAGCTGCGATCACAGAGATCGGCGTGCGGCCCGGCGCCCAGTGCGGCCGCGATCGGCATCACGGTATTGCTGTGCCCCACGACCAGCACCACGCCATCGTAGCCGCGCGCGGCCGCGGCCACCGCCGCGGCGTGCTTCGCGACGCCGCCGTCGGTCGGGATCACGATGGGCGTGAGATGATGTCGCGCTGCCACGGGCGCCGCGGTCTCGGCCGTGCGCCGGAACTGGGTGATCAGGATGGCCACGACGTGGGCACTAGCCAGCGCCGAGTCGAGCGCCGCAGCACGGGCTCGACCGGCCGCACTCAGCGTCGGATCGCGCTCGGTTTCGCTGGCCTTTTCGGCGTGACGCACGATCACCACCACCGGGTGCCTGGTGGTATCGCTGGGCGAGGCGAGCGAGAGTGCGGCCCAGAGGCAGACGAGGGTGTTCATTCCGGCTCTCTCGCGGGAAGCGTTGGCACGTCGCGCTCATACCGAGCAACGAGTGCTTCCATCGCACGGTGCGCGCCAGCTGCATCGTGCACGTTTCCGTACCGGGCCCAGGAAGGCCAATAGCGCTGAACCACGTGCGTGGTGGCAATGCCCAGCAGGACCGCCGGGATAATCCCCACGAACTCGACTTCGGGCGCCAGCGTGGTGAAGACGCACGCGGCCACAAAGCCCCCAACGACCCAGCTCCGCACCCGGGCACTGGATACCGATGCCAGGAAGAACTCGCCGGCATTGTTCCAAGTGAGGGTGAAGGGCGACCCCGGGACCGGGGCCGACCACCACTCGTGCGCACCGCTCGACGCGATCCGTTTCGCACCGATTACTTCGGGGGCCGCTGCGGCATACAGGAAGAGCCGTTGCTCGGTGGTCATTCGCTCTTCGGCGGTTCCGCGAGCCGCTGCCTGGGTGTGGAAATCCACCACCGCCCAAGGATCTGGCTTCACGATTGCTTCCGGGTGCTTCGAGGCCCTTCATCATCAAGATGCAGTCTGTGCATCAACCGGTGCAGGATGGGAGCCAGCAGGATGCCCGAGACGCCGATGAACACCAGTCCCGCAAAGAGCGCGTAGAACGAGGCGAAGAGCTTTCCGCCGGTGGTCGGGATCTCACCGATCGGTCCCATTCCACCGAGCAGCATCGACGCATTCAGGAAGCTGTTGATCCAGGTGAAGCCGGAGGCGTGATAGCCAACGACGCCGATCACCAGCGCGGCGCCCAGCACCAGCAGACTGAAGCCGAAGTGGCGGCCGAGGCGCGACCAGAACTTCCGGAGTGGCGCCATCGGTTCGCTGCGATGTTCGTACAAGGCGCTTGCTCCCCCGAAACTATGGCTGCTTGCGCGCGGCGGCGGCATTCCCGTTCTGGCGCAGTGTCACGCCGGTCACCTTGCCCGCGGCGTCGACATCAAATTCCAGCTGGGCCTTCACGGCCTTCAGGAAGAATACTGTCGGGGCCGACGGAAAGATGCGGAACCGCGGCTGGCCTGTGGCCTGAATCGAGAGCCCGGTGCTGTCCTGACTGACCTCCATCGCAAACGTGGGCGCAAATTCGTAGCGCCCCACGAACTTCGCGAGAGCCGTGGCCGGCAGGGAAATTTCCTGGACCACCTCGGCCACTGGCGGCGACGCCGGCGGCTGGCCGCGGAGCAGGGCGACGGCGATGCCGTCCATCGAAATCGCAGCGTTGTTGAGCACCACCACCGCGCGACCGCTCGTTATCTCGACTCCCAGAAAGGTCCGGAAGCCCCCGGTACCGCCATTGTGCCAGACGATGTCACGACCATCGACGTGGAGATGATGCCAGGCGAGCCCGATCGAGTCGGTGGCGTTGTAGGGGCGCCGCGGTCGGATCGCGAACGCCATTGCCCGGGCGAGCGGGCCGTGGCTGGTATCGCGCACCGCAGCGGCAAAGCGCAGCAGGTCGGGCACCGTGGAGTGCAGTGCGCCCGCAGCGAGAAATGCGGGAAGGTGCCAGGCCGCTGTCGGGGTAAGGAGTTCGGTATGTCCCGACGCGGCGCGAAGCTCGTCGGCCGCGGTGAGATCGATCCGGGTATCGGCCATCCCGAGTGGCGCGAGAATGCGCTCACGCAGGAGGACCTCGTATGGCTTGCCGGCCCGCTCAGCCAGTGCCCGGCCGAGCAGTGCCATTCCCGTATTGGAATATTCGTATCGCTCACCCGGCGCGTGCGTGAGCTGGTTGCGCGCCAAAATTGCGGCCAGCCGGGTCTCGGGATAGTCGGCGTAGGGATCGGACGGGTTGGTCGGCTTGAAATCGTCGGGAACGGAGGGCAACCCCGACGAGTGCGTGGCCAGGTCGAGCAGCGTAATGGGCTTTCCCTTGTACGACGGGATGCTCCAGCCTGTCAGGTATTTCGCGACCGGATCGTCGAGCGCGACCTCGCCCTTGAGCACCATATCGGCGAACAGCGTGCCCGTGAATGCCTTGGTGATGGAGCCGATCTCGAACAGCGTCGAGTCGGTCATCGGGTGTGCGGGGTTGTCGTCGCGCGTGCCGACCGAAATGATCGAGCTGGTGCCCCCCTTCACTCGCCCGATGACCACACCGGTCATCCTGTGTTCACTCACCCAGCGAGTGAAGAGTGCTGCAATGGCGCCATCGGCGTTCGGGTCCTGCGCGGCAAGCGGTGCTGCCACGAGTGACAGCACCACGAGGAACGAGAGCAACCGCGCGCTTCCCGCAACGCGATGTCTTGCCGTATTCAATTCTTGTTCATCATCCGGTAAATCCACAGGAGCAGCATCGCGCCCAGGACCGACCCGATCCATCCCACCGTGCCGGTTCCGCCGAGCATCGCGGAAATCCAGCCACCGACCCACGATCCGGCGATGCCGAGCAGCGTCGTGATGATAAATCCGCCGGGATCCTTCCCAGGCATCAGGAACTTGGCGATGACGCCGATGATGAAGCCGATCAGGATCGTCCACAGGAGTCCCATATGAGCCTCTGGGTTGAATGAAAGTGCCGCTCAAACACGGCACCGGTGTTACCTGCGACGGAAACGCGTGCTACTGCACCTCATCCGTGTCGATCTGGCCGCTCATTCGCCGGGAGATGTGTGACCAGCTCATCCCCATCGCCAGCAGGATCGAGAGGACCACCAGCACGATCCACTCGATCGCAGGGCCCTGCACCGCCAGCACCTTCCAGCTCGCGAGCAGCCAGACCACTCCGGCACAGAGCGCGAGGACCAGTACGGTCCCTCCAGCGCCGAGCGATCGCCGGGTCGCCTGCAGGTAGAACACCCAGCCCGCGAGGAGAATGACGCCGGCCAGGAACTTGAGTGGTGCGGCGCCCCCGGCCTGCCCGTCACCGCTGCCGAACATCGGCGTCAGTGCCCAGTGCACGAATGAAGTGCCGGTGGGGTTCCAGGTAGCGAGGACAAGGAGGAGGGCCAGCACCCATCGGGTGCCGATGCCGCCCCACGAAAGCGTCTCGGAGCTAGTCGCCATTCTGAACGTTACCCCCGATTCGCCAGTACGGGAATACGGTTTCAGGAGCGAAACGCGGGAAGAGCCTTCCGAACCCTGAAGATCTGCGCCGCGCAAGGCGCGGCGCAAGCGCTCAGATCGAGAAGATCCAGCTGACCACCTGAACCGCAACCCAGACCGTGAGGGTGAGCAGCACCGAGAACGCGGCGGCCACCCCGATCAGCAGCAGCACTCCCTGCCTGCGGACCCGCTCCGGATCGTCGAGCCACTGTTCGAGGATTGCGAGATTGCGGGTGTTCGTTCGCCACTGCGTGTCGAAGAGATCGCCCACGAGAGGCACCACGCCACCCACGGTGTCGATGGTGATGTTGAGGAGCATCCGCAACAGGACCGATGCCGGGGCGCGCAGCCGGGCGGCAAGCAGCAATCCGTATCCCGCGACCAGACCGCCAGCGATGTCGCCGAGCCCCGGCACCAGCCCGACGACGGCATCGAGTCCAACGCGACCAACGACCGGAAGCCGAACCGCCTCGTCCCAGACCTTGGCCAGCGCACGAAAGCGCGCCAGCTCAAGGGCCGTGGGCTCGCTCATCCCTCGAGCGTGAAGTGGGGGTTCTCGATCACCCCGAAGATGTTGCCGAACGGGTCGTGCACCTCGCCCGCCTTGATCCCGCCGCCGACATCCTGCACCGGCTCGTGCGGCGTCGCGCCCAGGGTCACCAGTCGGGCATACGCGGCCTCCGCGTCAGTCACGCCCCAGTAGGCCACGCCGGCCGCCGCACGCAGCGGCTCGCCCCCGTCGGGAACCAGTCCGAGCTCGAACCCGCCAACGTTGAATCCGACGTAGAAGGGTTCGTCGAAATAGGGTCCGTGACCAATGACTTCGGTATACCACGCCTTCGCCTTCGCAAGATCCACGACACTGTACTTCGCGGTGCGAAGCCCCAGAAAAAAGCCGCTCATCACCGCGCTGCCTCCTGCTTCCTGGTGGAATCAAAGACCACCCGCATCAACTCGACCCGATTCCAGCCATTGGGGGTGGCCAGCACGCGCATCACCACGCCCGGTTCCACGGCAAACGGATACGAGACATCGAATCGTGTCTGGGCCAGCAGCGCGCCGGTGACCGGATCGAGCACTTCGACGACGGTGTCATAGACCTTGTCGGCGTCGCTGATCGAAGGAGCGCTGCTGCTGTCATCCGTCGACAGGCCTGCCGCCCAGTTCGCATCTGCCGCCTTGCCAAGGACCCAGAGACGGCCGTTGGCATCGAACCAGGCGTCCATCAGCATCGGCGACGGGGCGTGCTCGCGGGTCGGGCTCAACGACTCGAGGTAGGGAGGATACCAGTCGGGCTGGCGTTCAATGACGCCGAGCGCCGCGCCGGTGGAATCCCAATGCTCGAGTCGATAGCGGAACTGCATCGGCATCGTCCACCAGCTGCCATCGGGCGCCTGGATGATGCGTCGCGGGCTGTGAATCGCCTGGGATGCGGTGTCACCGGCAAACTCTTGCACGACCTTGCCGCTAGAATCGAGCATCAGCAACGGGAACGGGCGCTCACTCGACGAGGTCGCGACCAGCAGGCGGCCGTGCGCGCCGAACTTGGCGTCCCAGGGGCCGATCGGCAGCTGCACGGTATGGCTCCACTGCCGGTCGGGGCTGAACACCATCGCGCGCTGCGCGTTGTCGAACACCCAGATCGAGTCGCCCGGTCCGAATCGGGCGAAGAGCGGCTCACTGAAGCCACCGGTGCTGTCGGCGGGAATGGTGAGGGCGCCAAGCAGGTGACCATCATCAGCGAAGGCGAGCGGCACCGCCGCAACGCCGCCGGGCTGGGGCACCAGCACCCGGAACCCTCCAGGGTGGCGCGCGCTGACTCGCGGCCAGGTCGCCATCGTCCCCGGTCCGCCGGTGTCACCAATGCTCATCATCGGCTCGAGGGTCACCGGGGCAATGGCGCGTGAGCCGGCCTGGCAGCCAGAAAGCAACAAGAGACACGCAGCCACGACTTGAACCTTCATCCGACCCCCAGTCCTGCCAGTGAAGAACTTCTGCCCTGTCCCGCCCGGCCAAGAGACGAATTCGGGGGGCTCAAACCCCACGGTTGCCGTCAGATTCGGCGTGATCGGCCCGAAATGGCGAGAACGGCCAGCGCCAGGAGGTAGGGAAGTGCCAGCCAGAGCTGGTACGGCAGGGCACTCCCGCTCGCCTGCACCACATACTGTACTGCCGTGGCCGCTCCAAAGAGGAGGGAGGCGGCCGCTACTCCCCCGGGGCGGCGGCCCCCCAGGATCACGATCGCGATGGCGATGAACCCCCGTCCCCCGGTCATCCGCTCGGTGAAAGTGCCCACCTGCGCGAGCACGAGGGAGGCCCCCGCGAGGCCAGCCAGTGCACCGCCAACAAGGATCGCGATAGTCCGGACCCGCCGCACCGGCACTCCCGCCGCCGCGGCCGAGCTCGGCGATTCACCACTCGCCCGGAGCTCGAGCCCGAAGCGCGAGCCGAAGAGCAGCCAGGATGCCGCTGGCACCAGCAGGTAGACCAGATAGGTGAGCGGCGACTGATTGAAGAGGGCGTCGCCCACGAGTGGCAGCCGGGAGAGCCCGGGAATCGCCACTGGTGCAAGGGTCGGCAGCGTGAGTCCGACCCCAACCGTCCCGAATGCGCGCCGGGCAATGATGCCCGTGAGCCCGATCATTCCCAGCGTCACTGCGGTGCCGGTAATGATTTCGTCGGCGCGAGCCCAGACGGCCACGGCCGCGAAGAGCGCGGAGGCGGCCACGCCCGCGAGCAGTGCCACCGCTATGCCGCCCCCCGTTCCGGCGGCGGTCGCGCCGATGGCAGCGCCGAGTGCACCGGCGAGCATTGCGCCCTCGATCCCGAGGTTGATCACGCCGCCGCGTTCGACGATGGTTTCGCCGATGGCGGCGAGCGCGAGCGGCGTGCCGACTCGAACCGCAGCGGTCAGCAGTTCGGCGATCACGAACTGCTCCGTTCGCGACGCGCGAGCACCACCAGCGTCAGGATCGCGACGGCCTCGACCACCTGCACCGCGACAGCGGGAATCCCCGCGTCACGCTGCATCGCGCCGGCACCCGCTTCGAGCGCACCGAAGAGCAGGCCGGCAATCACCACACCGAGCGGCTGCAACCGGCCGAGGAGCGCCACGGCAATGGCCGTGAATCCGTACCCCGGCGAGAGGTTGGGGTAGAGTGCGAACGACACGCCGCTCACTTCAATGGCGCCGCCGAGTCCGGCCAGTGCACCCGACCAGAGCAGGGCCGATGCAAAGACACCGCTCGCGGCAATTCCCCCACTGATGCGTGCCGCGACCGGATTGGCCCCCACGGCGCGCAGCCGGAATCCCCAGCGCGTGCGGCTGAGCAGCAGCGCAAGCAGGAGTGCCACGCCGAGTACAATGGGGAGGCCGAGATGCAGTCGCTCGCCCGGCAACAGCCGCGGCAATCGCGCGGCCGCAGCAATGCCGGCACTCTGCGGATAGATGTGCAACGGCTCCTGCAGCGGACCGAGGACGGCGTAACTCACCGCGGCGTCGGCGAGGAAGTTGAGGAGCAGCGTGGTGATCACTTCAGTGACACCGAGTCGCAGTCGCATCACCACCGGCAGCAGCACCCACGCGGCTCCTGCAATGGCACCGGCGGCCAGCACCATCGGAATCGCGATCAATGGCGACATTCCGTTGGCGTGGACACCCACCGCAGTCGCGGTGATCGCGCCGAGCGCAAACTGCCCTTCCATTCCGATGTTGAGCGCACCAGCCCGGACGCCGAGGGTGAAGCCCAGCCCCAGGAGGATCAGCGGAACGGCGCGCACCAGCGTGGCCGATGCAATGGCCGACCACGACCCGAAGGCACCGCGCCAGAGCGCCACGAGTGCTGCGGTGACATCGAAGCCGGCCAGCGCAAGAAAGAGGGCAAGCAGCAGCACGCCGAGCCCGAACGCGCCAATAATCGGCAGCAGTCCGCGCCATCCTCGGCCCCGTTCCGCTCCGCTGGCTGTCACGTGCCGGTTCGCCCGACCATCGCATCGCCCACCGCATCACGCGAGGCGTGTTGCGGCATCTCACGCACCGATCCATTGGTCATCACGAAAACCCGGTCGGCGAGTTCGAGCACTTCGTCGAGATCCGATGAATGCATCAGCACGGCGACACCCTGTGCCGCGGCGGCGCGCAGGCGTTCGTGGATGGCCTGAGTGGCCCGGATATCGAGACCGCGAGTGGGATCTTCGGCCACCAGCACGCGCGGGGCGCGCGCGAGGGCACGCGCAAGAATGAGCTTCTGCTGATTGCCACCCGAGAGGGTCGCGGCCGCCACGTCGGCGCTGGGCGCGCGCACGTCGAATTCGGCCATCAGCGCGGTGGTGCGCTCCCTGCGTGCTGCCCAGTCGAGCCAGCGGGTCGCATCATCCTGAAGCCCGAGCAGGACGTTTTCCGTGAGCGAGAAGTCGGCGATCAATCCTTCGAGGGTACGATCTTCGGGAATGAACGCCACCGGACTGTTCACATCGAGCGCACCGCCGGCAATCCCGTCGCTGTTCACACCGGCCACTGCACGCAGCAGGGCGCGTTGTCCATTGCCGTCGACGGCCGCGATCCCGACGATCTCGCCGCTCCGCACCGCGAACGTCGCGGGAGGCGCGTCGCCGAGTCGCAACTCGCGCGCCTGCACGACCACATCTCCCGGCGTAGATCGTTGTCGCGGTGCGCGCGGCAACTCGTTCCCGAGCATCGCACGCGCGAGGGAATCCGCTGTCTCGTTCGCCATCGGGCCAGTGCGCGTCACGACGCCGCGACGCAGCACGGTGACCCGGTCGGCAGCCGCAAAGACTTCGTCGAGCTTGTGCGTGATCAGTACCACGGCCCCGCCGGCATTCGCGAAGCCGCGCACCGTGCGCAACAACTCCCGCACCTCGGGCGGCGCGAGCACGGCACTCGGCTCATCGAGCAGCAGGATGCGCGCGTTGGCCGCGAGCGCCATCACGATCTCGAGCCGCTGGCGCAACTGAACCGAGAGCGACGTGACCAGGACCGCGGGGTCGAGGGGCAGCGCGAGGCGCGCAATCGCTTCGGCCGCGCGGCGTTCCGCGCGTGCGCCGGTCTCGCGCCAGCCAGCGGCGAGCGCGATGTTCTCGCCCACGGAAAGCGCTGGAATGGACGTGAAATGCTGATGCACCATCCCGAGGCCGGCGGCGCGCGCCGCCCGGGGAGAGGCGAACCCACTGGTCGCCGTGGCGCCCGCCTGCACAGTCCCCTGATCGGCGCGCAACAGGCCGTAGGCGATGTGCATCAGGGTGCTCTTGCCGGCGCCGTTTTCTCCCAGGAGGGCGTGCACCTCGCCCACCGCCACGTCGAAGTTCACGCGATCGAGCGCCTGGGTCGCGCCGAATCGCTTGCTTATCTCTCGAAGTGCGAGGAGCGTCACATCCCGGTCGGATGGTCGTGGAAGACCGCGTGCAGTCCGAAGCGCTCCGCCAGGTGTTCGCCGAGCGCCTTCACCCCCACGGTCTCGGTGGCGTAGTGGCCGGCGTAGAGCACGTTCACACCCAGCTCGAGCGCATCGAAGGTGGTGTGATGCGCCCCTTCGCCGGTGATGAAGGTGTCGAGCCCGGCCTCCGCCGCGGCGGCAATCTGGCCTCCGGCGCCCCCGGTGATGATGCCGACTCGCGTGGTGGTCTCCGGCCCGCCGGGAATCAGGTGCACGGCTGATCCGAGCAGCTCGGTAAGGCGGGTCGCCAGGGCGTCGCGCGACATGATCAGGTGCCCAGACGCCCCGAAGGGCATCCCGCGGTAGACATCGAACGGCACCGGATCGAGGATGCCGAGCATCCGGGCGAGCACGGCGTTGTTCCCGACCTCGGGGTGAGCATCGAGCGGAATATGTGCCGAGTAGACGGCGATGTCGTGATCGAGCAGGGCCTTGAGCCGCCGATAGCGACGGCCGGTCACGGGCACATTGCCATCCCAGAACAGCCCGTGATGCACCAGCAGCAGGGTGCCGGGCTCGCATTCGCTTACGATTCGATCGATGGTCTGCTGCGAGGCATCCACCGCGGTCACAAATCCGGTGACGGCTCCGCTGTTCGCCACCTGGAGTCCGTTGAGCGCCACCGGTGCATCGGGGACGTTCGCGATGTCGAGATACTCATCGAGGTATTCCAGGATATCGTCGAGTGAGACATTCCTCATCGAGCCACCTCCCCGGCAACGGTCAGCGTACCCGCAATAATCGAGTCACGCGCGGCGGCTACCCGCTCGCGCAGCCCCGAGGGCCAGCCAGCACTCAATGCCGGATTGTCGACAAACCGGATCACGTCGCTGCCGAGCCCGAAGCTTTCGACCTTGGGTGCGAAGTGCCCGCCCTGGACTTCGCGGACCACGAGCAGGAAGGCGCGCGGGAGGTCAATGACCGCCGAACCCTCGACGCGATCCGGTGCGAGCGCCACCTGATCGGCGTTGGCGCCATAGATGTAGACTCCGGGTGATTCCTTTGCGGCGGAAAACGCGCCGAGTGCGGCGGCGTCGGCGTTGTGATGGATCTGGTCGATGCCAGCGCGGATCATCGCGAGCGCGGCTTCCTTGCCAGCGGCGGCATCATCGAAGGTATTGAGGTACACCAGTCGCGACTGTACATCAGGTCGCGACGCCCGGGCGCCCTGCACCCAGCCATCGTAACCGAGCTTGATGGGCGGCAACTCGAGACCGCCGATGAATCCGATCTTGCCGCTCTTCGTGAGCGCTCCGGCGACCAGCCCGCAGAGATAGCTGGCCTCGTGAATCCGGAAGACGAGCGGCACCACATTCCCCGCCACGCGCTGTCCGCTGGTGATCACGAAGATGGTGCTCGGGAATTCCTTGGCGACCCGCTCGGCCGCATCCTGGAACTCAAAGCCGTGCCCGAACACCACGCCATAACCCTGCGAGGCGTAGCTCCGCAGCGCCTCTTCCTGTTCGGCTGGCGTCCGCGCCTCGATGTGCGAGATGGCGAGATGGAGCGAGTCGTGCACCTGGGTGAGTCCCTCGAACGCTCCCGAATTCCACGCCGCGTCGGCCACGCTGCCGGGCGTCACCAGTGCCACACGCAGCGCGCCGGTGTCGGGCGTGGCGCCCTTTCCCGTACAGGCAAAGAGGAGCGCGGTGGCCAGCAGGGAGAACAGGCGTCGCATCAATGGCTCGGCGTGATTGGGGTGTCTGTCAGAAGCTACTCGTGCCGGGCTCCCACGCGAGAGGGCTCGTGCGGGGGAGCCGGTCGCGACCAGGCGTTGCCTTTGGGTACCAGCTCGCGCCGTGCCTTGCGCGGCGCGGATCCGCGACTCGTCGGACGTTCCGAGCCCACTGCACAGGGCGTTGCCCGTGCACACGGGCCTCCCACGCGGAGCCTCGCTCCGGGGGCGCCAAAGCCGCTCGGCCGCA
>JAZJZU010000097.1:0-5902 GCA_040389605.1 Gemmatimonadota bacterium
GAGACCGGGCCGAAGTTTGTCCCGAATCCATACGACGAGTACGCCCTCGAGGCGGCCATCGCGCTGAAGGATGCTGCGGGCGCCGGCGAGACGACCGTGATCGCCTTCGGTGGCGACAGCGTGCAGGAGACGCTGCGGACTGCGCTCGCGATGGGAATGGATCGCGCGGTACACCTGCAGGGCACGCCGTCGGCCGATGGACTGGCCAACGCGCGCGTGCTGGCCGACCACATCAAGGACGGCGCATTCGACCTGGTCCTCTTCGGCAAGCTGGCGGTCGATGACTACGGCCAGCAGACCGGTGCGATGGTGGCCGAGCTGCTCGGACTGCCGTGCGCCACGGCGATCACGGTGCTGAGCGTGGCCGATGGCAAGGCCACGGTCGCGCGCGAGGTCGAGGGCGGCGTGGAGGAGGCGGGTTGTGCACTGCCCGCGGTGTTCACGTGCGACAAGGGCCTCAATGCGCCGCGGCTCCCGTCACTGAAGGGGATCATGGCGGCCAAGAAGAAGCCGCTCGACATCATTCCCGTAACGGTACCGGCGGGTCAGGTCGAGGTGCTGTCGCTGGCGCTTCCCAGCGAACGCGCGGCGGGACGGATCGTCGGTGAGGGTGCCGATGCGGTGCCTGCCCTGATGCAATTGCTCACGACCGAAGCGAAGGTGCTCTGATGGCCGCGATCCTTGCAATTCTCGAGCAGCGAAACGGCGCCCTCCGGAAGGGCAGTGCCGAACTGCTGGCCGCAGCGCGCCACCTCGCCGATCAGGCCGGCACCACGGTCGATGCCCTGGTGTGCGGTGCCGGTGACGTGTCGGGGACGGACTCGCTCGGTGCCGCGGGCGCCGACCGGGTGCTGACCGCCGTGGCCACGGACTTTGGTGTGTATTGTCCCGATGGCATCGTGGCCACTGTCGCGGCCATCGCCCCGCAGTATCGTGCGGTGCTGGTCGCCGCGACGTCCACGGGCAAGGATCTGGCTCCCCGCCTGGCCGCGCGACTGGGCAGCCCGTGCGGAATGGACGTGACGGCCGTCGACATCGACGGCGCCGTGATTCGCGCAGTCCGTCCGGTGTACGCTGGCAAGGCGATCCAGACCGTTCAGCTCAGCGGACTCGCTGTCCTGGCCGTGCGTCCTGGTGCCTACGCCGCGGTCGCCGCCGGAAAGGCGGGCACCCGTGAGGCGGCAACGGTCCCGACCTATTTCAAGCGGCTCACCGTGACCGGCATCCGTGCGCCGGACAACGCCACGATCGATGTGGCCGAGGCGCGCGTGATCGTCGCAGGCGGGCGTGGACTGGGCGACCCCAAGCATTTCGCACTGCTCGAGGAACTCGCCGCTGCGTTCGGTGGCGAGGCGGCCGTTGGGGCGTCGCGTGCCGTGGTCGATGCCGGCTGGATCGGGCACGGGGCGCAGGTGGGGCAGACGGGCAAGACCGTCGCCCCGGAGCTGTACATCGCGATCGGCGTGTCGGGTGCGATTCAGCATCTTGCCGGAATGCGGACGTCGAAGGTGATCGTGGCGATCAATCGCGACAAGGACGCACCGATCTTCAAGGTGGCCGACTACGGCATCGTGGGTGACCTCTTCGACGTCGTGCCCGCGCTCACCGCAGCGGTCCGTTCGGCGAAGTCACACTAGATGTGATCCACCGCCCGCTGGTAGTGGGCAGTGGGATTGCCGGGCTCTGGTCGGCCTGGCGTCTCGCCTCGGAAGGCCACGACGTCCTGCTGGTGACCAAGGAGACGCTCGCCGACTCCAACACGGCCTGGGCCCAAGGGGGAATCGCCGTCGCGCTGGATGACGGAGATTCCCCCGCATTGCACGCGGCCGACACCATCGCCGCCTCGGGAGGCCTCGCCAACCCTGAGGCCGTGGCCGTGCTGACCACCGAAGGCCCGGCCCGGGTGCGCGAACTGCTCGAACTGGGCGCGCAGTTTGATCGCGCCCCCGATGGCACGCTGCGGTTCGGGCTTGAGGCCGCGCACTCCAGGCCACGCATCATCCACGCGGAGGGCGACCGGACCGGCGCAGCCCTGGTGGCCGCGCTGAGCCGGGTCGTGCGCGAGGATTCGCGGATCGAGGTGCGTGAGCGCACGCGGGTGCGTCGGCTGGTGTTGCGAGACGGCCGGTTGGCTGGCGTCATCCTGCTCGACGATGATGGCGAGCCCGTGGCCGTGCCCGCACCGGCGGTCATTCTCGCCACGGGTGGCGTGGGGCAGCTGTTTGAAGTGACCACGAATCCTCCCGTGGCAACGGGTGATGGCTGGTCGCTCGCGCACGCCATCGGTGCCTCGCTTCGACATATCGAGTTCCTGCAGTTCCACCCGACGGCACTGCACGTACCCGGCGTGAATCCTGCGCCCCTGCTGACCGAGGCGCTGCGTGGTGCAGGCGCCTGGCTGGTCAGCGGCACTGGCGAGCGATTTGCCCTCGCGGCCGACCCGCGGGGAGAGCTTGCCCCTCGTGATATCGTCGCGCGCGCGGTCGCGGGTCGTGCCCTGCGTGGAGATGCCTTTCTCGATGCACGGCACGTGGATCAGGTCGAGACGCGGTTTCCCGGCGTGGCCGCGCTGGTCGCGAAGCACGGCCTCTCACTCGCGCACGACCTGCTCCCGATCGCTCCCGCGATGCATTATGCGATGGGCGGTATCCAGACCGATCTCGACGGGCAAAGCACCATTCCCGGGTTGTGGGCTGCCGGCGAGTGCGCCCAGACGGGTGTGCACGGCGCCAATCGCCTGGCGTCCAACTCGTTGCTCGAGGGACTCGTCTTTGCCGATCGCGCGGGGCGGGAGGTCGCGCTGACGGTGCGCGGCACGGATCACGCACCGGTCGGTTTTTCTCCGTCACCCGATGATGCCGACCGCGGTGCCGATCGCGGGCCGGACGCCACCACGCTGCTGGCGAAGATGCGGGCCGTGATGACGCGAGAAGTTGGCCTGCTCCGCACCGAGCCAGGTCTCGCCGAGGGAGAGCTGTCGCTTGCGGCGTTGCTGGCACAGGTGCCCGACGGGGCGTGGCACACGGCCGATCAGCTCCGGCTCGCGGCGCTGATCGCGCGCACCGCGCGTGGCCGGCGGGAATCGCGCGGCGGCCACCGACGCACCGATTTTCCGAATTCGCGAGAGGAGACCTTGCCGTGAGACTGCAGTTGCCGGTGATCCATCCATCACCTCAGGATCCCGCGGTCATCGCGTCGCTCCAGGCCGAGATTCGCTCACTGGCCGCGCGCGAGGATGCCGTGATCCTGGCCCACAACTACCAGCGCCCCGAAGTTCAGGATGTCGCCGATTACGTCGGCGACTCGCTCGGCCTGTCGCGACAGGCTGCGGCCACTGATGCCCGGGTGATCGTCTTCTGTGGCGTCCATTTCATGGCCGAGACGGCGAAGATCCTCGCACCGACGAAGAAGGTGCTTCTTCCGGATCTCGCGGCAGGCTGTTCCCTGGCCGACACCATCACGGCCGAAGAAGTACGCGGGTGGCGCAAGCAATTTCCGGACTACATCGCCGTGGGATACGTGAACACGACGGCCGCCGTGAAGGCAGAGCTCGATTACTGCTGCACCAGCGGAAATGTGCTCGACGTGATCGATGCGATTCCGGAAGACCGCGGCATCCTCTTTCTTCCCGATATGTTCCTCGGGGCTCACGTCCGGCGGATGCGACCCCACCGCCGGGTCGAGGTCTGGATGGGGGAGTGCCACGTGCACGCCGGGATCGACGTGGATGCGCTCCAGGCGGCCCGGTCGGCGCACCCCGGGGCCGAGGTCCTCGTGCACCCCGAATGCGGCTGTGCTTCGCGGCTGCTCTACCGGATGGCCGATGGTGACGTGGCAGCCGGGTCGATTCACATCGCCTCTACTGAAGGAATGATCAATCTCACGCGCGATCTCCCGGCCGACACCTATATCATCGCGACCGAGACCGGCATCATTCACCGGATGCAGCAGGCGGCGCCAGAACGGCACTTTGTGCCGGCCGATGATCGCGCCGTCTGTGCCTATATGAAGACCATCACGCTCGCCGGCGTTCGCGACGCGCTGGCGTTCGGGCAGTTCGAGATCGATGTGCCAGAGCCCGTGCGCATCCGCGCGCGCGGCGCGATCGATCGTATGGTCTCGTTGGGCGACTGAATGCTTGCTCCCGTCGCGCTGGCCGCCGACGCGCTCCGTGTGGCGCGAATGGCACTCGCCGAAGACGGCGATCGCGATATCACGTCTGAAGTCTGCATCGCGGCAGCCCAGGATGGCGAAGCCGTGATCGAGGCGCGGGAAGAGTGCGTGCTCGCCGGCCGGATCTACGCCGATAGCGTGGTCGAGCTCTGCGGCCTCCCTCGCGTGCGGTGGAATGCCGCCGATGGCGAGCGCGTCCCGACCGGGAGCGTCCTCGGGACCGTTGCCGGGCCGCTCCGGGCCTTGCTGCGGGCGGAACGACCCCTGCTCAATCTGTTGCAGCGAGCCGCCGGCATCGCCACGATGACGGCCCAGTACCGGGATGCCGTGGCCGGCAGCGGCTGCCAGGTGTTACACACCCGGAAGACCACACCAGGTCTGCGAATATTCGAGGTGCACGCCGTCCTGCTCGGCGGTGGCGCGCTGCATCGGCTCGATCTCGCGAGTACCGTGATGGTGAAGGACAACCACTGGCAGGCGCTGCATCAGGGAGGCCGCACGCTCGCGACGGCGCTGGCCGAGGCACGGGAGCACGGCGTCGAGTCCCTGCAGGTCGAGGTGGAATCACTACACCAGGTGGAAGAGGCGTGCCGGGCCGGCGCCACGCGATTGCTGATCGACAATCAATCGCCCGGGACGGTCCGTCACTGGGGAGCAGTGGCGCGCGATCTCGCCGCCGGGATCGAAATCGAGGCGACGGGCGGAATTACGCTCAGCACGGTGGCCGCGTATGCCGGGGCCGGGGCCGATTTTGTCAGTACCGGTGCGCTGACCCACTCGGTCCGCAGCATCGACCTCGGCGTCGAGGTCCGCTGACCATCCCGTTTCTCGCTTCTCGCACCCCGGTTCCCGCCTATATTTGCCCAGTCACCACCTTCCGGAGCTCCTGCTTGGGTCTCGTACTGCCGGTTCGCCACCAGCCCGCCCTCCCTGCGTCACTCATCAGGGAGGAGGTACCCAGCCCGGAGGCCATTGAGCTCGATGTGCTCATCATTGGTGCAGGCCCTGCCGGATTGGCCTGCGCCATCCAGCTGGCGCGGAGCGCGCCGGACCTGGCCATTGGCGTGCTGGAAAAGGCCGGGGCCCTGGGCGAGCACTCGCTCTCGGGTGCGGTCATCAATCCGGTCGCATTGCGGGCGCTCTTTCCCGATCTCGCCGATGCGGATTTCCCGCTTCGTCAGCCGGTCTCGGGTGAGGCGGTCTATTTCCTGACAGAATCGCGAGCCACCCGGATTCCGACCCCACCAACGATGAAGAACCACGGCAACTTCGTGGCATCGCTTTCGGAGGTGGTGCGCTGGATGGGTGAACAGGCCGAGGCCCTCGGTGTGAATCTCTTCCCGGGAGTCCCTGCCGAAGCCCTGCTGGTCGACGGCGACCAGGTGATCGGCGTGCGGACCGTGCCGGCTGGCCTCGATCGGGAATCACAGCCGACCGGCAACTACCAGGAACCGACGGATCTCACCGCGAAGGTCGTGGTGCTCGCCGAAGGAACGCGCGGTCCGCTCGCCGAGGCGTGGCGGGAGTGGCAGGGCATCCGGAGTGAGAACCCGCAGATCTTCGCGCTCGGCGTCAAGGAGGTCTGGGAAGTCACCAGGCCACTGGATCGGGTCATCCACACGATGGGATGGCCGCTCCCGCACGATGCGTTCGGCGGATCGTGGTGCTATCCGATGGGACCCAGTCAGGTCTCGATCGGCCTCGTCGCGCTCGACGGCAAGGTGACGCT
>JAZJZU010000097.1:5912-11340 GCA_040389605.1 Gemmatimonadota bacterium
GGGCTCGACTACCACGACGCCTCACTCGATGTCCACGAGTCGCTGCAGCGGATGAAGCTGCATCCGCTCTTCCGTGAGATCCTTACCGGCGGCACGATGCTGGAGTGGGGCGCCAAGACCATCCCGGAAGGCGGGTACTACGCCATTCCGAACCGGCTCAGCGGCAACGGATTGATGACCATCGGTGATACGGCAGGGTTTGTCGATGTGCCATCGCTCAAGGGCATCCATTACGCGATGGAATCCGGAATGCTCGCTGCCGCCAGCATCGCCTCGGCGCTGCGCGACGGCGGCGTGGCGAGTCAGGCCGCGCTCGCGGGGTACGATGCCGCGGTGCGCGAGTCGCGGATTACGCGGGATATGTACAAGACCCGGAATATGCGGCTCGCCTTCAAGGACGGTTTCGTTGCGGGGGGGATCAAGGCCGGATTGATGACCCTCACCGGTGGCGCGTTCCCGGGTGGCAGGATTGCGATGGGGAAGGACGCCGAGACCCCGCGAGTGATCCATTCGCCGGTTCCGTTCGTACCGGACAATGTGCTCACGTTCAGCAAGGTCGATGCAGTCTTCAAGTCGGGAAACGCGACCCGGGACGACCTCCCCTCGCATCTCGTCGTCGGACGCGATATTCCGGGCGATGTGGCCGACTTCTATGCCCACCTCTGCCCGGCGGGGGTGTATGAACGCGTCGGCGATCAGCTGCGCGTGAATCCGCCAAACTGCGTGGACTGCAAGGCGACCGACGTGCTGGGCCCGCGCTGGACTCCTCGCGAGGGCGGCAGTGGCCCGAAGTACCGGTTGATGTGAATCCTCAGCCCATCCAGTCGCGCCCGGTTCGCCTCTGGCGCTGGCTGACCTCGCCGCCCGACGAGGCGCTGGCCGACGCCGCACGCGATGGCGAGCTGATTGTCGCGAGGGTCAGGACCTGGCTGACGCTCCTCATCACGCTCAGCCCGCTGGTCTCGCTGATCGTCGAGCCGTTTGACTACCAGAACTATATGGGTCTCGCCGTCGCCCTCACGGCGGTCCTGATCGCGGTGCTGCTCGAGTGGTCGCTGCAGCGCGGGAGTTACCGCAGCGAGATCTCTTTCGTCTCGGCCGTGCTCGATGTCACGCTCGTGACCTTCGCGCTCTGGGCATTCTGGCTGATCGGGATGCCGCTCGTGAGCACCAACTCCCGAGTGGTTTTCGAGGTGTATTTCATTGCCATCGGCGCGTCGGCACTGCGCTACGACACGCGGGTCACGGTCGTGGCCGGGCTGGCCGCGGTGCTGGAGTACGGTCTGTTATCGGAGCTGACCTACTACAGTCATTCGGCCGCCGAGATGGCTCGTGGCGCAAACGAGTATGGTGTGTACAGTTCGTCGACCCAGGTCTCCCGCCTGATCATGCTGATCGCGATCACCGCCGTGGCGCTGGCGATCGTGCACCGCTCGCAGCGACTGCGGCGCCAGAGCACCAGCGACCGGCTCACGGGGCTCTTCAACAGGCCGTATGCCGAAGATTTCCTCGCGAGCGAGATGTTGCGAACCTCGCGCACGAAGGGCGCGATGGTGGTCGCGATGCTCGACGTCGACCACTTCAAGAATTTCAACGACACGCACGGACACGCGGCCGGCGACGTGGCCTTGCGGGTTCTCGCACGGGTGCTGCGCGGCGCCCTTCGCCGCAGCGACGTGGTCGCGCGGTATGGTGGTGAAGAAATCCTGCTGGTGCTTCCCGGGACCGTGATCGAACGCGCAATGGAGAAGATCGATGAAGTGCGCGTGGAAGTCGCGCGGACCGACATCAAGCTGCCGCGCGGCGGGGTGGGCCGGATCACCGTCTCGATTGGGGTGGCGGCCTTTGGCGTCGATGGAATGACCGTGGATGCACTGCTGGATGTGGCCGATCGCCGGCTCTACCAGGCCAAGGATGTCGGCCGCAACCGGATCGTTGGCCCCGCCGCGCTACTGCAGCAGGCCTGAGCGCACCGCCAGTTCCGCGTTCTGCACGGCGGCACCCGCCGCCCCCCGAACCAGATTGTGCCCCAGCGCCACCAGTCGCAGGTGATGCAGCGGGCAGGGCCGGACCCGGCCGACCGTGACCGTCATTCCCTGACCGCGATCGAGGTCCAGCCGCGACTGTGGCCGGTCGGGCCGCCGATCGACCTCGACTGGAAGCGACGGCGAACTTGGGAGGCCGGCCACGATCGCATCACCACGAAACGCCTCAAGCACCGCGATGGCTTCGTCCACGCCGGGCGCTCGCTCGAATCCCAGTGACGCGCTCACCAGATGTCCATCGACTACCGGAACCCGGTGGACCATCGCACTGACCACGATTCCGGCCGGTTGAACCTCCTCGTTGTGCAGCCGCCCCAGAATCTTGGTGGTTTCGGCCTCGATCTTTTCCTCTTCGCCTCCGATGTATGGAATCACGTTGCCAAGGAGGTCGAGCGACGGCACACCAGGATAACCAGCGCCGCTCGCGGCCTGCAGGGTCGCAACCGCTGCGAGGCGGAGTCCGAACGCACGATGCAGTGGCGCGATGGCCGTGAGGAGGGCAGCGGTCGAGCAGTTGGGATTGACGATGATCGCGCCGCTCCAGCCGCGCTCGCGTCGCTGCCGGGGAATCAGTCCGAGATGGTCGGCGTTGACTTCGGGGATCAGCAAGGGGACATCCGGTTCCATCCGGAAGGCCGAGGCGTTGCTCACCACGACGACACCTGCCCTGGCGAAGGCCGGCTCCACGTCGCGCGCCACGGGCGCGTCGAGCGCCGAGAAGGCCAGTCGCGCGCCGTGTCCGGGCTCGGCCTTCGTCAGTCGCAGGTCGGCAATGTGCGTCGGCAGTGGAGTGATCTCACGCCAGCGGACTTCATCGCCGAAGCGCTTCCCGGCACGCTCGGCCGAGGCGGCCAGCTGGACGATCTCGAACCAGGGATGGTCGGCGAGCAGCCGGATGAATTTCTGGCCCACGGTGCCGGTGGCGCCAAGGATGGCGACGGGGATGCGAGTGCTCATCCCGGAATGCTAACGGCCTGCAGTGCCCTCCGCTCCCCTTCGGCAACGTCGACGCGCAACAGGAGGAGGAAGCCGACGAAGAAGAATCCGATGAGCGCCAGGACGCCATTGCGGCTCGAGCCCGTCAGGGCCACGGACACGGCGAACGTGAGGGGTCCGAAGATGCCGGCAAATTTTTCGAACACGGAGTAGAGCCCGAAGAACTCTCCGCTGCGCGCCACCGGAATCATCCGGGCAAAGAGCGACCGCGACAGCGCCTGCGTCCCGCCCTGCACGAGGGCCACGAGTCCGGCCAGCACCAGGAAGTCGCGCCCGTTCTGCATATTGCGCCCGACGACCGCGATGACGGCGTAGGTTGCCACACCAAGCAAGGTGGCGCGCTTGGCACCGATCTTCCCGGCGAGGAAGCCGAAGGCGAAGGCACAGGGCACGCCGACGAACTGCACCATCACGATGGCCGTGATCAGGGTGCTTTCGGCGATCCCGATTTCGGACCCGACGGTGGCTGCGAGCTTGATGATGGTCTGGATCCCGTCATTGTAGACCAGGAATGCTGTCAGCATCAGGAGGGCCTGGGGATACGACCGCAGGCCCTTGAAGGTGTGCACCAGGCGGCCGACGACGGCGCGCGGCGTGATCGGCGTGGGTGTTCCCGGCACGGCGGCCGGTTCCGTGACGCCCCGGAAGAGAGGGATCGAGAAGAGCCCCCACCAGACTGCGGTCGCCACGAAGGCGAGTCGGGTGAGGACCCCCTTGTCGCTGATACCCAGCGGAATGATGCCCTGAATTGCGGCGAGCTGGAGCACCAGCAACACGCCACCCCCGATGTAGCCGATCGCATACCCGGCCGTCGAGACCCGGTCGATCTCATCGGCGCGCGCGACGTGCGTGAGCAGTGCCTCGTAGAACACGAATGATCCCGTCGCGCCGACGACTGCTCCGCCATACAGCAATGAGGCGAGCCAGATGTCACCGCGGCCCGCAAACCAGAGTCCGGCAGTCGACGCCACCCCGATCGCGAGAAACGTTGCAAGCATCGGCTTCTTGGAGGCGCGTTCATCGGCGAGCGTCCCCAGGATCGGGGAGAGTATGGCAATCACCACCATCGCTGCGGAGTTGACCAGGCCGAGCAGTGCCGTGGCGGTCGCAGGCGGGAGGTCGGCCGCCACGACCTTCGGGAAATAGATCGGGAAGAGCGCGGTCGTGATGGCGACCTGAAAGGCCGAAATGCCCCAGTCGTAGGATGCCCAGGCGCGGAGCTCGGGGCGGTGAAGGCCGAGTCGTTCGAGGAGCGCCATCGATCAGCTGGCGTGATGGGCGCGGCGACTCGCCCGGATCGACAGCAGGACGGAAATGGTCAGCACACCCACGATGACGCCAAGCGAGACGACGATCGGCGGGTGTACCCAGGCCGAGAGCACCATCTTGAGGCCCACGAACACGAGGATGATGGCGACACCCGGCTTGAGGTACACAAAGTCGTCCATCGCTTTGGCCAGCAGGAAATACAGCGCCCGGAGACCCAGAATCGCGAAGATGTTGGAGCTGTAGACGATGAACGGATCGCGCGTGATGGCGAAGATCGCCGGGATCGAATCGATCGCGAAGATCAGGTCGGTCCACTCCACGACCAGCAATACCAGCAGCAACGGGGTGGCGTACCACCCTCGGTGCGACCGGGTGATGAACTTGTCCCCATCATAGGCAGCCGAAATCGGCAGGATCCGCCGGGCCAGGCGCACGACGGGATTCCGCTCCAGTTCCATCGTGTCGTCGGCCCGCACCAGGTACATCCTGATCCCGGTGACCACCAGCACCCCGCCAAAGAGGTAGATGATCCAGCTGAACCGTTGCAGCAAGAGTGCGCCGAGGCCGATCATCACGGCGCGCATCAGGATGGCGCCGAGGATGCCCCACTTGAGTACCTTCGGCTGCAGTCGTGCCGGAACATCGAAATACTGGAAGACCAGGATGAAGACGAACAGGTTGTCGACCGAGAGCGAGAGCTCGATCAGGTAGCCCGTCAGGAATTCGAGCCCGTGTCGCGAGCCCTCTCGCCACCAGAGAAAGGCGCAGAAGAGCAGGGCGAGCAGGACCAGCGTGCCGCTCCAGCGTGCGGCCTCGCGCGGCGTGAGGACGTGCGACTTCCGGTTCAGTACTCCGAGATCGAGTACCAGCAACACGGCGATCACGCCAGTGAAGCCGAGCCACACTGCCGCAGGGTGCGCGCTGCCGAGCACGTTACCCTGCTCGTCGAGTGCGGTGATGAAATAGGTGATCGCGCCGCCCGAGGCCGCAAGCTCGATCTGCGACTCGGCGACCTGCTTCATGAACATGTCGCCGACCTTTGGGAAGGTCGAGCTTAGGAGCGTCACGCTGTTCTGGCTGTCGAGATCAGTTTCTACGAACGAGAGATTCTGCTGCGT
>JAZJZU010000097.1:11350-11627 GCA_040389605.1 Gemmatimonadota bacterium
AGCGCCCGGTATCCATCGCCAGCAGGGCTCGCACGCGCTCTTCAGTGGGAGGGTGGGTCGAGAACAGCCGCATCGCGCCCCGCGCTCCGCTCAGCGGGTTGACCTGCGCGAGGGGAGCCAGCGAGGGGGCAACATCCATCGGCTGCTGATGCGCAATGGCATCGAGCCGGGTCAGCGCCTGCGCCAGCGGACGGGCGCGACCGGCGATCTCTGCCCCGGTGCGGTCGGCCTCGAATTCACGTTGCCGCGAGATCGCGAACTGCAGGATCATCGCGAG
>JAZJZU010000098.1:0-1051 GCA_040389605.1 Gemmatimonadota bacterium
GTCGGCCAGGACCGTCCCGGCGCTGGCGGCGAGGTAGGGTGATCCCCTCGTATCTGACGCCGACAGCACACCAGAGAATTCGTCGATGAGCCCGTGGATCAGGGTCGAGCCACGAAGTGCGACTCGTCCCGTTGCGGCGCGGCTGCGGCCTCCCACGCTCGGGAAGGCCTGTTGGTCGATACCAATGGCATCGAGCTGAGACCACGCCCCTGAAGCCGTGAGGAGGAGGGTCGAAGTCGCTCCCGGGTTCCAGTCGAGGTTGAGCAGCGCGGAAGCGGTCCGGTACTGTGAGGCAGCCGGGCCGCCAGTCGCCATCAGCGGTATTCCCAGAGACCGCAGCGCTGCCGTTGCCGCAACGATCGTGTCCACTGACAATCCGAGCCGGGAGAGGAGCGCATCGCGTGGCGATAGCAGGGTCGGAGTTTCGGTACGCTGCTCCAGGCCGAGCAGGGAGAGGCGATAGTGGGCCACTCCCTCACGCAGCGGCCCCGACACGTATCCCGTCAGCGACGCCAGACTCGATGGCACGATTGCCGAGGCATCGTCAGACCACCCCAACCGCGGGTGTGTCAAGGATCCTCGCAGGGCCCCGGCGAAGGACTCCTGCCCTCGGCAGGTCGCTACCGAGGTTTGGCCACCGGCAAACTGTCCGCGCGACGGATCCGAGGTGGTGGTCGCCAGGGTAACACCACAGGCCGCATCGGGTGGAAGTGGACCGCCATCGAAGCCGCTCCCATCGAGCAGCGTGCTGTTCTGCTCAGGCGAGGAGCCGAGTACCGTGTACCCGCTGTCACCTCGTCCCTGCACTCCGGGCAGCAGTGCGATCAGCGCGTTCAAGTCGCCTGGATCATCGAGAAATGCTTCGCCCTGCAGGGCATCCTGGGCCAGCCCGCCAATGGATTTCCGTTCCGGCCGAGATGACGCGGGCAATCGCAATGATCGCACCGTGATCGGCTCGAGTGGATAGGCACTGGCCGCGAGCACGACATCCACAGTGATCGTGTAGACCGCGCCGCTTCGCATCACTCGACGCAGACTCGGCGCGAATCCG
>JAZJZU010000098.1:1061-9149 GCA_040389605.1 Gemmatimonadota bacterium
GATCTTTCGGGCCAGTATGGTGTACCCCCCCTCGCCCTCGGAGAAGAGCACGACGAATCGGCCGTCCTTGCTGGTCTGAGCCGTGTGCGTCGAGTGAGTTCGTTCGCCGATCACGGTCACGGAGGCACCGGCAACCGGTCGCTGATGGATGTCGGTGATCTGGCCCCGGATGACCTCCGGCGGTGCCTGGGCCGCAGCATCGGCCGGACCCAGGGCTCCGAGTACCAGAAGTCCCGCGGCGACGATCGCCCTCCGTGAGTGGTTCACGCGATCCCGGATGTCATCACTCGATGTGCAGGCGCACGACGCTCTCCAGATCGAGACCGTCGCGCCGGGTAGCCCAGATATGCCCATTCGCAATCGCGCGGGGCCGCAGCCCTGGTGGCACCGAAACGATTCGGGCGAGGTCGCCCTTCGGATCGAGCACCAGCCAGGAGGGCCCGGCAGTGGGCAGAGTACGTTCAATCCAGAGGCTGCCGTCAGTGGCGATGAGCAGCGACTCGAACGGGGGGTGGACCGTCGGGTGAAACGCTGCCTCGATCGCGTTGATCATTCCATAATCGGAGGTGCGGTGGAATCGCGCCGTAGTGCGCTCCAGGGCCTTGTCGGCTTCACTGGTGGATACAGCGCGCGCAGTGAAGGGGTGACGCCGGGAATAAACCGTGTCGCCTGTGGAGTTGACCACCAGTACGCCAAAGGTCGCCGAGTCCGGTCCGGCCAGCACCGGCGAGACGGAAGCCACCAGTCGTCCGTCGCTCGACACCGCCGTGAGTTGCCGTCCGCAGAATGGCAGCGAGGTCGATGCAGTGGCGGTTCGCACATCACATTGCGGATCGTGTTCGATCCACGCAAGAACACGCCTGAGTACGCCGTTCGAGGCAACCTGCACCACAGCGAAGGAGCCATTGGGCGGCTGATGCAGTTCCGGCGGCGAAACGCGCGCGGGGATCCGGGGTGCCCAGAGCAGCAACTGACCACTCGCGCCCAGTCCCACGGGCCGAGGAGCCATCAATCCCAGCGGCGGAGCAAACGGACTCACCTCCCCCGAGGGGAGAACGATCGCCGTGGCTGTCGAAACCCGCCGCACGATCCGGTGACTTGGAGATATCAGGGTCAACTCAGGTACCGAGGCATCGTGGACCCAGATGGTATCGCCCAGGGTCCCCACGGCGTTGATCCGCGCCGACGACCGCGGAGCGATCCGCACCTGACCGTTGGGCTTTCCCTCAGCGTCGAAATAACGGAGCACTGCGTTCTCGAATTGCAGCAGCGCGATCGATTGGTCTGGTTGGACGCTGATCCAGTCGACACCGAGGAGATGGTTGGCGGCACCACCGATCTCAAGATCAACGATGGCGGTGGCGTGCGGAACTTGCTGCGCGCCAATTGATGGCACTGCGAGAAGGGAGGGCAGAATCACGAGCAGTGGTTTCAGCGGGGGCGGCATTCTCACTCACCGGATGGGGGCGGACTCGCGGTGCGTACGTGCAGGAGTTGTTGTGTCACAACGACCCCTGCCCAGAATGTACGGCACTCCTGAGATAGTCGCCAGCGAGTTTTGTCCTACCGCCCCCCCGCCACCACTCTCCAGACCACGTTCCCCACATCATCCGCGACCAGCAGCGCCCCGCTCCGATCGATCGCAACACCCACGGGGCGACCGCGGGCCTTCCCTTCTGCACTGAGAAAACCCGTCAGCACATCCTCGGCCGGGCCGTTCGGCTTGCCGGCACTGAACGGCACGAAGATCACGCGATAGCCGTTGAACGGCTTGCGGTTCCACGATCCGTGCTGACCGATGAAGGCGCCGCCGCGATAGTGTGCCGGTAACAGTGATCCGGTATCGAATGCCAGCCCCAGCGATGCCGTGTGCGCGCCGAGTGCATAGTCAGGCACGAGGGCCGAGGCGACCAGATCGGGACGCTGCGGAGAGACGCGCGTGTCGATGTGCTGACCGTAGTAACTGTACGGCCAGCCGTAGAAGCCGCCGTCGCGCACCGCCGTCATATAGTCGGGCACCAGGTCGCTGCCGATCTCATCCCGTTCATTCACCGCGGTCCAGAGTGCGCCCGTCACGGGTTCCCAGGCGAGACCGTTCGGATTCCGCAGGCCCGAGGCGAAGATCCTGGTCGCGCCGGTGGCGGGGTTCACCTCGAGAATCGCGGCGCGATTGGTCTCCTGTTCAATGCCGTTCTCTGCCGCGTTACTGTTGGAGCCAACCGTGACGTAGAGCCGCTTCCCATCGGCACTCGCAATCACGTTCTTGGTCCAGTGGTGATTGATTCTGCCGGCCGGAAGCGCGGTGACCTTGCCCACGATACCAGTGAGCATCGTGTCGCCGGTGTGGTACCTGAACGCAATCAGCGCGTCAGTGTCGGCGATGTACAAGACGCTGTCGACCAGCGCCATCCCGAACGGCGAGTTCAATCCGCCGATGAAGAGCGTGCGACGCTCGGCGACACCGTCGCCATCGGCGTCACGCAGCAACACGATCCGGTTGGGGCTCGGCACCGCCGCCCCGGCGCGCTTCATGAATTTCCGCATAAACCACCCGCGAATGCCGGTGCCATCGTCTGGCCGCGGCGGAGCGTTTGTTTCGGCCACCAGCACATCGCCGTTGGGCAGCGGATAGACCCAGCGGGGGTGCTCGAGCCCGGTCGCAAAGGCATTGACCGCCAGACCGGGGGCCGCGTCGGGTGTGACACCGGCGGGCCAGCCGACCGCGGTCGCGACGTGAATGGTGGGGATGAGCGACTGATGCGGCGGGGGGAGTTCGGGTGCGGGCCCCATACCCGCCTCCGGCGCCAGCTGCGCCGTATCGCCACAGGCGAGCAGCGTGCAGAGGAGACCGAGGGCGACGGCCCGTCGGAGGGTCCTGGAATCGGGATGTCGGTCGGTCATCGGCCCTCAGCGCGAAAGTGTCCTGCGCAATGGGGGACGTGCGCCACTGAGGAGGGGACCACAACGACCTCGGAAACGAAAACGCCGCCCTCATCGGGCGGCGTTCGCACTCCTCAACCAGCACAACCCCGGACTATCGCGCCAGCAACTTGTGGCGCAACACCGCGAGCCGCTTCCGGACCGAGCCATCGTAGATCCGGTCGCCAATCCGCACGACCACGCCACCCAGCAACGAGGGATCGGTCGCGAAGCCGGCAATGACATCCTTGCCGATCGCCTTCGACAGCCGCTCCACGATCACCGACCGCGCCAGCGCATCCATCTCCCGCGCCACCGTGACGCCCGCCCGCACGCGATTGAGCTTCACGTCCACGAGCGCACGGTATTCATCGGCGATCTGGCCCAGCATCAACTGCCGGCCACGGCGAATCACTGCCGCGAGGAAGCGCGTGAACGGCACCGGCGCGTCGTGCAGCGCGTCGGTGACGATCGTCACCTTCCGCTCCTTCGGCACCCGCGGCGACATCAGCACGGCCTCAATCGAGTCGGTACTCATCGCCCCCGCCACCGCATCGATGAGATCACCCCACGCCTCGGGGGCCTCCGCCCTGGTCGCCAGCGCGAACAACGCCTCGGCGTAATTCCGGGCGATGGTCACTTCCCTCACGAGCTGGTACCGAGCTTCGCGAGATAGTCCTCGACCAGCTTGCGATCCGAACTCGCGTCGAGACTCGCCCCCACTACCTTGCTCGCCGCGGCGATGGCCAGATCCACGGTCTCCCGCCGCAACTCGGCAATCGCGCGCTCACGCTCCGCCCCGATCTCCCGGCGCGCACGCTCGAGCATCTCCTGCTGCTCGATCTTGGTCTGCGCCACCGCGGCCGCGCGCTCGCGCTCCGAGGCACCGCGTGCCTCGGCCATCAGCGCCTGCGCCTCACCCCGCGCACCGGCCAGCAACTGCCGCTGCTCGTTGAGTGCCGCCTCTGCCTCGCTGTGCATCCGCTTGGCATCGGACAGCTGCTGCGTGATCGCCGCTTCCCGATCCGCCGTCATCTTCACGATGATCGGGAAGACCCACTTCGCCAGAATCAGCAGGAACGGGATGAAGACGATAAAGGTCCAGATGGCCAGACCAAACGTCGGCGAGAACGGGGCCGGCAGGCCGCCGGCCTCCGCACTCAAAAGCATTGGAAACATCATCTCACAACCGCCTGGTTAGGCCAGCTTGAACAGCAGCGCGAAGACCAGCGCGATGATCGTGGCACCTTCGAGCAGCACGGCGAACAGCAGGCCGGCGGCGCGGATTTCATTCTGTGCCTCGGGCTGACGCGCGATGCCTTCAGCCACCTGGCCACCGATCCGGCCGAGGCCGATACCAGCGCCAACCAGTGCGAGACCGAGGCCGATACCGGCGCCGAGCTGGCCCCAGCCAGAGGCCATCGCCTTGGCGGCTTCGAGCGAAACCGTCTCCTGCAGCAACATTGGGAGCAACATTGTCGACTCGTCGTTTCAGTGAGGATTCAAGGTCAGTCGCATCCTCGCCCAGCACGCCGTCTCCTCAGGAACAGCGTCCAGACGATGAGAGCCAGCGGACCCGAAGGTCCAGCTCTCGAAGAGTCGCGCATTCGCGCCACTCGTGTCGCGCACACCACGGGATGCCGGGGCGGCGCCAGAACTTCACTTCCATCGGCCCTTGGCTATGTCATCCTGAGCGAAGCGAGGGAGCGGAGCTCCGCCCCTTCGACTGCGCCCGCTCCGCGGGCTTCGCTCAGGGTGACAATCCCGCGCGAGGCGGTGACAGAGCTTCAAACTTCATCCAGCATCCGCGCCGCGCGAGGCACGGCGCCAGCGGTATCAATCATCGCCCATCGCCCATCGCCCATCGTCGATCAGTGTTCGTGCTGCATCAATCCAATAAACACCGCACTCAACAGGGCAAAGACATACGCCTGCAGGAACGCGACGATCAGTTCCAGGAACATCACACCGAGCACCACCAGGGCCGTCACGATGCCGATGCCGCCGCTGGTGATCCAGCCGAGGGACCCGAACAGGAAGATGATCCCGAACAGCGACAGGATCACGAAGTGACCGGCCAGCATATTGCCGAAGAGACGGATCGCGAGTGCGATCGGCTTCACCAGCTTGGAGAGAATCTCGATCGGACCCATCGCGATCGACATCGCGACGCCGCCTGCACCACTCATTCCGTCGACCTTCGGGAAGATCGTGCGCATATAGCCCTTGGGGCCCAGCTTCAGCATCCCGCCGATCTCGATCACCAGGAAGGCGAAGATCGCGAGCGCCGCCGTCACGGCAAGGTTACCGGTGGCCGACGCGCCCCACGGCAGCAGGCCGAGGAGGTTCATCATCAGTATGAAGAAGAAGAAGGCCATAATGAGCGGCGCATAGCGCGGTCCCATCTCGTGGCCGATGTTCGTGATCGCGATCTCGTTGCGCACGAACACCACGAACGCCTCCATCGCGCCCGCGTAGCCCTTCGGCGCGCGACCCTCGGCCCGCGCACGCGCAATGCCGTTCGCGGCAATCTTGAGCAGGATGATCGTCAGCACGGCGGCGATGATCATGAAGACCACGTGGCGCGTGGGCGAGAGGTCGATCGCGAGCGACCCGATACGGATCGGCTCCCAGACGGGAAGGTGAATCGTCCCGAAGGGTGCGAAGTCCAGCTCGTGTGCGTCGCCCGTGTGGTGGAACACCATCTCGGCGATATTGAAGGGCTCTTGTCCGTCGCTCATCGTTCCAGTCGTGTCTCCAGGTACAACAGAGGAAGCATCGCCCCCAGATATCCCACGGCCGCACCGGGCAGGGAGAACGTCTCTCCCCCGCGGAAGGCCAGCACTCCAATCACCGCCACCCCGCCAAACCGCAGCAGCACACCCACCGCGTAGACCGACAGCCGGTCAAGCGTGGCCGCGATCCCCAGCCGTCGGGCCAGTCGGTCGGCCAGCAGCTGAATCGCTGTGGCCAGGGCCCCGAACAGCAGCCCGGCCCTCCATCCCGCCGATCCCCAGAGCCACCCGGCCAGGCCCGCGGCGAGGGCGGTACAGATCGCACCCCAGAGCAGCCGGCGGCCCTGATTACTTGCCGGCGTGACCGCTCCCCTTGACCCGCTGCCAGAGCCAGAAACCGCCCAGCCCGCCCCCGGCCACCATCCCCAGCAACGTCAGCAGCGGCGTGGTGCCCAGCCGGTGGTCGAGCCAGAGCCCACCGAGCGTGGCCCCCGTCAGCGCCACCGCAAAGGTGATCCCCACCGAAACCAGGGCGTAGCCCTCGCCAATCTCACGATTGGGGTTGTCATCCGGGTGCTTCACGGGGCGGAAAGTACGGGCTTGTGAAAAGATACGCAAGCGATTCCAGCGCCCTTCGCGGGGGGTTTTTCGGGGGATCGGAAACCTTCGTCGCGAGCCCGGCGTATCCGACAACAGCCGATGGGCGATATGCGATGGGCGAGGGGCGATAAAGCCACCTGAGTACGTTATATACGTGCGCTCGGAACCAGCCCGTCGCTTGTCGCCCATCGCCCATCGCCCATCGCCCATCGATCCCTTAACCAGCCGACCTCGATGACCTCTGCTCCTCCGTCCGACGACCTCCAGCAGCTCCGTCGCCTCGCCGAGGCCATTGCCGCGCTCAGGACCCAGGTGGCAGCCCGGGTGGTGGGCCAGCACGAGGCCGTCGATGGCATCGTGACCGCCATCCTCGCCGGCGGCCACGCCTTGCTCGTGGGGGTCCCCGGGCTCGCGAAGACGCTGATGGTCTCGACGGTGGCCGAAGCGCTCGCCCTTTCGTTCAACCGGGTGCAGTTCACCCCCGACCTGATGCCTGGCGATATCACCGGCACCGAGCTGGTGGAGGAAGACCCGGCCACCGGGAAGCGGCATTTCCGCTTTGTTCCCGGGCCGATCTTCTCGCAGGTCGTGCTGGCCGACGAGATCAACCGCACGCCGCCCAAGACCCAGGCGGCGCTGCTGCAGGCGATGCAGGAACGCACCGTCACGGTGGCTGGCCAGACCTACCCGCTGCCGCAGCCGTTCTTCGTGCTCGCGACCCAGAACCCGATTGAGCAGGAAGGGACCTACCCCCTCCCCGAGGCGCAGCTCGACCGCTTTATGCTCGAGTTGCGGGTGGGCTATCCGTCGCGAACCGAGGAAGAGGCGATCGTCGCACAGACCACCGGCACGCACAGCGGCAGCGTGAGCCAGGTGGTCGATGGCGCCACCCTCGTCGCGATGCAATCACTGGTGCGCAGGATTCCGGTGTCGGAGTCACTCATCGCGGCGGCGGTGCTGCTCGCGCGGATGACGCGACCAAACGAATCGGAATCGCCCTCGCTGGTGCGCGAGTATGTCGAGTGGGGTGCGGGTCCGCGCGCGTCGCAGTATCTCGTGCTGGGTGCCAAGGCCCGCGCGGCGATGGCCGGGCGGCCGCAGGCCGATCTCGATGATGTGCGAGCGGTGGCACCGGCCGTGCTGCGTCATCGGGTGATGACCAACTTCGCCGCCGAGGCGGCGGATCGTAGCAGCGAGGATGTGGTGATGGAGCTGATTGGAAGTGAGGCGTGGCTGAGGGGATGAGCGTCGCTTGACGCTGTCATCCTGAGCGAGGCCCGCGAAGCGGGCGGAGTCGAAGGAGCGGAGCGTCGGCTCCTTCGACTGCGCGGACCTGCGGTCCGCTTCGCTCAGGATGACAGGGACCATCATCGATCATCGATCATCGATTTCTGCGTGTCCCACCCAGAGCCCAAGGGGCAACCCTCTGGGGGGACGGAGCAGACTCAGGCAAGATGGTCTGATCCGATCGTGCGTCAATTCAGGGTAAACACCTGTTTTTTCGGTGCCTTTCCGGGCATTTTGCCCGCGCAAAGCCGCACTGCGACTGAGTTTTCGCGTCCGACATCCTCCGTTCTCAAGCGCGAAAATCAGGGGTTTACCCTCGTTTCCTTTTGTGCCCCTCCTGCCTAGACTCCAGCGTCCCCGAAAACTCGCAGTCACGGGAGTTCGCATTGGTCGCAGGCGATCACCGCATCACGCTGGCGCAGGCCCAGGCCTACACCCACGCCTGGCAGAAGGGTGACCCGAAGGGGCGGCACGCCTGGATGCTCCCGCGGGGGATCATCGACGAGATCCTGGCGCAACCCGGATGCACTGGCATTCGCGTCTACGT
>JAZJZU010000099.1:0-23708 GCA_040389605.1 Gemmatimonadota bacterium
CGGGATCGAGCTCCATTCCTGCGCGCCGAGGAAGGCGATCGCCAGGTCGCGGCCGTCGAGCAGGGTCAACACGCGGCGGTTGAGCGACGAATTGAAACCGCGGGCGTTGATGTTGAAGTCGTTGACGCCGCTCTGTGCGAGGTCGACGCCGGGAGCCTGCGCCAGCGCCATCGGGACCTGTCCCGTGGCCCCGACGTTCTGCAGTACTCGCGGTTCGATGCTGGTGGAGGCCGCAGGGGCCTCGACGCTCCGCTCAGGTTCGCGCGAGACCGCCGTGACGGCGATGTCGGCCAGCGAGACCGGTCGTGGTTCCAGGGTGGCGTCGACCGTGGTCTCACCACCCACCATCACGGTCTTCTCGAGGGGTGCATAGCCCAGCCAGCGGAAGACGATCACCTGTTCCCCACCGGGGACACGCTGGAGCAGGTATTGACCGTTGGTGTTCGTCACGGTGGCGACGCCGTACCCGCGGACGGTGACCTGCACACCGGCGAGGGCTTCGTTGTCACCACTGCGCGTTACCGTGCCTCGAATCGTGCCCGTGGTTTGCGCCCCGACCGCTGTCGCGGCCAGCGTGCACAGCGTGGACAAGATGAGACTGTGGACCCGAACGTTCCGCAGGAACATACGTGACCTCGTGCAGAGTTTTGTCAGGGAGAGCAGGGCCGGGATGGCAACCTAAGGATTGGGGGAAAGATGCGGCGGTGGACGAACGGGGGGAAGGGTCATCGCCTCCAGGCCGCCTCGAAGCGACGGACAATCGCGCCGGCGGGTTCGATGGAATGGATCCCCTGCACGCTCTGGCCGGCCTGCCAGAATTCCGTGCTGCCACTGGGGTCCAGCGACGAGCGCTTCAGCTGCCAGAGGGCCTTGAGCGCATAACCGGTTCGCATCCAGTGCCGGGTCCGACGACCTCGGAGGAGCGCCCGGGCCAGGGGGCCGGCGCGAGTACCCGTGCGCTCCACCCAGGGGGTCCGGATGATGGCCACGGGGACACCGGTGATGCGTTCGGACAGCACGATGTCGTCGGCCTGCGCCTTGAGGATCGCCTCCTTGTAGGGGAGCGACGCGGTACACTCGGTGGTCGCGATGAAGCGCGTGCCGCACTGGACCGCTGCGTAGCCCAGGTCGAGCATCGCGCGGAACTGCTCTTCGTCGCCGACCCCGCCGGCGGCCACCACCGGGAGATTGAACGGGGCGAGTTCGTCGAGCAGGGCTCCGGGTGCGAGCCGACCCGCGTGGCCACCCGCGGTGCGGTTGACGGCGATGAGTCCGTGGACTCCGCCCGCGACTGCCTTGGCGGCCCACTTCGCTTCGGTGGCGTCGTGGTAGACCACACCGCCGACCGGCGTGACCAGGTCGACCACCCAGCGTGGGTTGCCCAGGGACGTGATGAAGAAACGGACGCCTTCCTCGAGTGCGATCGCCAGCCACTGTTCCATTCGCGCGCGATACGTGCGTGAGGATTGTTCGATCAGGGCATTCATTCCGATCGGGGCGCTGGTGAGCGACCGGATATGGCGCAACCCTTCTCGAAAATCGTAGCCGTGGACATAGGTCAGGGAGATCGGCTGCACGATGCCGATGCCGCCGGCCTCGGAGACGGCCGCGACCAGCTCAGGGTTGGAACAGGGATACATCGGTCCACAGATGAGCGGCACCCGGGCACCGCTTGCGTGGAGGAACGCGGCGCTGTTCACGTGGGGGCCAATCGCCAGGTGATTGTGGCAACGGCCACGACATCGCCCGCACCGTCGGTGATCTCGGCCGTGACATCGGCGTCGGTGGGCTGGCGGATTTCCGGGAGTGTGACCCGGCTCTCGGCGCGCAGCCGCCCTCTCGCCTTCTTGTGATAGCTGATCTGCAGGGCGGTGACGATGCCTCGAACGCCCGGTCCGGCGGCGGTCAGGGTCGCCAGTCCGCTGGTCACTTCGGCGAGGTTCACCAGCGCCACGGCGTGTACCGAGCCGAGATGCTGGCGGACGGCGCGACGGTCGCGCAGGGTGGCCACCACGTGACCCGGTTGGAGTGACTCGATGCGCGCACCGATCGATCCGGTGTACGGGGCGATCCATCCCACGATCCTGGAAAAAAGCCACTTGCCCCCAGGCAGCGGCGCGAGCCGTTGCCACAAGGTCAGGAGTCGCGTGCCCGTATCGCTCATTGTCGAGTGCCGATGAGGTTCGGCTCCGGGAAGGGAAGGTGGCAGGCCGACGTGAAACGATGCGACATAATCTACCGTTGGGGAAGTGCCGAAGCACCACCTTAGATTGGTGCGCTCATCCCTTCTTCATCTCTCGCACCCCGGATTCCGATGCGACTCAACGCGTATGTCCTCGCCGCCGGATTGCTTGGTGCGGCCTGTGCCCACCCCCGGCCCGCCGCGACGCCGACCCCGGCGACCACTCCCGCAGTTGCGCCAGCACCGCGCCCAAGCAGCGGGCCGCAGCCGTACGACAAGGTCATCACCCGGGCAGCGAAATCGGATGCCGGCCTCTTCACGGTGCACACGGTTGACGCCAAGCGCTACTTCGAAATCCCGGATTCGCTGCTCGAACGGGACATGCTCTGGCTCACCCGGCTCTCGGCCGCTGCGGAGAATCTCTCGCCGTTCCTGACCGCCGGGTCGAACGTGAACCAGCAGCTCGTGCGCTGGTCGCGGGACGGAGACCGAATGCTGTTGCGGAGCTACTCGTTCCGCTACGTGGCCGACAGCGCGTTGCCGATCGCCCGGTCACTCGCAGTCAATACGTTCGCCCCGATCATCCGGAGCTTCAGGATCGAGGCTTTCGGGCGCGATTCGCATACGGTCGTTATCGACGTGAGCTCGTTCTTTGATGATGATGTCGCGGCCATCAGCGGGATGCCGGCCTCGATGCGCACGCAATTCAAGGTCCGGCGGATGGATCCCGCGCGTTCATTTGTCGAATCCCTGAAGTCGTTCCCGCTCAATATCGAAGTGCGGCAGGTACAGACCTTCGATGCCGCGGAGCCACCATCCCAGGGCGCCTCGGCCACGGTGTCGATCGGCGTGGCGCAATCGCTTGTACTGCTGCCGCGGGAGCCAATGCGCCCGCGCGCTGCCGATGCACGGGTCGGCTGGTTCACGACGGATCAGATCGATTTCGGCTCGCCGGAACTCAAGGCTGCATCGCGAACCCTGATCCGGCGCTGGCGCCTGGAACCGAAGGACCCGGCGGCCTACGCGCGCGGCGAGCTGGTCGAGCCCGTGAAGCCGATTGTCTTCTATCTCGATCCCGGCACGCCGGCCGAGTGGCGTCCGTTCATCCGGCAGGGTGTCCAGGACTGGCAGCGCGCGTTCGAGGCGGCCGGGTTCAAGAATGCGATCCTCGCGAAGGATCCGCCCACGGCCGCGGAAGACCCGGAGTTCGACCCGGATGACGTGCGCTACTCCTCGATCCGCTACGTCGCGAATATGACGCGGAACGCGATGGGGCCGAGTGTCTCCGACCCACGCACCGGCGAAATCATCGAGAGCGACATTCTCTGGTTTCACAACCATCTGCGGTCGTACCGCAACCGCCTGATGGTCGAAACGGGCGCCGCGAATCCGGACGCCCGCTCGCTCCACACGGCACCGGCACTGATTGGTGAGACGGTGCGCCAGGTGATCGCACACGAAGTGGGTCACGCCCTCGGGCTGCCGCACAATATGATCGGGTCGTCGTCGTTCCCGGTCGATTCCCTGCGGAGCCCGACCTTCACGGCGGCTCACGGCGTGAGCCCCTCCATTATGGACTATGCGCGCCAGAACTATGTGGCTCAGCCGGGTGATGGCGTCACGCGCTTTGTCCGGATGATGGGACCATACGATTTCTATGCGATCAACTGGGGGTATCGCATCATTCCGGGCGCCGCGACAGCCGCTGCGGAAAAGGCCACGCTCGATCGCTGGATTCTCGAGAAGGCGAACGACCCGATGTATCGCTTTGCTGGTGGTGACGGGATCGATCCCAGGGCACAGACCGAGGATATCGGCGACGATCCGGTGCGCGCCTCGCGCCTCGGCATCGCGAACCTTCGTCGCGTGGCGCCGATGCTGCCACGCTGGACCGCCACGGCGGGCGAAGACTACGAAGACCTGAACGAACTCTACGGTGAGCTGGTGCAGAGCTATGCGCGATACCTCGGCCACGTCGTGACGCTCGTGGGGGGCGTGTACCGGAACGCCAAGACGACAGACCAGGCGGGGCCGGTCTTCGAACCCGTACCCGCGGCACGGCAGCGCGAGGCAATCCGATTCTTCGACGAGGTTCTGTTCACGACGCCGACCTGGCTCGTCGATCCGGCCTTGCTGTCGCGGATCGAGAACGGCGGTGCGATGGAGCGCGTGCGAGTGCAGCAGAGCGCGGTGGTGAACCAGCTGCTCGACCCGGCTCGACTGGGGCGGATGACAGAGAACGCCGTCTTCGCTGATGGTGCCGTCTACTCGCCGATGATGCTCCTTGCCGACCTGCGTGGCTCCATCTGGAAGGAGTTGGCGGGGAGCGGTTCGATCGATCCCTGGCGGCGGCAGTTGCAACGCATTCACGTCGAACGGCTCCGCACCCTGGCCACTGCCGACGGCCCCGCCACCATCCGGACGGCCGACCCCAGGATGTCCGACGTGCGTCCGCTGGCCCGGGGGGAACTGGTTGCGCTCAGGGCCGCAATTCAGGCGCGGCTCGGACGCGGTGGGGACGAAGCCACCCGGCGTCACCTCTCCGATGTCGCGGACCGAATCACCGAGACGCTCGAGGCAAAAAAGTAGTGCGCTGAAGCGCCACGTGTGGCTCCGCCGCAACAGGGCGGCGGGGCCGGTGGCAGGCGCTTTCCGTACGGCAGCGCGGAGCGAGTGACTGGTCCGGATGTTGCCCCTCTGACTGGCTTCTTCTCGTGCGGGAGCCGTCGTGGTCGTATTGCGCAGGTCCTGGATGCTATTGCTGGCATTGGGTAGTGCCTGCGACGCTTCCGAGGCGGATTCCTCGCCGCCATATGTCGTGCCCGTTGTGACCCTGCCGTCGTGGCGCGGCGGGCTTGACGTCGGCAGGAGCCGCGAAGTCTGGACCGACGACGCACGGCATCGTTCGGTGATCGTGTCGATCTATTATCCCGCCGCGCTGCACGACAGTTCCACCACGCCTGTTCTCGACGACTCATCCTGGGTGCGTCTGCGCCGGAACGAACTCGCCCATCGGGTTGGTCCCGCCGCGGCGAGCGGCTTGCTTGCGATGCGGACTCACGCGGTCCACGACGCGCCGGTGCAAGCGTGGGACGAGCAATTCCCCGTGCTGCTGTTCGCGCCTGCGGCCGGCTGGCTTCCCACTGACTATTCCGGAATCCTCGAGGGCCTCGCGAGCAAGGGCTTCGTCGTCCTTGCACTGGCGTCGCCTGGTGCGGCAGGCGTGATGCGTTTTCCTGATGGCTCGGTGGTGGAATCGCGCGACCAGGATGACGGGACGGCTTCACTCCTCGCATCTGACCTCGGCTTCCTGCGACAGCGAGTGATTGAACTCAACCTCGTGCCGGGCTCGCCTTTCTTCCGCCGGCTTTCGCTGACGTCGATCGGTGCCCTGGGACACGGCGCTGGTGGTACGGCCGCCATTCTTGCCGCTGCCGCAGACACGGGCATTGCGGCCGTTGCCAATCTCGACGGCGAATTGCCGCACGGTTTTCGTGCGCCGGTGGTGGGACAGCCGATGCTGTACTTCACGGTGGAGCCCGCCACGATGTCCCGGATGCCGGTGGAGCGGTGGGGAGAGGATCGCACCGAGCGTCGGCGAACCGAGCAGTGGGAACAGTTGAGCGTACCTTCGCGCCAGCCACAGCGCGTGCGCCTGGCCGGGATGCACCACTGGAATTTCCTCGATGCGGCACTCGTACCGCCCGCGAGCATCGCGCCCGGTGTGCGGCGCCTGCGGTTTGGCGATATCGAGGGGGAGCGAGGGCTGGCGATCGTGGTGGATGTGACGTCGGAATTCTTCCTGGCCGCCTTCTCCCGGATGCCGCCCGGGTTTCCCGTGGCGCGCAGTCTCTATCCCGAAGTGGCGCTCTCGCGCTAGCGTCGGCGGTAGCGCCGTCGTGAGGGCGGGAGGCGCATCGCCTGGGCGGCTGCAATCGCTGCGTGTGGTTCCGCTGGTGCCCAGCGATTGCGCCGTGGCATCCAGCAGCGCACGCTGCGCCGATACAACTCATAGCTGCGTCCAAACACCCGCTGCAGGTCGTGCTCCTCGTCGCGCCGCCGCACGAAATGCCAGAAAACACCCGCCAGCAGTACCAGAATCAGGATCAACGAAGAGCCGGTGTAGAGAGAGACCGCCACGCCCTGTGCCAGTCCGCTCACCGCCATCGGATTCCGGACCCAGGCGTAGGGCCCGCTGATCACCAGCCGTCGCGGTGCATCAATGCGCGCCGGGGTGCCGCGCCCCTCAATAGCGAGCAGCAGCGCACTCCACAGCGAGATCAGCGACGCGATCGCCATAAGCCCGAGCCCGACGGCTTGCTGCTGCTCGTAGAAGAGCTCGTGCAGCCCCATCGCGCTCTGCCAGGTGATCAGCATCCGCGGCACGAAATAGAACGCCACACTCCAGACCAAGGCGAGGTGTGCCAGGGTCTTGAGCACGAGCCAGGTCGTGGGGGCGCGACTAGCCGGTTGGTACCAGGGCATCAGGAAGCAGTGCGCTCCAGCGGTTGAGGTTGCCGCAGCAGGTCCCGAAGCCCCCGCTGCAGCGCGACGACGCCGACCAGCTGAGCGACGTGATAGAGACCGTTGTGGTCGAACGGCCAGACCAGCCTGACCTGCAGGGTACTGGCCTGTAGCACGCCCGCCACGATGCTCAGAAGCAAGCCCAGTGCCACCCAGCCGCTTCCGGGTCGGCCAGCCCGGGCCAACAGCAGGTACGTGCCGAGTGCCCAGAGCAAGGCGGCCCCCTCAAAGAGGACGAACACGAGGTACTCGCCGTGCATCAGCCGGGTGGTCAGGTAGAACAGCACCGCCAGAAGGAGCGAGAACGGCAGCCAGCGGCGGGCGGCCATCCAGCCACTCTGGTCGGCGACCGCACCCACGGTGAAGAGAGCCAGGGCCACGCCGAGCAGGAAGTAGAGCGGCTGCCAGAGCAGGTCGACTGCGCCGGGGTCGAGTGCCAGGCCGTGGACGACCAGCCCGAGGAAGGCGGCTGCAGCAAACGCCGTGAATGCAGCAGTCCAGATGCCGCGACGCGGCGACGCTGGTGTTGCCCGCCGAAGCCACCACAATCCTGCCAGCACGGCGCCGCCCAGAAGGCCACCGGTGGCCGCCGTGGTCACCTCGGTGGGGGACGGGTTCAGGGCAAGTATGCGACCGCCCACTTCCGGGAGTAGTAGACGCCGATCGCTGTGCCCACGATGCTGAGGGTCCACGCGCTCATAATCCCGAAGAAGGCGCCGAGATACCATCCGATGGTGCCGGTCACGGTACTCGCGAGCAGCACAACCAGGGTCTTAGCCATCGCCGAGCTCGCGGACCCAGATGTTCCGGAACTGCACCTTCACGCCGTGATCCTGCAGTTGCAGGGGCAACTCGGCGGCGTGCGCGGAATAGGGAGTGCGCACGCCGTTGGAAGTGGGCCCAAGCACGATCTGGTCTTCCTGAATCAGGACGCCGTTGAGGAACACGGTCAGGCGGGCCGGTACGGTGAGTCGTCCAGCGCTGTCGAAATGCGGCCGATGAAAGACGATGTCGTAGCTCTGCCATTCACCCGGCGGACGCGTGGCATTGACCCGGGGCGGAAACTGTCCGTAGATCGAGCCGGCCTGTCCGTCGGCGTAGGTAGGATTATTCCAGGAATCGAGGACCTGCACTTCGTAATGATTCATCAGGAAGACGCCGCTGTTGCCGCGCTCCTGGCCGTCGCCGTGGGGAGGCGTTGGCGTTCGCCATTCGAGATGCAGCTGAATATCACCAAAGCCTTGTCGGGTCATAATCGAGCCGGCGCCGGGAGCGACCTCCATCGCGCCGTCGACAATCTTCCACGCTGCGGCCTTGAGGGTGGTGTCGGCCACCCGCCAGGCAGCGAGGGAAGTTCCATCAAAGAGCACGATGGCATCGGAAGGCGCCCCGGTGGCGCCGAGCGCGCCAGGGGTGACCACGGGCGGCTTCGGGCGGGTCAGCGAGTGCTGCGGCCATTCACTGGGGTCGTGCGGCACCGGGTTCGGATTGGTCTGGGCGCTGGCTGCGGCAACCGATCCCACGAGCAGCAGGGATCCAAGAATTGTGGTTCGGAGCATTATGTCCTCGGCGAGTGGTCAGCGGCGGGGAACCCGTCCCCTGAGATATAACTGGAGAGACCGATGCCGGTCTGCTGCGGGGCACGACCCCGCCCCGGCTCCCCTCCAACCAATTGTGAGGTAGTTTCGTACTGTCAGCGGACGTCCTGCTCCCGCTGCGTCTGACCCCACAGGAGAATGATTCAATGCATCCATGGCTCCGCCCTGCGTGGGCGGTCGTGGCCAGCGTCACGCTGGCCCTCCCCCTCGTCGCACAGCGCAATGTTCCCGCCACCTATGCCATCACGAACGCCCGGATCGTCCCGGTTGCGAGTGGCCCGATCCCGAGCGGCACGGTCGTCATTCGTGACGGCCTGATCACCGCCGTCGGGGCCACGGTGGCCGTGCCCGCCGATGCCCAGGTGGTCGATGGCAGCGGTCTCACGGTGTATCCCGGGTTCATCGACGCCTACGGGACTCTTGGCCTTCCGGCGCCCGCGCCGGGTGGCGGCGGTGGTGGTGGTGCGGCGGGGCGTGTCGCGGCAGCGACAAATGCCCGGCCCGCTGGTGCTCCCAATTCCACCAACGTGGTGGGGATGCAGCCCGAAGTGGCCGTGACCGATGTGCTCGACCCCGATGCCGCCTCGTTCACCGCGGCGCACGCAGCGGGGCTGACGGCCGCCTTCACGGCCACTGGCACCGGGGTGTTCCGTGGCAGCGCGGCCCTGATCAATCTTGCGGGCACCGATGTGTCGGCGATGATCGTGCGGCCGGGCGTCGCGCAGTCGGTGGGCTTCTCGCGAGGCGGCGGCGGATTTGGCGGCGGCGGCTACCCGGGATCCCTGTTCGCGGTCTTTGCCGCCTTGCGGCAGGAGTTGCTCGACGCCCAGCGCTATCACGAGCTCAAGGCGCTGTACGACCGCAATCCGCGGGGCCGCAACCGGCCCGCGTACGACCCCTCACTCGAGGCGTTGCAGCCGGTGCTCACGAAGCAGCAGCCGGTCGTGATGTTTGCGAATAGCGAGCGCGAGATCATTCGCGCCCTCGACCTCGCCAAGGAGTTCGACCTCCGCGTGATGATTGCAGGCGGCAATGAGGCCTATCGCGTGGCCGATCGACTCAAGGCGGAGAATGTGCCCGTGCTGCTCTCCGTCAATTTCCCGCGCCGGGCCGCTGCTCCCGCCGGTGGCGCCGGCGGCGGACGCGGCGGTGCCGCCGCGAGCCCCGATGAGGAACCCGAGCTGATGCGGGTGCTGCGCGAGCGCGTCGAGGCGCCCAAGTCAGCAGGTCGACTCGCCACGGCGGGCGTGCGGTTCGCCTTCCAGTCGGCCAGCAATTTCACGGAATACCTCGCGAACGTGCGTCGCGCCAGCGAAGCCGGGTTGCCGGCCGATCAGGCGCTGCGCGCGATGACCATCGCGCCAGCCGAACTGCTCGGCGTGAGTGACCGGCTCGGCACGATCGAAGCGGGCAAGATTGCCAACCTCACCATCACCAGGGGCGACCTGTTCGAGAAGGGCACGCGCGTGACCGAGCTCTTTGTCGATGGTCGACCGATCACCATCCCGGCCCCTGCTGCCGGTGCCCAGAACGCGAGGACGCCATGATCGCGAAAATTCTGCTGCTGACGGCGATCGCGCCGACGGGGTTCCTGGGTGGTGCCGCGCTCGCGCGGCACGGGTCTCCGGTGGGAGTTGAGTCCGGTGCCGCCCAAGGGCGGCACCACCAGGCGCCCCTCACGACGCCTGGCCCGGTGTTGATCCGGAACGCTACGGTGCTCACGGTGACCAAGGGGACGCTCCCGAACACCGACCTGTTGCTCGTGGATGGCAAGATTTCACGGCTGGGCAAGAACCTCACTGCGCCAGCGGGTGCCACGATCATCGATGCGACCGGGAAGTATGTGATGCCAGGGATCATCGATCCGCACTCGCATATGATGAGCGATGCGACCAACGAGGGCTCGCTGTCGGTGACCTCGATGGTGCGGATTCGCGACGTGCTCAACCCCACCGATATCGACATCTACCGCGCGCTGGCCGGTGGAACCACCACGCTGAACATCCTGCACGGCTCTGCCAACACGATCGGCGGCCAGAACAGCGTCGTGAAGCTGAAGTGGGGCCGGACGGCCGAGGAGATGATCTTCCCCGGCGCGATGCCGGGAATCAAGTTCGCGCTCGGCGAGAACGTGACCCAGAAGAACCGCGGCACCGTGATTGTCGTGGGTCAGCCGCAGACGCCGCGGCGCTACCCCACGACGCGGATGGGGCAGGAGGAAGTACTCCGGGACGCCTTCACCCGGGCGAGCGATTACAAGGCCGAATGGGACAACTACCGGGCCCGGCTCGCGCGCAAGGAAGCGAACCTCGTGGCGCCGCGGCGCGACCTCGAACTCGAGCCGCTGGTGGAGGTGCTCGAAGGGAAGCGGCTGGTCCACGCGCACTCCTACCGTGCCGACGAAATGCTGATGCTGCTCGAACTGTCGGATGAATTCCACTTCCACGTGCAGACGCTGCAGCACGGGCTGGAGGGCTACAAGATCGCGTCCGAGATCGCGAAGCACGGCACCGGGCTGTCGACATTTGCCGATATGTGGGGCTACAAGATCGAGGCCTACGATGCGATTCCCTATAACGTCGCGATCGCAATGCGCCACGGCGTGCTGACCACCATCAACTCGGACGATGATGGCCGGGCGCGCAGGCTGAACATCGACGCCGCGAAGCTGATGCGCTATGGCGGGCTGACCGAAGACGAGGCCCTCAAGACCATCACGTACAACGGCGCGGTACAGCTGGGGATTCAGGACCGGGTAGGTTCGATCGAAGTCGGAAAGGATGCTGACCTTGCCATCTGGACCGGCGACCCGCTGTCGGTCTACTCCACGGTCGAGACCACCTTCATCGACGGCGAAATCTTCTTCGACAAGACCAGGGACAAGGCAATGCGTGAAGCGATGGCACAGGAGCGCGCAGAACTCGAGAAGGCCGAGCCCAACCAGCTGCCGGCTCGCGGTGGTGGCGGACGGAATACCGCTCCGGCACCCGCGCCGTCGTGGGAGGACCAGTGATGACCCGCATCGTCCGATTCACCGCGGCGCTGCTGACGGTTGCAGCGCTCCCGCTGTCGGCGCAACTCGGCTCCTACAATCCGCCGCCCGGGCCGCGCGGCGCCTATGCCATCCGGAACGCGCACATCGTGCCGGTTTCCGGCCCGGAGATCGCGAACGGGACCATCGTGATCGGCGCCGACGGAAAGATCGCCGCCGTCGGGTCGAGTGTGACGGTTCCCGCGGGAGCCACGATCATCGATGGCAGTGGACTCTCGGTCTATCCCGGGATGATGGAGGCCGGGACATCGATCGGTCTGGCCGAAATCACCGAAGGCGCCAACGCAACGGTCGATGATGCCGAGGTGGGGCGCTTCAATCCGAATGTGCAGGCCTATTTCGGGATCGATCCGCACAGTGCACACATCGGTGTTGCGCGCGTGGTGGGCATCACACACGTGGTCTCTCGCCCGAGTGGCGGGCTGATCTCCGGACAGGCCGCGATCATCAACCTCGCGGGCTACACCGTGCCGGAGATGTCGCTGGTGCAGCACGCAGCGATGGTCTTCAATCTCCCGAGCACCCGCGGTGGCGGGCGTGGACCAGGCGGTTTTGGCGGCGGTGGCGGAAATGCCGGTGGAGCGAGCCGTACGGCGGCAGTCGATTCCATCAAGGAGCTGCTGCGCGACGCGACGGCATACGGCAAGGCGATGGACGCGTTCACGGCGGACAAGTCCCTGCCTCGGCCGAAGACCGACCTCGTGCTCGAATCACTGCTGCCGGTCTTGCGCGGCACCGAGCCGGCGCTCTTCAATGCCACTTCGTCGGCCGACATCAAGGAGGCCGTGGCCTTCGCCGAAGAGATGAAGTTGAAGCCCATCATCGTGGGAGGGCGGGATGCACCCAAGGTGGCCGAGTATCTCAAGCAGCACGATGTGCCGGTGCTGTTCGGGTCCACGCTGGAGCTACCGGCACGCGAGGACGACCCCTACGACGCGAACTACTCCGCGCCGGCGAAGCTGGCCGCGGCGGGCGTCCGCTTCGCGATCATTTCCGGTGAGCCGAACCCTGACATCCGGAACCTGCCCTACGTGGCGGGGATGGCGGCGGCCTTCGGCCTTTCGAAAGAAGACGCGCTGAAGTCGGTGACACTCTGGCCCGCGCAGATCTTCGGGCTCGGCGATCGGCTCGGCAGTCTCGAGGTGGGGAAGATGGCGAACCTGGTGGTGCTCACGGGTGATATGCTCGAAGCCAGGAGCGATACCCGCTATCTCTTCATTGATGGACGTCCGGTCCCGCTCGATACCAAGCACACCGAGCTGTACAAGACCTTCAAGGACCGGCCATAGCGGCGAGGACATCCTGCTCAAGCGCCTCGGGAGTGGTGTCGGATCCGTAGCGCTTGACGACCTCACCCTCGGGTGAGACCAGGAACTTGGTGAAGTTCCACTTGATGGCGGTGGTGCCGAGAATGCCGGGACGTTTCTCCTTGAGAAATGTCCAGAGCGGATCGGCATCATCGCCATTGACGTTGACCTTGCCGAAGATCGGGAAGGTCGTCTGGTAATTCCGCTCGCAGAAATCGGCGATCTCGGCGGCCGTGCCGGGTTCCTGCTGACCGAACTGGTTGCAGGGGAAGGCGAGCACGCTGAAGCCGCGATCGTGATGCGCGCGATGAAGTGCTTCGAGTCCGGCGTACTGCCGCGTGTAGCCGCACTGCGACGCCACGTTGACAATCAGCAACGTCTGCCCGCGGAACTGCTCGAGCGCGACGCGCGACCCGTCAGCAGCGGATACCGTGAAATCAAAGGGTGTCATCGGCGGATCCTCATCGAGGCCGGGGAATCTACACCCCCGGGCTGGACACGGTTCCGGCCGACTGCTGCCAATGATGTGTGCGTCCGATCGGGGGCTATCGTCCCCCCACCGGACCCTCAGGAAGGGCCCCATAAACCGTTTGATGGAGGACCTGTATGCACTGCAAGCTCGGTACTGCCCTGTTTGCCGCTGTCCTGGCGGCAGGGGTGACGACAACCGCCCAGGCCCAGACGCAGCGGAGCCACTTCGGCCCCCGGATTTCCTACAATTTCGATGCGGAAGCCGTTGGGCTGGGTGCGCAACTGAGCGTCCCTGTGGCGCACCACCTCGAGTTCTACCCGTCGCTCGACGTCTTCTTTGTCGATCACGGTTCGTTGCTCGGGATCAATGCCGACCTCAAGTATCGCATTGGCCGGGCCGATGTCTCGTGGTTGTATGTCGGGACCGGACTCAACATCGCGCGTGCGAGTGTGGACGGGAACTCGAACAGTGACGCAGGCCTGAATCTCTTCGTGGGTGCCGAATCCCTGAAGGGGCGGGTGCATCCGTTTGGCGAGCTGCGCTTCACCGTGGCCGATGGCTCAACGGCTCAACTCGCCGCCGGCCTCAACTTCACCTTGTAGCCCACCACATGGCGCGCCGAAGCCTGGTGCCCATAGCAGGACATAGATGAAAAAGACCCCGGCTCACGCGTGGCCGGGGTCTTTTTATGTGTTCCGCCTGTTCAGCTCGCGCGGCTTGGCCCGCGTCCTCGCCCTCGCCCGCCGCGGGATCGGCCACCACCGCCACTGGCCGGGGCGCTCCCCTCGCCCCGGGGCTTGGGGCTCGACGGCCGAGGCGCCGATGGCTGCCCTGCCTGCTGGCGCCGCGCCTCCTTCGCCTTGGTTCGCGCTCTCGCTTCGGCCTTCTCGGCGCGAATCTTCGCGATGCGCTCGGCCAGCGGGACCTCAAGCTTTCCCTCGACCTTCGCCTTGTAGTCAAAATCGGGAATGATCACGCGCGGCAGGCGCTTGCCCACGGCCCGTTCGATTCGCCGGAGATCGTCTTCTTCTTCCGGTGCGACGAACGTGAAGGCGTCGCCGGTGGCTTCGGCACGAGCGGTGCGGCCCACGCGGTGGATGTAGTCCTCGGGGGCCACCGGCACGTCGAAATTCACGACGTGTCCCAATTCGGAAATGTCGATGCCGCGCGCCACGATGTCGGTGGCCACCAGGACCCGGGTCTTGCCGTTCTTGAACGCCGCGAGCGCAGCAGTGCGCTGGGCCTGTGACCGATTGCCGTGAATGCGATCGGCCTCGATACCGCTCTTCACGAGGAACTTCGCCAGCCGGTCGGCACGATGCTTGGTCCGGGTGAAGACGAGGGCCTCATCCATCTCGCCTCGCTTCAGCAGTTCGAGGAAGAGGTGCGACTTGAGGTCCTGTGCCACGGGGTAGATCGCCTGTGTGATGCCGATTGCCGGTGCCGACGTCCGCTGCAAGTTGATGGTCGCGGGCGAGTCGAGCATTTCGCGCGTGAGTTGCGCGATCGGTGGCGGCATCGTGGCGGAGAAGAACAGGGTCTGCCGACGAGCCGGGATATGCTTGAGAATCCGGCGGATGTCGGGGAGAAAGCCCATATCGAGCATCCGGTCGGCTTCGTCGAGCACCAGGAACTCAATCCCTGGCAGCTTGGCGTAGGGCGCGCGGAAGTGATCGAGCAGTCGACCCGGCGTTGCGATGATGACATCGACCCCGGCGCGGAAGGCGTGTTCCTGCGGCCCCATTCCGACACCGCCATAGACCGCTGCCGCGGTGAGCGGCGTGTGCACGGCAAAGGCGTTCATATCCTCGAGAATCTGCGCGGCGAGCTCGCGAGTCGGCGTCAGCACCAGGGCACGCGTGGTGCGACGGGGCTTGTCCATCAGCTGGTGCAGGATCGGCAGCAGAAACGCCGCGGTCTTGCCGGAGCCAGTCATCGCGCAGGCAAGGACGTCCTTCCCTGCCATTGCGTGGGGAATGGCCTCGGCCTGGATCGGTGTGGGGCGGGTGAATCCGAGCTCCTTCAGCCCCTGCAACAGGGAGGGGTGGAGCTTGAGTGTCGAGAACGGCAGGAAAACCTCAGGTGATATAGTCGGGGGAAGATAGTCGGGAGTACGATGATCGATGATCGTCGATCGTCGATCGATGGCCGATGGTCGATCCAGGCGTTCGTCGCTCCCAGTATTGCGGCAATCGTGGGGACACGATTCCGTGCCGCGACGCTCGAGGGCGAGCCGGTTCGCCAGCTGGTTGATCAGGCTGTCGGGTTCCTGTTGCGGGGTGGTAGTCCCGTGAGCTCTTCCCAGCAGCCGTGGTGGGTGTCTCGGACACCGCGTCCCTGAGGGGTGATTGCCCTACTGCCTCGGTACCTCCCGCCACGCCGCGCCATCCCATTCCCACGTATCGTTCAGCACGCGCTGCCCGTCGTCGCCGGCGTGGAGGACCGCGACCCGACGAATCGGGTCGTAGACCATCTGGGCGCCCTTGCGTCGTGAGGGGAGAACGCCAGCATACTTGCGCCAGACGGTCCCGTCGAGCACGAACGTGCTGACGGATTGATCGGCTTCAAAGCCGGCGTAGAGAATGGCTCCGTTTGCTGTGCGCGCGGCGGGCGCCTGCGGCGAGAACAGCGGGACATCACCCGTTGTTGTCATCCGGACCCACCCCGCGCCTGCCCAGCGATAGAGCGAGGCAGCAAAGGCGTCGTTCGTGCCCGTCGGCTTGGCCGTGATCAGGGCCGCCGGCGCGGTGTCGGTGCTCGCGAACAGTGCGTCGGGAAACTCCTGATCCGGCCCGTCGGCGACCTTGTGCCAGGCGCGGCCATCCCACAGCCAGGTGGCGCGGGCCGGAGAGTCATCGCCGAGCGAGTGATAGAGCACGACTCCCCCGCGGCCGGCATTCCATCCCATCACGCCGTGCGGGTCCGGTGACGGTCCGGAATTGTTGCGCAGGTGCCAGCCGGTTTGGTCGAGCTCCCAGGTATCGCGGAGCCCTTCGCGACCCACTCGGCCGCCATAGAGCACCAGGACGTGGCGACCCGCATCGTAGGCCAGCATCGCGGCATCGCGTGGACGCGGACCGCCGGGATTGCCGGTGGCCACACATTCCCACCGGCGGCCGTCCCATCCCCAGGTATCCGCCGAGAGCGCATTGTCCGGCGTCTCGCCCCCGAAGATCAGGACCTTCTGGCGATCGGGATCCCAGGTGATGGCGTAGCCTGACCTCGCAGCGGTACCGGCACAGGAGGATGCGACGACCGGGATGGCATTGACCCGCTTCACGGGTCCGGCGAGGAGGGCGAGGACCGGAATGGCGAGCCACATCTGGCGTCGATCTCCTGTTGCAGACGAGATCGATACGGCGTGGGCTCGTGAGGGTTTCGCGAGCCCGCAGAATTGATCAGGGTGCCTGCAACATCTTGTCCCGGGTCGCCTTGAACTCGTTGCCGGCGCGCCACTGCGGCATCGTGGCAGCATTGGCGATCCGGTATCCCATCATCAGGTAGAGCTGCAGGTCCTGCACCGCACCGCTGAGATCCCAGTCCGGCTTGATCTCATCCTGCGGCTGGTGGTAGTCGTGGCTGGTGTATTCGTCGCGCTTCTTCATCCCATAGTCTGCGGGCTGACCGATGTACTCAGTTCCCGATTCCGGGTCGAACGCCGGAACGCCCTGCTTCGCGAAATTGAAGTGGTCCGATCGGTAGTAGAACCCCTTCTCCGGTTCGGCGTCGCCCTTGAGGACTCTGCCCTGCGCTGCCGCAGCGGCAGCGGCGTAGTCGTCGAGCTCTGACGCGCCGAGTCCGATCACCACCAGGTCCTTCGCGCGGCCCCAGGTGTTGAGCACGTCCATATTGATTTCGGCGACGGTCTTCGCGAGCGGGTAGATCGGCTGGACGGTGTAGTACCGCGACCCCAGCAGTCCCTGTTCCTCGGCCGTCACGGCGAGGAAGAGGATCGAGCGCTTGGGCGGTGTCTTGAGCTCGGCGAAGGCTTTCGCGACCGTCAGCAGGCCCGCGGTACCGCTCGCGTTGTCGGCCGCGCCGTTGTAGATCGAGTCGCCGTTGACCGGGGTGCCGATTCCGAAGTGATCCCAGTGTGCCGTGTAGATGACGTACTGGTCCTTGAGCAGCGGGTCACTCCCCTCGAGCCGCGCGACCACGTTGCGTGAAGCGATGGTCCGAAGGGTGTTCTCGAGCCGGATGCTGGCCGTGACGCCGAGGGGAACGGGCGTGAATTCCTTGGTGGCGGCGCGCGCCTGGAGGGAATCGAAATCCTCGCCCGCCAGCTTGAAGAGCGCCTCCGCCTGCTCACTGGTGATCCATCCCTCCACCGCACTTCGGTCCATATTCTTGTCAGGCGTCACCAGATCGAACTGTTCCGAGGTCGACCCCTGCAGCACCGAGAAGGGATAGCCCGCACGATCAGTCTGGTGCACGAGCAGGACACCGGCGGCCTTGTGACGCATTCCCTGGGCGTACTTGTAGGTCCAGCGGCCGTAGTAGGTCATTCGGCGACCGCCGAACAGGGCGGTATCGGCAAGCGGCGGATCATTGACCAGCATCACCAGCGTCTTGCCGGTCACGTCGACGCCCTTGAAGTCGTCCCAGCCGAACTCGGGTGCCTCGGTGCCGTAGCCCACGAACACCAGCCCGGACTTGTTGAGCTCGGCCGTGGGCGCCACGTGCTTGGTCCACGCCACGAAATCGTCGCGCCACTTGAGCGTGAGGCGGCGACCGCCCTTGGCCAAGATGAGTGACGGCGCCCCCTTCACCGTGATGCCGACCAGCGGGACCTCCTGAATGAAGGTTCCGTCGGTATTGCCGGGCTGGAGTCCGAGTGCCTTGAATTGTCCCTCGAGGTAGGCGACGGTCTTCTCCTCCCCTTCGCTGCCGGGCAGCCGTCCCATCAGCGAGTCGGCCGCCAGCACCCGGATGTGCTTCAGGATGGTCGCGGTGTCGGCCACGGCCAGCAGGGAAGCGGGCACTGGGGCGGTCGTGGCCTCCGGGGCTTCGCCGGGCGCGCAGGCGGCCAGGCCCAGCACAGCGGCCCAGAGGAATCGGAGATCGGTCGACTTCATAACGGCTCCACGGAACGATGGGATGAGACCCTGCAAGGTAAAGCAGAATAGCGTCGAGTGGCGGGAGCGGTAGATATTCCGGGGACACGATCCGCCCGCCTTCGAGGAGCACGCCGATGCAGCTGCAGGTGGACCCGCTCGATCCGCCACTCGTCTGGGTGCTCGCACCGCACCTCGATACCAGTGATCCCAACCTCGCCTGCTACAACGATTACACCCAGAGCCACGCCGAATTCGAGCGGGCCTTTGCCGCACTCGCGATTCCGTGGCGCTGGGAGCTGGTCACCGGTGGTGCGGTCCAGGCCACTGTCGAGCGAATCGCGCACGAGTCGGTGGGTCGGACGCCGGTGGTCTTCAACCTGTGTGACGGTGACGGGCTGAACGGGATACCCGGGGTCGACGTCATTCATCATCTCGAGCGGCTCGGCCTCTGCTACACCGGCGCCGATGCCCGCTTCTATGAATTGACGACCTCGAAGATCGTGATGAAGGCCGCCTTCGATGCGGCCGGCGTGCCGACTCCCGCCTGGGAGGTGGTGACTGGCGATGCGTCGGACGCCGAGGGAATCCTGTCACGCGTGGGGTCGCCGCTGATCCTCAAGCCCGCCGTCTCGGCGGGCAGTATGGGGCTGACGGTGAATTCGGTGGTACACGATGCGGAATCGCTGCGACGGGAAGTGGCGCTGCTGCACGAGGGATACCGGGGCTGGAATCTCAGCGATGGCGGGGTCGTGGCCGAGCGGTTCATCGCGGGGCGCGAGTTCACCACCTTCCTCGTCGGTTCGTCCGATGCACCCGGTGAGCGACGGGTATTCCCGCCAGTGGAGCGCGTCTTCCACCAGTCACTGCCTGCGACGGAGCAGTTTCTCTCCTTCGACCGGCTCTGGGAGATCTACGAGCGTGAGACGCCGCTGGGGCAGGGAGAATATCTCTGGGAATACGCGCAGGCCCCGGCCGCGCTCACGACGACGATCGAAGACCTCAGCTGGTGTGCCTATGCCGCCGTGCACGGGCGCGGATACGGCCGAGTCGACCTCCGGCAGGACGCAGTCACCGGTGCATTGTTCGTGCTGGAGGTCAATTCACAGTGCGGTCTCTCGGAGGACGAGGACTATACCTCGATCGGGGCGATTCTCCGCTTCGCCGGGGGAACGTTCAGTGGGGTGGTGGACGCGGTGGTTGCCGAGGCGCTGCGCCAGTGGCAGCCGATGTCTCGGGTGCCGGCACAATGAAGATCTGTGTGCTCCAACCCGACTACACCGCCTCGACCGTGGACTACCGGCACTACGACCCGTCCCGCGACCTGACGCCGCTGCTGCCGGATCATCAGGTGGATCACGTCGCGCTCGACAAGCGGACCACCTATCGCCAGCTCAAGGCGCTCGGACGGAACGGCTACGACCTGTTCATCAACCTCTGCGAGGGCTACCTCGAGTGGGATGTCCCTTCCATCGACGTGATCGACAGCCTCGAGCGTCTCGAGCTGCCCTTCACGGGTCCTCCGTCGCATCTCTACGATCCGTCGAAGCCCCTGATGAAATACGTGGCGCATACGGTCGGTGTCGCGACGCCTGCACACGGACTGGTCCACGACCTGGCTTCGGCGCACGCGGCGGCGGCGCTTCGCTTTCCGCTGTTCGTCAAGCCGGCCCACGCGGGCGACAGTCTCGGCATCGATGAACACGCCCTGGTCGTGGATGAGGCGGCATTGCTGCGGCAGGTGGCGCGGATCCTCCCGTCACACGACCTCCTGCTCGTGGAGGAGTTTGTCGCTGGCCGCGAGTTCACAGCGCTGGTCCTCGCGAGCGGCGTTCCGGGCGTGCCGGCGCGCGTGTTCCAGCCCGTCGAGTACCACTTCCCATCGGAGACGGGGTTCAAGACCTACGCCCTGAAGACCTCGGACCTTCATCCGTCGGCGAACCTGCCTGTCACCGACCCCGAGCTGCGAGCGGAAATCGAGTCTGCGGCCCGCCGCGTGTTCGCCGCGTTTGACGGTGTGGGATATGCCCGTCTCGATTTCCGGATGGATGCGGCAGGCCGACTGTACTTCCTGGAGATCAACTTTGCCTGTTCGATGTTCTACCGCGATGGATTCGAGGGATCGGCTGATCATATCCTGCGACACGATGGCATAGGTCAGGCGGGCTTCGCCGCGTTGATGATCGCCGAGGGAATGGCCCGTCACCAGCGCCGCCGCAAGCGGTACCGGATGGCGGGGAACGGGGTCGATGGCTACGGCATCGTGGCGACCGAAACCCTGCGAGCCGGGGAGATCATTTTCCGCGGAGAGGGTCGCGCGCATCGGCTCGTGACGCGCCGCCACGTGAAGGCGACGTGGAGTCCCGAGCAGCAGCAAACCTTTGGCCGCTACGCCGTTCCGCTCGACGACGAGGTGTACGTCATCTGGGACGCCGATCCGTCGGAGTGGGCACCACAGAATCATTCGTGCGACGCGAACACGAGCTACGATGGCCTCAACGTGGTGGCGACCCGTCCGATCGCGGTCGGCGAAGAGCTGACGCTCGACTACGCCACGATGATGAACGAGCTCAGCGAGCCGTTCCAGTGTCGCTGCGGGAGTCCGGGCTGCCGGGGATGGATTCACGGGGTCGCGGGAGAGTCGCTCAGCGCCCGGGAAGCGGCCCGAACGGCCATCCGATGACGGCGTCGCAGCCGTCGGAGATCGGCCGGGTCCTGGTCGAGTATCGCCTCCGGCTGCTGTGTACCTACGGGCTCTTTGCCGTCGAGATGCTCGGCACGCTCACGCGCCCCTATTTCCTTGGCCTCGCCGTCGACGGACTCCTCGCCGGCACGTACCGCGGCCTCATCTGGCTCACGGCGGTCCACCTCGTCTGGCTGGTGATCGGAACGGTCCGGCATATGTACGACACCAGGACCTTCTCGGCGATCTATACCAGGTTCGTGACGCGGGTGGTCTCTCGCGGTGGCGACAGCCGGGACGTGTCGCGCCTGAGCGCTCATTCGGGACTTGCGCGTCAGGTCGTGGATTTCCTTGCCTACGACGTCAACTACATTGTCGAGGCGCTCTACAACCTCATCGGCTCGCTCGTGATCCTGACGATCTACGACCGCACCGTCGCGGTGATCTGCCTTGCGGTTCTCGGGCCCGCGCTGATCCTGAGCTGGTGGTATGGACGGGCCACCCTCCGGCTCAATGTGCAGAAGCACGACCAGCTCGAACAGGAAGTGGGGATCATTGCGCGTGGCGATCGCGACGAGGTCGCCGCTCATTACCGCGCATTGCGCGGGTGGCAGATCCGGCTGTCGGATCAGGAGGCGTGGAATTTCGGCGCGACGGAGATTCTGGTCCTGCTGGCGATCACCGGCTCGCTGCTGATCACGGTCCGGAGCGGGCATCCCCTGCTGCAGGTGGGCGGGATCATCGTGATCTACAACTACATCCTCAGGTTTGCCTCGGGGCTGGAGACCATCCCGTACGCGATCGAGCGCCTGGGCTCGCTGAAGGACATCCTGCGACGAACGGCCCGACTCGGCATCTGAGGCTCAGCGACTCGGGGCCCTCCCGACGAGGATGGTGATATTGTCGCTGCCGCCCCGCTCGAGGGCGAGATCCAGCAGCGTGCGACAGACCTGCTCTGACGACGTCATTGCGCCGAGCTGCTCGGCAATCTCCGCATCGGTGACGTGCTTCGTGAGTCCATCGCTGCAGATGAGCAGGACCGAGTCGCGGTCGTGGATGGCGAGGCGGCTGACTTCGGGTGTGGCGGCTTCGCCGCCGATGGCACTGGTGAGCACATTGCTGAACGGCGTCTTTGCGGCCTTGTCTGCCGCGAGGACGCCCTGATCCACGAGCGACTGTGCCATCGTCTGGTCACGAGTCACCTGCCGCAGCTTACCGTGCAGGAACTGATAGCAGCGGCTGTCACCCACCTGAAGCACATACACCCACGGCCAGATGACGATGCACAGTGTCAGTGTGGTCGCCATCCCGGCGTGTTCCGTCACGGTGGCCGCCTCCGCGCGCACGGCCGCGTGCGCGGTGATGGCCGCAGTGCGGAGCGCTTCCTCGAATTCTCCTTCGTGGGCGGATCCTGCGGCGTGGTAGCAGCGCAGCGTGGTGGAGACATACTGCGTGATGGTTTCCACCGCGAGTTGACTCGCATCGGAACCCGCGGCACTCCCGCCAACGCCGTCGGCAACGAGCATAATGGTGGCCAGGCGTTCGCCACGGAGCGGGAGTGCGTCGGGGGCAGGGAGCGACGTGTTGTGCACCAGCACCTGCGGATGCACGGTGCAGAGCAGGAAGTGATCCTGGTTGTTCTTCCGCACCAGCCCTGGATGGGTGAGCCCGAACAGGTCGAGCTCCAGGTCGCGCGGCCTCACGCTTCCGGTGTCCGGGATGCTGGCAGTCTGGAGCAGTGTCACGAGCGGACCCCCTGCGCTGCGGATGCGGCACCCGTTGAAGATGCTGCCAGATCCCGGGGGGCGCTAGGGAAGTGACGAGCGCAACACGTTCGCGGCCGCCTCCATCGCTGGGTCGCGACCGGCCGCATAGCTCTCGAGGGTCCACGGTGCCGCCACGTCGGGCGCAAGACTCTTCACGGCAATCGGATAGCGAACCACCGGGCCGTGACAATCCGTGAACCCGCGACATCCGGTCTGATAGTCGTGGCGCTGGGTGGCCACCAGGAACATTGCGCCGGATGCCGGGAGCCGGACGGGTTGCCCCTCCGCGAAGAAGTTGAGTCGATCGCCAGGCGCTTCGCCCACCAGCACCACGCGTGATCCTCCCCCTTGCTTCAGGTAGCCCGTGCTCGAGATCGCCGCCGAGAACGTCCAGGGCGACGTGAGCACAACCACGCGGCCACCTGCGGGGAGTCGCCCGGCGATTCCACTCATCCATTCACGCGTGAGCTGCAGGTTGCCGCCGCCGTTCAGGCGCATATCGAGAATCAGGTTCTTGCGCCCGGCCGTCTGCCGGGCCGCCTCGGATTCTTCGAGAAATGTCGCGATGGGTTGTGCACCGTCGACGTTCGCCCGCAGCTGGATGATCATCGCATCGAGTTCAGGAGCATCGCGACGACGCATCGTCGTGCCCCACTCCTGCAACGACCACGGCGCGCGCTCCGGAGTGAGCAGTGTGCGCCACACTCCTTCGGGTCCAAGCGGCGCGAGGACTGCGGCGGATCCGCGACCCGGTGGGTCTGCCGGCACCGCTGCGATATCCAGCACGAGTTCGCGAACGGTGCCGTCGCGCATCCGGAAGCGATAGTTCGCCTCCGTGGCCGATCGCGCGAGCCCCAGCGCGTGGAGTTGCCCGGGGCTCTCGAGAAAGGGCGGGGCCTGGCGATCGCGCCAGCTGGCGATGCCGCCCGCGAGCGTCCGCGCCGAATCGCGCAGGACCGCGAGTGCGGTGCCATCGATGCCGATGAGCCGGGCGCCGAGCAGGTCGGCGTGCCCGGGCACGGCACGCACGACATAGAACTCTTCGCCGAACGGTGCGAGCCGGATGCCGA
>JAZJZU010000099.1:23718-30733 GCA_040389605.1 Gemmatimonadota bacterium
TCCTTGATCGTCACCGCGTGCGATGGTCAGTGTGTGGCCGTTGTCGGCGAGTGCCACGATCTGCTCGAGCGCGAGGACGAACTGCGGTTGCGAAATGGTGCCGACGCGTTCGCCGAGTGTCACAAGGCGCCGCGAGGCTTCGGCGCGAGCGGTGGCGCTGTAGGACTGGTCGACCTGAAAGAACTCCCGCCGGAAGGTGGCCAGGTCCTCCATTCGGGCCGACGCGATGTCGGAGGATACCGCTTGGGCGGCGAGCGCGGCGGCGTTGCAGGCGAGGAACGTGGCAAGCAGTACCGTTGCAGCGCTCGTTCGTGGGGGGCTCATCCTGACTCCGGGGAATTGGGTGAGGCCATTCGACGCTCACGGTAGCGTAGAGGGTTGCAAGGGGCGGGCAGGGGGAATCGCCGTTCCCGCACTCGGGGCCGCCGCCCGAGTTGTCTCAGCGAGTGGCGCGCGGTGCCGCGCCAAAGATCGGCTTGCTCTGGTGCGAGAAGATCAAGGAGGTCTCCATATGGGCCACCTCCGGACGGGTCGCGAAGCCCGAGAGGGCGAGGGCCCGCAGGTGTTCGGCATCCCGGACGGCCACGTGCACCAGATAGTCGTTCGCACCCGCGACGTGAAAGCTTCCCCGGACCTCCGCGAGGGTGTTGAGGTGGCGTTCGAAGGAAGCGATCGCGGCGCGGGCGTGCTTTTCCAGCCGGACGGCGATCAGCGCTTCCAACGTCACTCCGTAGACCCTCGGGTCGACCTCGGCGTGATAGCCGAGCAGGGCGCCCGACTCCTCGAGTCGGCGGACTCGAGCAAGGCACGACGAGGGTGCCAGGCCCACCTTGGCAGCAAGCGCCTTGTTGGATGTCCGTGCATCACGCTGGAGCCAGGCCAGAATCTCGCGATCGATTCGGTCGAGGCTATCGCCAACGGCAGGTTTCCGAACTTTATTCGGCATTTCTTGCACCTTGGTGGAGGATTCCGTAACCTAGCCATACGATACCGAATATGGAGCAACCAATGCCACATAGCTTCGCCACCCGCGCCGTCCACGCCGGTCGCCACGATTTCATCGCTACTGGCGTGCACGCGCCGCCACTGGACCTGAGTTCGACCTATCCGACCCCGGATCTGGCGGCGGCGGCACGGTCGTTCGATGCGCTGGTATCCGGCGACGCGCCTGAGGGAAGCTTTGTCTACCAGCGACTGTTCAATCCGACCACCGATCGGTGTGAGCGAGCGGTAGCCGAACTTGAGGGCGCCGAGGACGCGGCGGCATTCGCCTCCGGAATGGCCGCACTGACGGCGGTGCTGCTTGCCTCAAAATCGCGAGGGAATCACGTGGTCGCAGTCCGACCGCTCTATGGGACCGCTGACCATCTGCTTTCGTCCGGCCTGCTGGGCGTCGAGGTGACCTGGGCCACCCAGGGCGCCATCGCCGGTGCGCTGCGTCCGGATACTGCCCTCGTAGTCATCGAGACTCCGGGCAATCCGACACTGGATCTGGTGGATATCGCGGCCGTCGTACAACAGGCAGGCAAGGTACCAGTGCTCGTCGACTCCACCTTTGCGACGCCGGTATTGCAGCAGCCGCTGGAACACGGGGCCGCGCTGGTGATGCACAGCGCGACCAAGTTCCTCGGTGGCCACGGCGACCTGCTTGCGGGCATTGTTGCGGGATCGCACGCGCTGGTGCGCGACATCAAGCATATTCGGGCCGCTACCGGCGGGCTCTTGCACCCGCTCGGTTCCTACCTGCTGCAGCGCGGCCTGCCGACCCTCGCCCTCCGCGTGGAGCGGGCGCAGGCCACCGCTCGTACGCTGGCCGATCGGCTGGCGGGTGACGCGCGTATCGCGACCGTGCGGTATCCGGGGCTTCCCGGTCAGGACCCGCGCGGATTGTTGACACGCCAAATGCGAGGACCGGGAAGTGTGCTGAGCTTCGAGCTTGCCAATGCTGACGCCGGTGCAGTGCAGGGGTTCATTTCCTGCCTGCGTCTGATCACACCCGCCGTGAGTCTGGGCTCGACCGACACACTCATTCAGCCGCCGGCTGTCCTCACGCATCGCGTGGTCAGTGCCGATGCGCGCGCCGAAACGGGGATCACGAGCGGGCTGTTGCGGTTGAGTGTCGGACTGGAGGATCTCGAAGATCTCTGGCGCGATCTTGATGAGGCACTCGCTGGTGTTACAGGGGCGAGAGAGACTCCAGCAGCATCAACGACCATTGCGGCAGGGAGAGTTGCAGCGCCCCTTCGACAAGAGTGATGATCTCGGGGTGAGAAAACCCCTCACCCCCGTAACTCGCCGCCTGCGAATCGAGGGTGATGCGCCACGCACCTGGATATCCCTCCGGCAGGGGAATGCGATAGGCCTCGTCTGGCCACGAGATCTCGCTGGCGTTGACCACCACAAGTTGCGATGGGGCCTGATCGACCGTGCGGAGGAATGCCACGACGCCGTTGTCACGATCGACGTGAATGACCTCGAGTCCCCCGACCCGCAGCACCAGTGAATCCCACCAGAGCTGGTTCGCGTCGCGAACCAGCCGGCGCATCTCCATCCCCACCTGGTCGCCGGCGATGGACCAGTCGAAGCGATGATCGTCGTGAAAGGGGTTTCCGTCGGCGCGGGGATGCCAGTATCCCGGCTGGTGACACTCCGCGCCCATAAAGCACATTGGCGTCCCCGGAAGTACGACCCCGAGTGCCCATCCCATTCGCGCCTTCGCGCGTGCGGCCCAGTCATCGCGGCCGCCCGCCAGCTCCACGAAGTAGCGATAGTCGCTGCGGGAGCCTCCGGTGTTGTCGTGAGCCGAATCGTGCGAGCCGAGCAGGTAGCGGATGCGCTGGACGGCGTAGGGAAGCCCGATCATCCCGAGCAGCGCATCGACCCGACCGGCCGGATCGCGTTCGCCACCGACGTTCACGGCATCGGCAAAGCGTTGCGGGTCCCCCAGGGCCCAGACCCGGTCGAAATGCAGCACCTCGGTGAGCTCGGGCCAGATGCCGCGCTGGTGCCCGCTCCACTCCACGATCAGCAGCTTCGCCTGCCACAGCGGTTCCGTCCGGACGCTGGCGACGACCTCCACCAGGGTCTCGTGTCCGATTTCGTCGCCCGCGTCGATGCGCAGGCCATCGACGTGGTACTCCTCGAAGCACATCCGCGCGTGGGCCACGATGAGGTCGCGCACTTCGCGCTTCCAGAAGGCCGGGCGCGGCCCCCAGGGGGATCGTCCAGCCCCTTCGAAATAGATGCCCCCTTCGCGGGTCATTCCATCGAATTCCCAGAGTCGGTTGTCGATGTCGGAAAAATGATTCCAGACCACATCGAAGATCACCGCGAGCCCGGCATCGTGGGCCGCGCGGATCAGGTGACGCAACTCGAACGGCGACCCGAACGACGACTCGGGTGCGAACAGGTGGGTGGGAGCGTAGCCCTCGTTGCCATCACCGGGATTTTCGTGGATCGGCAGCAGGGCGATGGCATTGAAGCCGAGAGAGCGGATGTAGCTGAGCTTGGTCTCGAATTGCGCGTAGGTACCGATCCGGGAATCGCCGGTTTCGATGTCGTCGTTGAGTCCGGTGAAGGAACCGATATGCGCCTGGTAGATCATCCAGTCCGAACTGATCGGTGTCGTGAAGCCGTCACTCGCCAGCCCGCTGGCCTCGATCTCGGCCGGCACATCGACGATCACCGCGTTGCCGCTCGAGTGCCGCGTGTTGCGCGCATAGGGGTCGGTCCGGCGGAGGCCCGCGGTCCCCGGATTGAACTCATCGCCGCCGAGATTGTCGATCACAAAGAGGTATTCGTCGCCGGCGTGGACCCCGGGCACCAAAGCGACCCAGGTGTCATCGTCGGTTCGAACCAGCGGGAACTCGTCGTCGCGCCACTCGTTGAACGACCCCATCACCGTCACGCGGGCCGCGTGCGGGGCCCAGACCCTGAACGAACAGTGGTCGCTGGTGAGGTGCGCCCCCATCGGGATCGTCATCGGGCGCCTCGGGTGGTTGGGGGTCCGGCTGAGAGACGATGCAATGCTCCGGCGGTCACACAGCCCGGCGGCTGGGGGCTGGCCCGTGTGCAGAAGTTCCGGAGGTGGAACGTCCACATCCCCAGTCGGAACTCAGGCTACCCGTCCATCCGGACGAACAGAGGAGCAAGGTATGCGCCCAGCAGGGATCATCGGCATCATCCTGATCGTGATCAGCGCCTTCGTGCTGATTCAGGGTGGCAGTTTTACGTCAAAGAAGGATGTCCTCAAGGTTGGTGATCTCAAGGTCACGGCCGACGAGCACCGGGCGATTCCGCCCTGGGCAGCCGGGTTGGGAATCGTTGCCGGAGCCGCATTGCTGATCGCAGGGTCGCGTCGACCCAGCTAGTCCTTTACTACACTTCCACGGGAAGGTTCTCATGCTGGAAACCATTGTCATCATTCTGCTCATCATGTGGGCGCTTGGAATGGTCGGCGGTTACGCCTTCGGCGGACTGCTGCACCTGCTGCTCGTGATCGCGCTGGTTATCGTGGTCATCCGCGTCATTCAGGGGCGTCGACCGGTCTGACCGGCGAGTCTCGCAGTCCCGGAGACTGGCAAGTGAAGCTTCGAGACCGAAGGGAGAGCGGCTGCTAGAAGCGCTCTCCCTTCGCCTCTCGTTGTGTGCTCCCGGCGGCACGAATCCGGAACCAGATCGTGAAGAAGAACAGGCCGATGCCGGCAATCTGCAGCATCCCGCACACCACGACCCCCCACCGCAGCCACGCGGTTGCACTGCCGCTGCGAAGCAGCTCTCCCGCCACGCGGCCCGCCGTCCCCACCGTCAGCAGCCACCACGCGGCCAGGATCAGCGCGGGACGATAGCGCCGATCCGTCTGCTCCGGACGCGGAAAGAGCCAGAGTGCCACACCGAGAATCATCATCACCACGAAGCCCACGAAGATCGCGTGGGTGTGAGCACTCGTCTCCCAGCTGGTCGGAAACTGTTGCCAGATCTCACGGCGGACGATCATCCAGCCGCCGATGAGAAGGCCGACGATCAGGAACACGATCGCGGTCTTGATGTAGCGGCGAACGAGTGAGTGCACGGAGGCTCAGCTCGCCGGTGTCAGCAGGTAGTCGATCACATCCGCAGCCGAGTAGTGGTCCCGCCCATCCAGGAATTTGCCCATTCCGGTGAGGTCGTCACCGCTCGTGAGCAGCGGGGGCTCGACGCTCCCGTCCTTGCGAACCTGCCCGAGGCCGACATCGGCGGTGAGCGCATTGCAGAGACAGCGACGCCCCACGGCGTCTTGCAGGGTGCCTCCCTTCCTGAGGTATGTCTCGAGCGGTTCTGCCGGGCAACGATAGTCCAGGCGACCGTCGGCGCCGCGATAGGCGGTCCGCAGGTAGCCAAGGTCACAGACGCGCTCGCGCTCTGGCGCCTCAGCGCCAGGGAGCTGCACCACCTTGAAGGGATACCCCGTGGGTGAGGCGAGCGGATCGGTGAACACCGTGACGTCACCACGCCCGACGTGATGGAGCACGTCGCGCTTGAGCGGCTCGGTAATACCGGCCTCGTCGCACCAGGCGAAGAGCGTCCCGACCTGAACGCCAGCGGCGCCGCTGGCCTGTGCCGCGCGAACGCCTTCCGGCGTGCCGGCGCCGCCCGCCACCCAGAATGGGAGTCCGAGTTCGGCGAGTTTCGTCAGGTCGACCACATCGCGCTCACCGTACAGCGGCTCGCCGCGCTCGTTGAACTGCGGGGCACCGCGCGGAGGCGCGTTGTGGCCGCCGGCCGTGGGACCTTCCACCACGAAGCCGTCGACGCGACCACTCGCCTTGCGCGCCAGCACGGTCGCGAGCGAGTTGCTGGCGATGATCGCGAGAAACTTCGGTCGCCGGAGCGGTGGGAGGGTGATCCCCTCGAGGTGGGCCAGCGGATCGAAGGTGAGGTCGACGTTCTCGCCGGGCCCCGCTCCCTCGACATCGAGCCGGAGCGTTGCCGTGGCGTGCCGGGCCAGGGCATCGAGTGCACCGGGGATCTCGCGCGGAATGCCGGCACCCATCAGCACGTAATCCACGTCGGCGAGCATCGCGCCGTAGAGCGAGGCGAGATTCGGGAGCTGCACCTTGGTGAGCAGGTTCACGCCCACCAGGCCACCGTGGCCTTCCTTGGCGAGATCAACCTCGACAAAGGCGGCGAGCATCGTGATCTGCTGCCGTGCGACGCTCACGCGCTGACGGTACATCGGAAGCATCGCATAGGGCTGGTCCGGCGCGCGCCCCGCCGGGAGGAAGTACCGATGCAGCACGCGCTCAGCGACGCCGGGAACCGGGAATCGTGCCATCGAGCGACGGATCGCGCCCTCGGGGTCGCCGTCCTGCAGTCGGCGCACCAGTACCGTGTCGAGTGCTGTCGCCGAGACGACGCCGAGCTGTCCGCGTCGCGCCACGGCGTTCGCCAGTCGCCAGTTCGAAACGGCCACACCCATCCCGCCCTGGATGATGGTGGGCTCCGCAGCTGATCCGGTCACGTACGCTCCATCAGGTTCGGGGAAAGCCGGCAGGGTCGCGCAGGGCGGCCCGGGTATTTATCATACTGATATGATCAATATAAGCAACCGCCCGGGCCGGGCGTGCTGAGTCTCCCCCAGACGGCCGAATACGCGCTCCGGGCGGTGAACTTCATCGCCAACACCCCCAATGGTCGTCCCCGCCGGGTCAGCGAAATTGCCGCGGCCATCAAGGTGCCGCAGAACTACCTGTCGAAGACACTGCATCAGCTGGCGCAGGCCGGTGTGCTCCGATCAATGCGCGGCCCGACCGGCGGCTTCCAGCTGGCGCATCCCGCCAACCGGCTCACCCTCGCCCAGGTCATCGGGCCGTTTCTGCCCGTGACTGGTCGTCCCTGCGTGCTCGGCCGCACCCGCTGCAACGATGCCGCTCCCTGCGCGGCCCACCATCGCTGGAAGCCCGTGGGGCAGCAGCTGGAGAAGTTCTTCGAAGTGACGACGATTGCGGACCTGAAGTAGCCGCGATTGTCATCCTGC
>JAZJZU010000099.1:30833-37133 GCA_040389605.1 Gemmatimonadota bacterium
TCTTATATTACTACATAGTTGTACGGTACTTTACGGGAGGTCGGGATGGCTGAACTGAGCGACGTCAACGCCGAATCGGTGGCCGAGCGCTTCAAGGCGCTGGCGGAGCCGATGCGCCTCCGGTTGTTGCACGCACTGCGTTCGAGGGAAGCGTCGGTCGGGGAACTGGCTGATGCACTCGGCGGCGGGCAGGCCAATGTCTCGAAGCACTTGCAGGTGCTGCTGCAGCAGGGCTTTGTCGCCCGCCGGAAGGAAGGCACCAGCAGCTGGTACAGCATTACCGACCCGCGAGTCTTCAAGCTCTGCGAGCTGGTGTGCGGCGGACTGGAGGAGGACCTCGACCGCAAGCGCAAGCTCCTCCAGCGCCGCAAGTAGCCCTCAGCCCCGTTTCGGCTCGCACCCGAACAGCTTGAACCGGCCGAGCATACGTTCGAGCGGGCAGAAGTCGGTGAAGCTTGACTGGAAGAGGTTGAAACCCACGAACGCCGTGAAGTAGAACCACGCCGGATTCACCCAGAGCCCCAACGCGAGCGACAGCATCACGAAGATTCCGGCGATCCGCCGGATCACAAGGTCATTGCACATTGTTACCTCCTGGCTAGAAGAACGAATCAACCGGCAGGACGGCCAGATGCAGCCGTTCCCCGGGAGGAAATACTTCGGCGCGACAGCGCGCGGCCGCCTGGTCGGCCATCGCATCGTCGACCACCGCAAAACAGACGGTGACTTCACCGGGCCAGGCGCGTGTGCCGGCACGTGGACCGGTGAGTCCGTGCCCGCGACCTCCGCCAAGACTGGTGTGACCTGGCACGCCGCTGGCCTCCAGCAGATTGCTGATCCGGCTTGCGTCGTCGCCGCTGTACGTCAACACGAGCATCTTCACTTGGCCGTTCCCTCCCGGCGCCGGAGCTCCCAGTAGAGGAGCGGCACCACCACCATCGTGAGCAGGGTCGCGACGATGGCACCACTCATCAGTGCCACGGCCAGCCCCTGGAAGATCGGATCGAGCACCATCACCATCCCGCCGATGATGACCGCCGCCGCCGTCAGGGCGATCGGCCGGAAGCGGACGGCGCCCGATTCGATCACCGCTTCGCGCAGCGGCCGCCCGCGCGACTCCGCGAGCTGGATGAAGTCCACCAGCAGGATCGAGTTCCGGACAATGATGCCCGCCAGCGCGATCATTCCGATCATCGAGGTCGCGGTGAAGAACGCGCCGGTGATGGCGTGTCCCGGGAGGATGCCGATCAGCGTGAGCGGAATCGGCGCCATGATCACGAGCGGCACCTTGAAGGACTGGAACCATCCCACGACCAGCACATAGATGAGGATCAGGACGGCGGCAAACGCGAGGCCGAGATCGCGGAAGACCTCGATCGTCACCTGCCACTCGCCATCCCATTTGACGGCGGTCTCGTCGAGCCGGTCGGGCGCGACGGCGTTATAGCGGGCGATGGTGGCCCCACCGACCTGGATGGTGTCGAGCGACTTGTTCATCGCGAGAATGGCATAGACCGGGGATTCGATCGTCCCCGCGACGTCGCCCGTGACATAGATGACCGGCCGGAGGTTCTTGCGCATCCGGAGCGGCGAGCGCGTGGTGGAATCGACGGTCACGAACCGCGCCAGTGGTGTGGGACCATTGGGAGTTGCGACGGGCACCGCGAGCAGCGCCTCGACCCCGCTCCGGGAGGTGAGGTCGAGTCTCGGAACGATCGCAACCCCTTCCCGCGACGTGGGGATGCTTGCCAGTCCCGCGTTGCCGCCCGAGAGTGCCATCGTCAGCACCTGTGCCACTTGCTCGACCGTGGCGCCGGCCTCGGCCGCGCGCACCCGGTCGACCCGGAAGAGTCGCCTCGCCTGGGGTGCCTCGACGGTCCAGTCGACATCCACGACACCCGGCGTCGATTCCATCACCGCCTTGACGCGGCTCGCGGCCGCGAGCCGGGTACTGTCGTCGGCTGCATAGATCTCGGCGACGAGGGTCGAGAGCACCGGTGGTCCCGGGGGAATTTCAGCGATCTTCGCGTTGGCACCGAAGCCGCGGGCGATGGAATCGACCGTGGGCCGAACGGCTACAGCGATCGCGTGGCTTTGCCGTTTCCGTTCTCCCTTGGGAAGGAGGTTCACCTGCACATCGGCCACGTTGGCGCCACGGCGCAGGAAATAATGACGCACGAGGCCGTTGAAGTTGAACGGTGCCGAGGTACCGGCGTATGTCTCCGTGCTGACGACTTCCGGCACGGTACGGAGATACGTCGCGACTGCGTCGGCGGCAGCGTTTGAGGTTTCCAGGGTCGCGCCTTCGGGCAGGTCGAGGACCACCTGGAACTCCGACTTGTTGTCGAAGGGGAGCATCTTGACCTCGACCAACTTGGCAAACAGCAGCGCGACCGAGAGCAGCAGCAGGACGCCAATGCCGCCGTAGAACGCCAGTCGACGCCGTGGACGGTCCATCAGCGGCGAGAGAATCCCGGCGTAGAAGCGCGCGAAGCGGGTGGTCTCCTCGGGCTCGTGCGCGCGATCGGGCATATGCGGGCCGGCCGCCACGTGACCCTTGAGCAGCCGGAGTGCGAGATACGGGGTGATGATGAACGCGACCGCCAGGGATGCGATCATCGCCGCCGAGGCACCAACCGGGATCGGGCGCATATAGGGACCCATCATCCCGGACACGAAGGCCATCGGGAGGATCGCCGCGATCACCGTGAAGGTCGCGAGAAGGGTCGGATTGCCGACTTCATCGACCCCTTCCACGGCGGCGACGTCGGGGGAGCGATCACCCATCTGCAGATGTCGATAGATGTTCTCGACCACGACAATGGCATCGTCAACGAGGATCCCGATCGAGAAGATCAGGGCGAAGAGCGTGATCCGGTTGAGCGAATATCCCATCGCGTAGTACACGAACAGGGTCAGGGCGAGTGTCACCGGCACTGCGACGAGCACGACCAGCGCCTCGCGCCAGCCGAGGAAGAGTCCGACTAGCACCGTCACCGACAGTGTGGCAATCAACAGATGGAGCATCAGCTCGTTGGACTTTTCGCTGGCGGTCTCGCCGTAGTTGCGAGTCACATCCACCATCACGTCTGCCGGCAGCAGGCGACTGCGTGCCTGCTCCACCCGAGCGAGCGCCGCGTGGGCGATGTCGGTGGCATTGACGCCAGGGCGCTTGGCAACGGCGATGGTGACGGCCTGCTCCCCGGCGCGGCCTCGGTCAGCGTGGGTCACATAATCGGTGGCCTCGGCTGGTGCCTCGATGACGGTGGCCACGTTGCGCAGGTAGACCGGGCCGCCGCGAGTGGCAATGACCACGTCGCCCGCGTCACGCGCGGTCCGGATTGGCGCACCGACCGAGACCAGAAAGACTTCGTTGGCCGATGCAAACTCGCCCGCGGGGAGCCGGACGTTGGCGGCGCGCAGGGCCTGCATCACTTCCCCTGGCGTGACACCGCTGCTCGCGAGCCGAGCGGGGTCGAGTGTGACCCGCAGCTGGGTCGGCTGACCACCGATCAGGTCGATCCGTGCCAGGTCGGGGATGGTCGCGAGCTCGTCGGCAAGATGCGCCGCCATTGATCGCAACGCATCGGAACCGTACCCGCCGCCGTGCAGGGTGAGCGCCAGGATGGGCACATCGTCGATGGAATGCGGCTTGATGAGCGGCGGCGTCGCCCCCGGGGGAGCGCGGTCGGCCATCGAGCTCATCTTGTCGAAGACCCGGCTGACCGCGCGATCCTGGTTCTCGCCGACCTTGAATCGCACGGTGATAAGGGTCATTCCCTCGCTGGCCATTGCGTAGACGTACTCCACGCCGGGCACTTCCCACATCAACTTCTCGATCGGGCGCGTGAGAAGATTCTCCACTTCATCTGGAGCCGCGCCCGGGAGGGCCGCCATCACATCGATCATCGGCACCGAGATCTGCGGCTCCTCTTCTCGCGGCGTCGCGACAAGGGCGAGCGCGCCTACCGCGAGTGATGCCACGGTGACCAGTGGCGTGAGCTTCGAGTGCAGGAATGCCTGGGCAACCCGGCCGGCGATGCCCATTGTCAGCTCCCCCCGCCACCGACGAGTACCGTGTCGCCGATGGCGAGTCCGGAGAGGATCTCGACGGCATTGCCCACGGGCCGACCGAGCTTCACCCACCGAAGCGACGTGTCGCTGCCCTTCACCGTGCGGACACCGGTGAGCTCTCCCTGACGAATTACCGCGCCGGCCGGGACCAGGATCGCGTGACGGGTGCCTCGTGGGAGTGCGAGTGTGGCGGCACTGCCGCTCAGGAAGTGGCCCTTCGGATTGGGTACCAGCGCGTTGATGGTGTAGAGGTTGGTGCCGGCGGGAACCACGCCCTCGACCACGGCTTGCACGGTCGAGTCGCCGATGACCGCGGTGACCTTCGCCCCGCGACGGAGCTCGCGCACGGCATCCGGGGCCGCGCTCACCGCGATGCGAAGCGAGCTGGCATCCTCCACCGTGGCCAGGGGTGCTCCCGGTGAGGCAAATGACCCTGGATCGACGAAGCGACGCGTCACGATGCCTGCGAACGGTGCGCGGACTTCAGCGTATGATGCCGTGGCGGCGAGTTCCGAGGCCATTGCCGTGGCCGAGGCGACCGCGGCCTCCGCTCGCGCCAGGCCGGATTCGGCCTGATCGAGCTGCGCCCTGGTCGCGGCGCTGTCGGCAAAGAGGGCGCGGATGCGTGTGGCCTGGGCCGCAGACTCGCGCTGCACAGCGCTGGCCGAGGCCATTCCCGCCTCGACCTGCGCACGCCTCGCGTCGAGGTCCCGGGCATCAAGCCGGATCAGCGTCTGTCCGGTCACGACCCGATCCCCCTCCTGGACCGAGACGAAATTCACCGTGCCCATCAGCTTGGTGCTGAGTGTGGCGAGGCGGAGAGGTTCTGCCGTGCCAGCCGCTTCGTAGGCATCGACGATGACGCTGTCGATGACCGCGACGCGAGCCCCGCTGGTCACAGGTTGCCCGGCCGGCGCAGGGACGTCGTCCTTGCCGCACGCGGCGAGCGTCGCGACGGTCAACAGGGCGGCAGTGATGGATGTCCACTTGCTCATTTCAATTCTCCAGTGCGACAAGGGCCAGCAGATCGACGCCGGCAGCCTGACGTGCGGCAACCTCGGCGACGATCACCTGATAGCGCGCGGCGGCGACGCCAAGCCGGGTTTCGGTTTCGGTGGCTGCGGCGCCGAGCAGTTCGGCAATCGTGGCGAGTCCGCCTTCGTATTTCCGGGCGACAATGCGGTGCGCTTCGGTGGCCTGCGCCACGGAAGCCTCGGCGATGCCGAGTTGCGCGACCGCGACCGTGAGCTGGGTCCGGGTGGCCGAGCGCTCCAGACCGGCATTCGCCTGCGAGGCATCGAGCGCTGCCCGGACAGCCTCGACTCGTCCCTGGGTCGCCTGGCGGTCTGCGATCTGCGAGGCTCCCGTGAACGGTGACCACGAGGCAATCAGTCCGATGGTATAGCTGCTGCGCCCCGCGAATGGACGGTCGGAACTGTTCCAGTCGACGCGCCCGAAACCATTGAGTCGAGGGAGGTAGCTGGTGGTGGCGCGGCGGGCGTCGCCCCTGGCGGCGTCGAGTCCGAGGCGCGCCGCCATCACGTCGAGCCTGGTGGTTCCGGAGTCATCGCTGCGGTCCGCTGCGAGGGACCGGATGCGGGACGCCGACGGCAATGAGTCGGGCAAGGTGAACGCGGTATCACCCGGCTGTCCGAGAATGAGTGCGAGACGCTCCCGGGCGATGACGGCGTCGCCGCGGGCGCCGATGAGCTGTGCCTCGAGACGCCCCTGCTGGACCGAGGCCAGGAGTGCATCGGAGCGGGTCGCGAGTCCGTTGCTCACCATCGACTCGGCCTGGCGAACGTGGGCACGGGCGGCGGCGACCGCGACTTCGAGCGTCCGGGTCGCCTCGCGCGCGAGGATCGCCTGGAAGTACCCTCGGGCAACCTCGGCCCGGGTGGCCTCACGGGTCCAGCCGGCGCTTGCCTGGGCGGCGTTCGAGGCATCTCGCGCCGCGCCGCGGCGGGTCCAGGCATCGGCGTTGAAGATCGGAACCTCTGCCACGACCCCACCGCTCCAGTTGGTCACTGGATTGGGCGCATTCAGGCTCGCCGGATTGAAGGAAGCGACGGAGACGGTGCGTTGCTGGAGGGTGTAGCCGAATGCGGCGAGGGGATTGTCGGATCGGACAACGCCTCCTTCGGCGCGAAGCGTCGGCAGGATGCCCTGAAGCGCGGCCGTGACCTGGGCCGCCTGCGTCCGGCTGTTGCCGGCGGAGGCCCGGTT
>JAZJZU010000100.1:0-10506 GCA_040389605.1 Gemmatimonadota bacterium
CATGGTTCGTCACCGATTGGGTTACGGCGTACCGGCCCACCACAAACAGGACACCCCCCAGCGGCGGCTTCCCGGATGCCGGCGATGGCGTGATCGAGATTGCCGGCGGGATCACCGCCCGCACGCTGCTGTACCAGTCCGATCCGGACAATGCGCGAAGTAGTCATCAGGCCACTAAAATAGTGACTTCCCCCCGATCCCGCCGCGAGGTCGCCATCCGCCGCTCCGTCGTTCCATCGCTCGTCGTCCTGCTGGCCCTGCTGCTGGCCGCGCCCCTCCACGGTCAGCGGATCGACTGGCGCACCCGGGCGGTCCTCTATGGCGACAACACCGAATTCTTCTCCTCCTACCGGGTGGGCGAGACCATCCTGGGAGGGCAGGTGACCAGCTGGCTCGAGGCCGAGCCCGGGCCCCGGACCAGGCTGCAGCTCGGGTTCTTCGCCGACCGCCGGTGGGGGTCGGATGCCTTCGTCGATTCCATCAAGCCGATCCTCTCCTTTCGGTACCAGACCCGGCACTCGCGGGCGGTGCTCGGTTCCCTCGAGACCATCCGGCGGCACGGCTTGCTTGAACCGATGATGGTGACAACCCGCGAACTGACGACGCCAGTGGAGTACGGCCTGCAGTACATCGAGACGCGTGGTCGCTTTCGTGGGGAAACCTGGATCAACTGGCAGCGGCTCAACACGCCCACGCAGCGCGAGCAGTTCGAGCTCGGACTTACGGCTCGAGTCGATGCAACTCGATGGCTTCGCCTGCAGGGCCAGCATCTCTGGTTCCACCGTGGCGGCCAGCTCTACAACGCCGGGGTCACCACCAGCAACAATCGCGTGACGGCGCTGGGCATCACTGGGCATTCCAGGATTGCGCACCTCGGCGAGTCGTCGCTGGCCGTGTGGGAACTGTTCAGCAGCGGACACATCGATCCCGACTATCCCACGGCTCGCCCGACCTCGGGACACGGCACCTACCTCCGCGCGGGTGTGACCCCGATCCGAAGGACGGAACTCTTTGCACTGCACTGGATCGGCCGGGACTTCAGTGGCGATGCCGGCGACAACAACTACAACTCCACAGGTCACGATCCCGCGTTCTATCGATCGCACCGGACGTACACCGAGCTTGGGGTGATCCACCGCACGCCGATCGAGGGCGGAGTGACTCTCGACGCAGAAGCACGCTGGCACCGGATTGATCACGAGCAAAGCGTGGCCTTCTTCGGGACTCCGTGGGAGTTCTCGTACCGGCTTGTGGTCAGGGCGCCGGTGGATGTGCTGGTGCGCCGTCACTAGATCCGGCTATTCGCGCACGACGTCCACGGAGGGATGATGCTGTTTGCGATGTTGATGATGGTGCAGCAGGTGTCGGGGGCGAGCGCGCCGCAGGCCGTCCGCCTCGAGGTTTCACCGGTGGAATCGCAGGTGCAGGTTGGCGGTCAGGTGAAGCTCTCGGCCCGGGCCTATGACGCGGCAGGGAGGGAGCTTCCCGGCGCACGGATGTTCTTCTTCTCGGGCGGCAACGAAGGCGATGTCGACTCGCTCGGCGTCGTGACCGGGGGCTACGCCGGACAGGTGAAGGTCACCGTCATCACCCCACGCGCCGGCGGCGGTCAGGTCACCGCCTTCGCCACAGTGCGCGTGCTTCCGGCACCACCTTCGCGTATTGTCATCGCCCCGGTGCCTGCCCGCGCGGCCGTCGGCACACGGTTTTCGGTGACGGGAACCCCGTATTCCCGCCAGGATGACGTCCGCTACGACAAGGTCACCTTCAGCTCGTCGAATGCCGCGGTGCTCAGTGTGACGGCAGACGGGCTCGTACGGGCCGTTGCCCCCGGACGCGCGGCGATCATCGCCACGAGCGGGGGCGCGCGGGCCGAGCATACGATCCAGGTGGTGAGTGCGGCGCGGGCTCACCTCGCGCTCACCCCGTCCTCGTCGTCGGTGCGTACCGGCGACGTGGTGCGCTTCGTGGCGACGCTGCGCGGGGCTACCGGGGCAGTCATCTCCGACGCCGCGGTCGCGTGGAGTGTCCGCAGTGCACCCGGCGTGGCGATGCTCGGGAGTGACGGACATTTCGTGGCCGAGACGCCGGGGCGATATACCGTGACGGCGGCGGCTGCGGGTCAGGAGGTCGACGCGGTGGTCGAGGTGACCCCGCGGGAAGTCGGTCGCGGCTTTCAGGTGCTCGGGCGCGTCCCGATCGGGTTTTCCGCTGCCGAAGTCTGGGTGCACCCTGGTGGGAAGTGTGCTTACCTGAGCACGATCGCCGACCGCGTCTACGCCATCGATGTGTCGACGCCGACTGCACCACGCATCGTCGATTCGATGATGACCAACGCGCGGATCGTCAATGACGTGATGACCACGGAAGATGGCCGATTCGGCGTATTCTCCCGGGAAGGTGCGTCCGATCGACAGAATGGCATCGTGGTGTTCGAGGCCTCCGACCCTTGTCACCCGAAACCGATCGCCGAATACACGGCGACTCTTTCTGGTGGCGCGCACTCTTCCTATGTGTTCAAGGGATATGCCTACGTCACCGACGACGCGACCGGCTCCATCCGGATCATCGATATCCGTGACCCGTACCACCCGACGGAAGCGGGGCGCTGGGAGGCGCAGCAAAGCGAAGCAGGTCGCTACCTCCACGACGTGATGGTGGTGGATGGACTTGCCTACCTCGCCTACTGGAACGACGGGCTGATCATCCTCGACGTCGGCAATGGCATCAAGGGCGGGACACCTGCGAAGCCAGTGCTGGTCTCGCAGTTCAAGTATGACCTCGACCGACTGTACTCACGGGTGCAGCAGCTCTATGGCCTCGGCGCCCGGGGCACGCACACCGCGTGGCGGCACGGCCAGTATGTCTTCATCGGCGATGAGGTGTACGCGGAGAAGCAGATGGAGGGGCTCAAGGACGGGAACAATCTGACCTTCGGCCGCCTCCAGGTACTGGACGTTTCTGACATCGAGAAGCCTCGACTCGTCGCCTGGTATGAACCGACCGACGGGGGCGTGCACAACATATGGGTTGAGGGCGACACGCTGTACCTGGGCAACTATCAGGGCGGCGCACGCGCCCTCGATGTCAGCGGCGAGCTGAAGGGCGACCTGCTGCGTCAGGGGCGGGAGCTCTCGTGGCTGCTCACGTCGGATTCCCTGGGCCATCGCCCGAGAGCGACGTTCGCCTGGGGCGCCGTGGTGAAGAATGGAATCATCTTTGTGCCCGACATCAACACCGGGCTCTGGATCCTCAAGCTGGCGCCACCGCGATCGTCCGCCGTACCGTGAGCTCGGCCCGACCCGCGGAGACGGGCCAACGGTACACGAAGGCCGATCCCTGGATGGTATGGTCGAACCCGCGTTCGCTCTTTGCGACAGTCTCGATGGTGTACTCCCAGCACTCGGCACCCGGTGCGTGAATCTCCAGCGGTGTCGAGACCGACAATTCGCTGCTGAACCAGCCCCCGACCGACGCCGCGTCGGCGGGGGCGTTCCATTCCCAGGCGCAGTGCACGCTGCCATCGGCATCGAATCGGAGCACCTTCCGCAGGCCATCGGCCTGCAACCGGACCTCGGCGCATTCGGGCCGCACCGTCCACTCATACTGAAACGCGGTCGTGGCCCAGGATCGCCGGAATTCGACCTTTCCGGCAATGAAGTCTTCCCGTGTGGTCGTCGGCGACAGCAGACGATCCACGAACAGCGCCCGCAGTTCGACGTCGATGGGTGGCCGTTCGGTGAGTGCTTCGAGTTCGTGGATGGACGGCGCACCCGCCACGTCGGAGATGTGTGGGCTCGCGCCGGGGTTCGATTCCCCGCCAGGGGCTGTCAGCGGGGTGAGGTGGTAGGCCTCCTCGTGTCGCGTCATCACGTTGAGGATGTTGTCGCGGGCCTCAAGGTCAAGGAAGAACTCCACCGAGCCGCCACGCGACGGCGCGATCAATGCGCTGAGGCGGGACGAATGCAGCCAGAGCTCGTCGGCACCATCGGCATCGAAATCGGTGACTTCGAGCGCCAGCGGCTCGCCCGATCGCAACAGGGCTTCTGCCGTGGCGAGTTGCTCCCAGATGGCCCCACGAAGAAAGTCGAGATAGAGACCGCCAAAGACGCCGTGCCAGTAGGCATCGTTGCACTGCCCCTTGCCGATGGCGCGTCGAACTGCCGGTGGATCGCCCGCGGCGCGTGAGCGGGCCGAGAGGGACAGCATCAGCTTGTGCATCCGGTTCGACTCGGGGTACTTCACCAGGAAGTTTCGCCAGTGCGACCCGCGGAGCAGTCCGCCCTCGACGCCGGCGAGTCGTGCGCTGCCCCACTCTTCCTCGAGCCGGAGCAGGGCGCGGGCCGGGACCGGTGGCAGCGACCAACCCTCCATTTCCCGGTACGATGCCGAGGGGAGGTAGGCCAGTCCGCCGCTGGGGGTCTGCTGCAGCGCGGCGTCAAACCGGGAGAGCACGACTTCGCCGCTGTCACGCAGCTCGCGCAGCGTCGCGAGGAAGCGCTCCATCCAGCCGTCGGCATAGACCCACTGGTGTGTGCCGGGCCAGCCGCCGAATTTCTCGCCGTCATCGGCAAGGATCGCGAGCTGGTGTCCCGCGGCGCGAAGTCGTCGGAAATACGCCGCGAGCTCCGACGGCGGGCGAAAGGGCACCAGGTAGCGGAGATCTTCATCGATCGGGAAGAGTGCCACACGTTCTCCACCGGACTCGGTAAGGAAGTGCCGATGGAGTCTCTCTCGTGCGAATCCCGCGACCACGAAGTGCCGGTCATCGACAATCGCGAACTGGATCCCCGCCCGCGCGAGATCCTCCGGCAAGGTGGGCTCCCAGACGCGCTCGGTGAGCCAGAGCCCGCGGACATCGGCGCCGAAGCGTCGCTGCAAGTGCTCCCGGTGTCGCACGACCTGTTCGAGGCGATCGTCGCGTGGCAGCACGGCGAGGATTGGTTCATCGTGCCCGGCCGCGAGAATCTCAAGGCGACCCTGCGAGGCGTGCAGGCCGATCTCGTCCACAAATTCCGGGGCGTGCTGCTCGAGCCATTCCAGCAGTGGTCCGGAAAGATGCAGCGCCACGGGGGCGGCCTCGCCATCCATCAGCGCGCGCAGCAACGGGCGGTATACGTCGAGGAGATGTTGCTCGAACACCGACGCAAAGTTGCCAACCGGCTGGTGCAGGTGCAGGCCGAAACAGAAGCGGAGAGGCCCGGTCACCGGGGACCCGGGAGTGCAAGTGCGAGTCGTTCGGCCAGCGAGCGGCGCGCTGACGACGGTGCGTGACGCGCAAGTCGCTCGAACGCGTCAGCCCGGATATCGTCGGGAAAGTGGACTTCATCGAGATCGAAGAGATCGAGCGCGGCCTGCACCACAATGCCGGCCTCTGCGAGCCCGTCCCGAGCCACGAGCCGCCACGCGCCGGCGAGTGCGAGCAGCCGGGACTTCGCCTCATCGAAGAGGCCGTCGGCCAGCTGCTCCCGCTCTGTCGGATCGAGCGTCGCATCGAATACCATCGGTCGGGCCACTTCGCTCAACAGGGTCAGCACCGGTGGCGGGTAGGCACTGATGGGGACCACACGTGTCAGGCCATTTGCCGGATCGACTGGCCCGACCAGGACCCTGACCGGCACAACGCCGAGCGTGACCGACTCGGTGATCCAGCGATACTCGTGACCGGTGTGGCGATGGTGCGTGACGACCTCATCGCCCTCGATGCGCCAGGTATGCAGGGGCAGCACGAGGCGATCGAGCCCGGAGGGATGGACGTCCCGAAGCGCGCCCAATCCTGCGGCGAGCCGGGCAGGACCATCTGCCTCGGTCAGTACTTCGCGGTACCAGAGGGCCACCCCATCGCCCTTGTCGGGGTCGTTGCTGTGAGCCTTGCGGAGTGCCGAGAGCAGCGCGGCCTCGAGGGCGTCGTGGAGCGGCTCGGGTAGGAACTCGATGGCCCGTGCGGCGTGCCGGAGCACGATCCGGGGCTCGAGTCGCGCGAGGTCGTCAAAGAACCAGCCGCACGACGTGAACATCGCGAGTGCGTGTCGTTCGGCCTCGAGCAGCATCCGGGCCTCCACCGGAAGCTGCGACACGCCCGCGAGATCGGGCCCTGCCGCATCGCGCGCCTCCCAGAGGTTGCCTGCCCCCGCCGGCCAGTGGCTTTCAGCGACGGCGTGAACACCCTGCGCGAGCACTTCCAGGCCGGCGCGCAGCGGCGTCCGCCACTGCTGGTTGGTGGTGGGGTCCATCCGGCAGCCACAGTCCACTTCCCACCGACCAAGCCCGTGTATGCAGCTCCACGACGTGCGCTCCACCAGCACAACTGGCTCGGTCGGGGGCTGCTCGGCGAGCAGTGCGGTGAAGTTGGTGAGCGTGGCCTCAGGTGAATGCTCCACCCGATCGATCAGGTCTGCGACGGCCATATCACCGAAGCGATGATGGTGTCCGAAGGTCTCACCGTCGGTTGCCAGCGATGAGATGGTGAGTCCACCATCGGTCGCGAGAGGCTGTGCCATCATCCGTGCTTCCCACCGGCCGGCACTCGTGAGGACATCGCCGAAGGCCACATCGTGGGAGAGGGGCCCGTCGTAGACGAAGACCGCGAGTTCGCGACCACTGCTGCCACGCCACAGCCCGGCCCGGCCCGCGGTGGGAACCTGTTCCACCTGATGGGGCGCCAGAATCGTGAATCGAATACCCTCGGCGGCCAGCACTTCCAGGGTCTCACTGTCGACGGCCGTTTCGGGCAGCCACATCCCCACGGGCTCGCGTCCGAAGCGTGCCCGGAAGTCGCGGATGCCCCAGCGAACTTCGGTCTGCTTGTCTCGCTGCGACGCCAACGGCAGGATGATGTGGTGGTAGGGCATCGCGATCGCGTTGCCGTGTCCAAGTCGCTCACGTGAGGCGCGGTCCCCGGCGACAAACGCGGCGCCGACATTCGGTGCGTGCGTGTCGAACCACTTGAACAGCGTGGCGCCCACGTTGAACGAAAGCGAGTTGTAGGTATTGAGTACGCGACGAATGCAGCCCGCATCGTCAAACACACGACCGTGCGCCAGCGGGGCATAGCACTCGCGCGTGATCCGGCAGTTCCAGTCGTGGTCGGGTGCTGCCGTGGGCTCTTTCGGCACCAGCTCGAGCCACGGTTCCTCACGCGGCGGCTGGTAGAAATGGCCGTGGACCACGAATCGTCGCATTGCCCGGCTCAACTGGCTGCGACGTCCGAGGCGGCCGCGATCGCACCGACCAGCTCGGGAAAAGGTCCATCGATCTGCTGAAGCATTGCGGCGTGCGCCAGTGCCCCGGAGAGATCCCGGGGGAGCTGCTCCAGTGATGGCAGCAGGCTTTCGAGTGCCTCGCAGTGTTCGACGAATCGCTTGGTGGCGTAGTCGCCTGCTGCGCCCGTGGAGATGATGAACTGCCAGTCCGAGGACTGCGCCAGCAACAACTCGCGAGCGGCCTGCTCCAGGAGGGGCGTCGCATCGGGACGGTCGAGGGCCGACGGTACCGCATTCCAGAAGCGTCCCTCGAGGAGCCAGAGCCGCCGCCAGGTCCATTCCGTCTCGGGGTTGAGCCACTTGGAGAAGTCGCCATTTGCGCCCCACGATCCCGAGCCGAGCCGGAGGGCGGTCGTGGGCGGAGCGGTGCGGATCAGTTCGCCCGCCGAGACAGCCGCCAGGCTCCCTGGCTGATCGAGTTCGTTGAAGAGGTCGTGGAGAAAGTCCACGCCCTCAAACCACCAGTGGCCGAAGAGTTCCGTATCGAAGGGCGCGACGATCGCGGTATCGCCGCGCAGGGCCGTTGCTGCGATCGTGCTCAACAGCGTGCGGAAGTGTGCGGCGTGTTGTCCCGCCGCCATCCGCGCCCGCTTCGGCTGATACGGTGATTTTTCGGAGAGATCGGCCTGGGTGTCGGTCACCGCCCAGAGCTTGAGCCCGCCCGGGTAGCGAATCTTGTGGAATTCGAGGTATCGGCCATCGCCCGGGTATCCGCCGTGCCGACTCCAGACCTGTGACGTCGCCTCGGGGTCACGCACCAGCACGTGAACCGGCCGACCGGCCTCCGGCGTTCCCACCTGATAAGCCCGGTAGGGTGAGCGACGCACGGCGGGCGAGGCACGTCGGCGCGTCTTCCCTTCGTATACCTCGAACGCCTCGCCCGCTTCGGCGAGATGGGCATCAACGAAGAACCACCGGAATCCAGCGAAGCGAAGGTGGTCTTCGATGCCCGCGCGATCCGGCTGGAAGGGTGCATCGTGCAGCGGTTGCCAGGGCCCGCTCGGACGATACGCGCACTCGGGGACCCAGCAGCCGCGCGGCACGGAACCGAAGTGGCGCTGGTGTTCTGCATAGCCCACCAGCAGTTGCAGGCGGATGCTCTCGTCACGCGCCAGGAGGGGAAGAAATCCGTGTGTCGCCGCTGACGAGATCAACTCGATCCGGCCGGCCTCGGCGTGCCGGCGAAAGGTGGCGATCAAGTCTCCGTCGATCCGGCGCCACGTTGCCAGCAGCCCGGTGATGTGGGTGCGCCAGAAATCCACCAGCGGCAGCAGTTCGGTATCGCCCGTTTCCCGGAGTGATGCCGGGGCCTCGTCAATCGTGGTGAGGCGATGCGCGAAATACGCTTCCAGCTCCTCGCGAAACGAGGGATGGGCGAGCTGCGCGGCAAGGATCGGGGTCACACCGAGTGTGATGGGTGCGGCGACCCCCTCCCGTTCCATTGTCTCGAGCAACTGGACCAGCGGGAGGTAGGTGTCGAGTGCCGCCTCACAGATCCAGTCACTGCCGTGTGGCCAGCGGCCGTGGTGGAGCACCCACGGCAGGTGACTGTGCAGGGTCAGGACGAGGCGCAATGTCACGAGATCCGCCGTGCCCGGTGTGCGATTGCCTGGGCATAGAGCGCACTGTAGCGTTCGGCGACGCGGGCCCAGCCAAAGTCCTTGGCCATCGCGGCGTGTTGCATCTCGAGCCAGGCGCTCGGCGTTCCGTGCTCCGTCATCGCGCGCCACATCCCGCCCAGCAATCCACGATCCGCAAAGGCATCGAAGAGGAAGCCGCTCTGCCCGTCGTCGATAGTGTCGGCGAGGCCCCCAACGCGACGCGCCACTGGAATCGTGCCGTAGTGCTGCGCCCGCATCTGCGTCAGGCCGCAGGGCTCGTATTGCGATGGCATCAGGAAGAGATCGGCCCCCGCCATCAGCACGTGTTCCAGTTCGTCGGAGAACCGCGTCTCGGTGGCGACGCGGTGCGGCAGGGCGCCACGCAGGCGTGCGAACGCCTCCTCGAACTTCGCCTCGCCGCTGCCGAGGAAGATGAATTGCGCCGACATCTGGAAAAGCGCGTGATTGTGAATCACCAGGTCGAGGCCCTTCTGGGTGACCATCCGCCCTGCCAGCGCTACAACTGGAATGTCTGGCCGGAGCGGCAACCCGAAGCGCTGCTGCATATCGGCCTTGCAGGCCGCCTTCCCCGAGAGGTCCGCCCGGGAGTAGTGTGCCGCGGTGAATTCATCGTGCGCAGGATTCCAGACGTCGAGGTCGATGCCATTGAGCACGCCCGTGAACCGGTCGCCCATCCAGCGGTAGACTTCCTGCAGGCCGAATCCGCCCGCATCGGTGCGCAATTCGACCGCGTGCGCCGGGCTCACCGTCGTCGCAACGTCGGTGTACATCAGGCCGCCCTTCAGGAAATTGGTCTTCCCGTACCACTCAAGCCGGTCGGGAGTATAGAGCTCCCACGGCAGGCCGAGTTCGGGCATCACCTGGCCGTCGAAGTGCCCCTGGTAGCCGCCGTTGTGCACCGACATTACCACCGGAATGCGATCGAAGAAGGGATCGCCCCCCCACCAGGTCCGCAGGTACACCGGTGCCAGTGCCGCGTGCCAGTCGTGTGCGTGCAGCAGGATCGGCCCGCTGGTAATGCGCGGAAGGGCCGCGACGGCGGCCGCCGCAAACGCCGAGAAGCGCCGATGGTTGTCGGGGTAGTCGCGACCACCCTCGCCGTAGATGCCGTCGCGATCGAAGTACTCGTGGTGCTCGATGAAGCAGGTTGGCGTCTCGGAAGCGGGGTCGCGGTCGCGCCAGAGCCGGAACCATTCCTCGCGGCCATTGAAACGGAGCGAATAGGCCTCGCCGACCTGCTCCGGCTGCCGCAGGTATTGCCGCGCGCTCCGGTAGAGCGGCACGATCGCCATCGTCTGGAGTCCGCCCCGATCCTGGAACCGGTGCAGCCCCCACGCTGCCTCGGCCAGGCCCCCGGTGCGGGCGTAGGGGAAGTATTCCGCGCTCAGGTGCACCACCGTGGGCGTGTCGCCCTCGATGGCCGGCACCTGAAGCGAGCGGAGCGTCGTCACCGGCGCATCACAGCGGTGGATCATCCACGAACGTGTCGCCTCGCAGGATCGGTGCGTAGTACTGTGTGCTGTAGTCCTGCAGCATCCGCCGGGCAGTGAATCGCTTGCCGGCGACGCGGATCGACTCCTTCATCCGCTGGGTCCAGGCGCGCGGGATGTGCTTGTCATCGC
>JAZJZU010000100.1:10516-20334 GCA_040389605.1 Gemmatimonadota bacterium
GAGGAATTGCTCCACCTCAATGTCGAGCTTGGCGATGTGCTTGTCATCGCGCTCGTACCAGAGAGGCACGATCTCCTGTTCGAGCAGCTGGTAGAGTGACTCCCCGTCGGCCGCATCGGCGGCCTCGATGCCGAGGTCCGCTGCGGCCTTCGGAATCGCCCAGCCATTCTTGCCGGTGTAGCCCTCTTCCCACCAGCCATCGAGCGTGCTGAGCTGCGGGATGCCGTTGAGCGCAGCCTTCATCCCGCTGGTTCCCGAGGCTTCGAGCGGCACTCGAGGCACGTTGAGCCAGAGATCGACGCCCTGCACCAGCAGGTGCGCCAGGTGCATATCGTAATCTTCGAGGAACGCGACGCGACCCTCGAACATCGGATCGCGCGTGAAGTGATGCAGCGACTGCAGGATTTCCTTGCCGGGCGTGTCTTCGGGGTGCGCCTTCCCGGCGATGACGAGCTGGACAGGACGGCGGTCATTGATCAGCAGGAGCCGCAGCCGTTCGAGGTCGCGAAACAGCAGGTCGGCGCGCTTGTAGGTGGCGAAGCGACGCGCAAAACCGATCGTGAACGTCTCGGGGTCGAGCAGCGTGCCTGCTGCGACGACCTGTGACGCCTCGCGCCAGCTCCGCGTCCACCGCCGCCGGGCCTCCTCACGAATGTGCCGGAAGAGCACGGCCTTCAGTTCCTGGTGCGTGTTCCAGACTTCGCGCGTGTCGAGGCCGAGGACCGCATCCCAGGTTTCCGGATCGTCGAGGCGCGAGCCCCAGTCGTGTCCGAGGTGATTGTCGAGCAGTCGCATCATCGGGTTGGCCAGCCAGGTGGCCAGGTGCACTCCATTCGTAACTGCGCCGATGGGCACCTGTTCCACCGGACGCTCACTCCAGAGATCGCCCCACAGTTCCCGGGAGACGATTCCGTGCCGTTGCGCGACACCATTCACGTGACCAGCGAGGCGAATGGCGAGCACCGTCATATGGAACTGGGTCGGTTCACGGCGCGGATGGACTCCGAGTGCGAGCGCCGCAGTGGCCAGTTCTCCGAAATCCCCGAAGAACGCGTGCCCCGCACACTCGAGCACCTGGGTGAGTTCGAAGGCGTCGTGTCCGGCCGGAACCGGCGTATGGGTCGTGAACACGGTGGTGGCCCGCACGGCATTCACGGCGTCGGCATAGGCCGTTCCCTCGAGGATGAGTTCGCGGGCGCGTTCCAGCATCATGAAGGCCGCGTGGCCCTCATTCGCGTGCCAGGCCCCGGGTGTCATCCCAAGCGCTCGCAGGACACGCACGCCTCCGACGCCGAGGATCCACTCCTGACGCAGGCGCATCGGAATGCCGCCTGCATAGAGCTTGCTCGTCAGCACGCGGTCCTCGGGGTGGTTTTCCTCGAGGTCCGTGTCGAGCAGGATGAGTGGAGCGCGACCGACCGTCATCGTCCAGGCGCGGACGTGCACGGGGCGACCGAAGGTCTCGAGCACCGTGATCCACGGCAATCCGTCGGTGCCGGCCACCGGGAGCAGCGGCGTGGTGTCGGGGTCGACTTCGTCATCCGAGTCTTCCTGCCAGCCGTCAGCACTGATCTGCTGATCGAAATATCCCTTCTTGTAGAAGAGCCCGATTCCGACAAAGGGCACGGCAAGATCCGAAGCGGTCTTGCAGTGATCCCCGGCCAGCACGCCGAGACCTCCGCTGTAGATCGGTACCGACGCGTGCAAGCCGAACTCGGCACAGAAATACGCCACCGGTCGAGTGGTGGCGATATCGGGATACGCATCGCGAAACCACCCCGCCGTCGAGGATCGCTCGACCGCGAACCATTCCATTACCCGATCGTACTGGGCGCAGAAGTCAGGATCGTGTGCGAGGGCCTCGAGTCGTTCGGGGTCGGCCTTCTGCAGGACGATGATCGGATTGTGATGCGAGGCGTTCCAGACCGGCTCGTCGATGCGACGAAAGAGGGCGCGCGCCTGTCGGTGCCAGCTCCACGCGAGGTTGACGGAGAGGGCCGCGAGACCTTCGAGGCGAGGGGGCAGGGCGGGGATTTTATGGCGCAACGGTGTCATGCCGGAAGCTAATACGACCAGGAGAGGGGGGAGAGGAGGTAAATGAGCCGATTTCGCCGGCGCGAGGGCAGGCGGAATCGGCTCATTCCTCCGGTGTCCGGACGGTCAGTGCCCTACGGCGATGAACCACGCTCCAATGATGGGCCCGCGGGGACCCCGGCCGCTCGGTGGGGGCGAACCGGCCGGCGGCGTCGGCGCCGGACCGTACTCTGGCGTGAAGACGTACGCCACGTGCCGAGTCTGGTCCACGGCGACGGTCTTGGCCCCGCGCATGGTCGCGACCGTGGCGACCACCCGGTAGGAGTCGGGCGAGTCCTGATGCACCACGGTGAGGGTGCCATCGCCACCCGGGATGTAGATCAACTTCTCACCCGGGTCCCAGCCGAGGGCGTCGACCCCATCGCCGTTGGCGATTTCGGCAACCACTTTCCCAGTCTTGGCATTGACCACCACCGAGGTCTTGCTGCAGCCGGAGAAGATCCGGTCGGTCTTGCGGTCGTAGGCAATGCCAGTTGGTCCGTCGCAGGGTGCGATGGGCCACGATGCGAGTACCTGCATCGTCTTGGCGTCGAGCACCTGGATGGTGTTCTTCCCCTCGTTGTTCACGAAGAGCTTGCCCTTGCCATCGCTCGCAGCACCTTCGGGCGCCGTATCCTCGAGATTCGCCGTTCCGGCCATCGTCCCTGCCGTTGCATCGATCGCCATCGCCGTGCCGATCGGGCGCGAGTGATTGGTCAGGATGATCTGATCGGTGGCGTCATCGTACATGATGCCGTCGAGGCCACCGGAGTGCGTCGCAATCTTGCGGATCGGGGCCAGCGTCTTGAGGTCGAACATCGTGACGGTCGAGTCACCGGCATTGGTGGTAAAGCCGTGATTTGATTTGGGCGCGAAGGCGATGCCGTGGACCCGCGGCGTGTCGAGAATGTCGCCGACCACCGCACCGGTCTTGCCGTCGACGACCATCACGTGGCTGCCGCGCGAGATGAACACACGGCCGGTTGCCACCTCGGCGTTGAGGTAGTCAGTGCCCCCCTCGCCGCCGATGTTCGTCTTGCTGATGACACGGAAGTCCTGGGCGCCGATCCCCGTGGCGCCCGCCACGAGGATGAGCGCTACGAGAGTTGGAGTTTTCACGGCTTCTTCACCCCTGCCGCCGCCTTCGCCTTGGCAGCGTCTTCGGCGGCTTCCTTCTTCTCGTCGGCAGGCGTCTCGTGCACCTTGTTGAGCATCGCGCCGGTCATCGCGTCAATGGCTACTTCCTCGATGCCGCTCTTGCCAGCAACGGTGATGTCATACGACCAGATCAGCTTGCCCTTTTCGCGCTCGAGTTCGTGGTCCTTGACCACCCCTCCGGGAACGGCCTTGAGGGCCGTGACACGTGCGGCGGCCTCGCTGACCCTGGCTTCCTTCATCAGCTGGGCCTCGGACTCCTCTTCCTTCTCCATCTTGGTGGCGGCAGCGGCCGGCTTTGGCGCAGGCTTCTGCGCGACCAGGACCGCGGGGGCAAGCAGCATGGCAGCGGTGAGCAGGGTTCTCGTGCGGGTCATTGTGTTCAACTCCGGTCGAAAGTGTAATCTCTTCCACGAATTGCGACGAGCAGGGTTGGAACGACGAACAGCGTGATCGGGGTGGACAGCGCGAGGCCGCCGATCACGGCCAGGGCCAGCGGTCGCTGCAGTTCGCTTCCGGCACCGAGGCCGAGGGCGAGGGGGAGCAAACCGAAGAGGGTGCAAAGGGTGGTCATCAGGATCGGCCGGAGGCGCACCTTGGCTGCGGCCCGGATGGCGGGCTCGAGTGGCAGTCCGCCTTCGCGCATCTGGTGACGGGTGAAGTCAAGCAGGATGATGCCATTCTTGACGATCAGTCCGACCAGCAGGATCAGGCCCATGAAGCTCGAGACGTTGAGGGGCGTGCCGGTGAGCAGCAGGAGGACCATCGCGCCACCAAACGAAAGTGGGGCCGCAAGCACCACTACGAGTGGCTCGACGAACGACTGGAACTGCACCACCATCACCGCCACGACGCTCACCGCCGCCAGGGTCAGCACCAGCAGGAGCGACTTGAATGCCTGCTGCTGCGTGGCATACTGGCCAGCCACTTCGAGGCGGATCCCAGATGGCGGGGGCGTGGCGGCGATGGTGGCTCGGACATCCTTCATCACGCTGCCGAGATCGCGACCGACGATATCGGCCCCGATGGTGATCATCTGCTGCTGATTTTCCCGGTAGAGTTCGGCGCGGGTTTCGATGGGCTCAAACGACGCGAGCGCCCCGAGCGGGGCGGTGGCACGGGTGGCCGGCGAAAGCACGGGGAGGGCAGTGAGCGCCGCAGCATTGTTACGCACGGCATCGGGCGCCCGTACGCGCACGCCAACCGCCCGGTCATCGAGCCGGATTTCGCCGGCCGCCACGCCAAGCAGTGCTCCGCTGACCGACGCGCCCACTTCGCTCGGTGTGAAGCCAGCCCGCGCCGCCTCAGCGCCGTTGATGTGCATCGCCAATTCAGCCGTCGGTTCGCTGACCCCGTTGTAGAGATCTTCCAGTCCGCCGACACCTTCGAGTTTGTCCGACAGGGCAGCCGCGTACGTCTCGAGGGCACTCAGGTCGGTACCGAACAACTTGAGTTCCACCGGTCGTGATACGCCGGCCAGGTCGTTGATCACATCGGACAGGATCTGCACGAACTCGATCCGCACTCGAGGAACCGCCGCCTCGATCTGCCCGCGGACGTCGTCCATCACCTCGAAAATCGTCCGCGAGCGGCGGCCGGGCGGTGTCAGCCGCGCCACCATATCGCCGCGATTCTGTTCCGTCGCGAAAAGCCCAAGCTCCGCCCCCGTTCTGCGCGACGTCGCGGTAATCTCCGGGGTCTTCGCGAGAATCCCCTCGATGATCCTCAGTTCGCGATCGGTCTCGGTCAGCGCCGTTCCGCCGGGCGTCCAGTAGTCCAGGACAAACGCGCCCTCGTCCATCTCCGGCAGGAAGCCCGTCTGGACAAAGCGATGCGCGAGGAGGCCGATTCCCACCAGGACCAATGCGGCAACGACCATGGCGCGAGAGCGGGGCAGTACCTTCGCGAGTGCCAACGCATACCGATCGGACAGTGAGTCCAGTCCGCGTCCGACGCGACTCAGGATCCCGTGGTGACTTGCCGGCTCGGAATCGGTCGGCCGAAGGAACTCGGCACTGAGCAGCGGGATCAGCGTCAGCGACAGGGCCAGTGAGACCAGGACTGCAATGGTCAGGGTGATGGAGAGCGCGGTGAAGAACTGCCCCTCGACGCCGCCGAGGAGGCCGAGTGGCAGGAAGACCACCACGGTCGTAAGCGTCGACGAGGTGACTGGCCAGATCAGTTCCTGCACGGCCTCACGAACCGCCAGCGCGCGATCGGCCGACAGGCGCGCGTGACGCACGATGTTCTCGGTGATGACCACGGCGTCGTCGATTACCAGGCCGATCGCGATCGCCATTGCACCCAGGGTCATCAGGTTGAACGTCTGCCCGATCATCCACATCACGAAGACCGTGATCACCATGGTGAGCGGGATCGAGGCCGCGCTGATGGCGGTGATGCGCGCATGCTGCAGGAAGAGCAGCAACACGATCACGGCGAGCACCGCGCCGATCAGCATCGCGTCTCGCACCGAGGTGACCGCGTCCCGCACGAGGGCGGCCTGATCGTAGACCGGGATCAGGTGCACACCGGCCGGCAGGGTGGGGGCCACGGTGGCCGCAATCCGGGCGATGCTGTCGGCAATGGCGATGGTGTTGCCGCCGGGCTGGCGAGTGACGTTGAGGTGCGCCGCCGGACGACCATCGCCCGCAATGATCCGGACGTGATCTTCGGTACCGGGAATGACCCGCGCCAGGTCCTTGACGCGCAGCCCATTGCGGACCATCACGTTCGCGATGTCTTCCGGAGTGTGTGCCTCCGTCGCCGTCACGATCAGGTACTGGCGGTAGTTGGCGGCCGTGCGGCCGACGGCATCGACCGTGGTGGCTTCGCGGATGGCGCTGGCGAGATCGTCGTAGCTGAGGCCGGCGGCGGCCAGCTTTGCCGGTTCTGCGACCACCTCGATTTCGCGCTGATCGTTGCCCATCACATCCACGCGCCCGACGCCCGGAACCCGTGAGAGCAGGGGACGGATCTGGTAGCGTGCGATATCGTAGAGGGTCGCGGGATCGCCGCCCTCGAGGTTGTACGAGAGGATCGGAAAGAGCGCGGGGGTCAGCCGCTCGACCTCGATGTTCAGGCCCGGGGGGAAATCGTTCCGCACCTGGTTGACGCGCGCCTGCACCTGCTGGAGCGCGTAGGCCATGTCGGTCTTGCGAGCAAAGGTGATATTCACCTCGCTGCCACCCCGAATGGCCCGCGACGTAACGCGCGACACTCCCGGCACCACGCTCACCGCTTCCTCGATCGGCCGAGTGATGCTGAACAGGACCTGACGCGAGCCGAGGGCACTCCCTTCGACCACGACTGTGATTCGCGAAAAGGTCAATTCAGGATAGATCGCGGACGGCAACTGCGTCCCGGCCCAGATGCCGCCGAAGGAAAGGACGACCACGACCATCATGATGAAGCGACGCTGCGCCGCCAGGAACGAGAACAATCCCCCCTGGCTCACTTGGGCGTGCCTGGCGCGACAACCTTCGCGCCTTCGTCCATCCCGTAGGCGCCTTGCGTGACGACCCGGTCACCCGCCGCAAGACCCGAGGTGATGTGGGCCGTCAGGCTGTTCTTCCCACCCACGGTGACTCCCCGAGCGTGCGCGATTCCGGCGGAGTCGACGACGAATACCTGAAAGCCTTCCTGCGCCGGGACCAGTGCCGCAACGGGGACCACAATCGCGTCCGGAGTGGACGGGAGCAGGATCCTCCCAGCGATGCTTTCCCCGATGCGGAGCGGTCGGACGGTGTTGACGACCTTGACCCGCACCACCACGCCACGGGTCAGGGAATCCACCGCGCTGCCCACATCGACAACCTTTCCGGTCCCGAGTGTGTCGCTCCCGCTCTCGAGCGTGACGTCGAGTCCTGGGTGAATCCGCGCAGCCGACTCAGGCGTTGTCGAGAGCACCACGTCGAGGCGGTCAGGGTTGGCGATCTCGACCAGCGCCGTCGTGGGGTCGGCCATCCCACCAGCAACGGCGGTGACCCGAGTGACCACACCCGCAATCGGTGAACGCAGCGTGGCCAGTGAAGCATTGCGGCGCGCAGTGGCCGCATCCGCCCGGGCGCGTGCCGCTGTCGCCGTCGCCTGCTCCGCGTCGCGCCGTGGCACCACGCCGGCGTCGAGCAGGCGCGTGGCACGAGCCGCTGCCGCCTCTGCGGCTGCCAGTGCCGCTTCCGCGCTTCGCGCTTCGGCATCGATGGTGGTCCGATCGAGTTCGACCAGCACGTCGCCCGCCTTGACTCGTTGCCCCGCAACGACGCCAACCCTGGCGACGCGTGCGGCCACCGGTACGGTAAGGGTGACCAGCGCATCGCTTCGAGGCACGACGCTGCCTGCCGCATCGATGGATTCGGCGAACGGTTGCGCAGTCAGCGCCATGGTTTCGGCGGCGACGACGGCCTGGGTCGGTGCGCCTTCTGGTTCCTCCTTGCCGCAACCGACCAGGACAAGGGTGAGGGCGCAGATCAGCTTGAGCGATGGTGGCGGGCTTCGCATCACGGGGCGCTCGGGGCAACGGTTTCGGTGAGCAGCTGGAGGACATCGCGCGCGGTCCACGCGGCCGCAAGGTCGGCGACATACTGGGAACGGACGTCGCGTGCCATGCGCTGGGTCTCAAGTACCGATGCCAGTGTGGCTTCTCCTTCGCGGTACGCGGTGAACGACATCGCGCGCACGCGATCGGCCGCCGCGACGAGACGTGCATCGCGGTCGAGCTGGGTCAGCGCTACGCGGAATGCGCGCTGTGCGCGTCCGATGGCCCCCCTGCTTTCGACCTGAACCGCCGCGAGCCCCGCGCGGGCGCGCTGCAACTCGGCCTCGGCAAGCGCCACATTGCCTCGGTTTGCATTGAAGAGTGGCAGGGGAATCGCAATGCCGACGGTCGGAAGCAGTCCGTTCTCGCTGCCGCTCGGATCGCCGCTCTCGAATCCTGCCGTCAGCGTGGGTTCGACGATCCGGCTCCGGCGCTGGAGCCGGCCAGAGAGTTCGGCGGTTCGCACATCGGCTTCCGCGGCCGCGATCGGCAGGGCAGCGCCGGAGGGTGCAGTGACGCTGTCGAACACGGGACGGTAGAGCGAATCGGCCAGGGCAATCACCACGTCGCTGCTGATCATTCCCATCGCCGCCTGCAGCGTCAGCAGTGCCGATTCGGCAGAGAGTGAATCGGCTGCGTGCAGGTTCGCCTGCTGCAGCGCGAAGATGGAGGCGAGTTCCACGTCGAGATCGCTCGCATCGCCGGCGTCGCGGCGCAGTGCCGCGATCCGGTAGAGCGAATCGGCGTCGATGGCGTTTCGCCTGCTCAGGGCGAGCTGTTCTCGCGCGGCGAGCGCGGCGGTATAGGCCGTGTCGGCATCAAGCCTGGCAGCGACTCGCGCAAAGGCCAGCCGGAGCTGGCTTCCGGTTCGCCCCGACTCCGCGGCCGCGGTTCGTGCGTTGCGGATCCACGGCAGATCGAGCGGGATGCTGAGCTCGGTATGGTAGCGCGGTGTCGACTTGCTGTAGCCGAACGATGCGGTTGGGTCGGGGAAGAGCCGGGCCGCCGAGAGGCCGGCCGATGCCGCCACGGTATCACTGCGCGCCAGGAGGAGCCGTGGGGCGTGGGCCTCGGCCTCCTTCCGCGCCTCGGCCCGCGTCACGAGTCGAGGCGTCTGGCCGCCTGCGGCGCTGGCGCAGAGTGGTGAAAGCAACAGGAGCAGCGAGCAGAACCGTTGGGTTGTCATCACCCCCTATCCTACCCGTTGAACCTGTCAGGAGGATGACACCGACGCCCGAGGGGCCTTCAGGTCGGGGGCTGCGCTCCCGCGCGGAACCGGGCGGTCGCCACGGTGCCGCCTCCCGGAGCCGTGGCGAGGGTGAGGGTCGCTCCGTGGGCCTCCGCGATCCAGCGGGCGATCGAGAGCCCGAGGCCTGCCCCTGAGGCGCTCTCTGGCGTGCGCTGCCTGGCCGGGTCGCCACGGTAGAAGCGCTCGAAGACGAGCTGGAGCTGCTCCGGCGGAATCCCGGCCCCGTTGTCGGTGACGCTCACCAGTGAGTCTTCGCCCTGGCGTCCGACCCGGACGGTCACCAGACCGCCAGCGGGCGTGAACTTGACCGCGTTGTCGAGCAGGATCATCACCAGCTGCCGCACCAGGTGCGAGTCGCCATCAATCGCGGCCTCTTCGAACTCCCCCACGGTCACCGTGACGCCTTTGCGCAGCCCAACGACCCGAGCGGCGTCGGCCGCATCGAGTACGATATCATCAAGAAATATTCTGCTGCGTTCGACAGGACGCTGGTCGGATTCGGCGCGCGCCAGCGTCAGGAGGTCGTCCACAATCCGTGCGAGGCGGGTGCTCTCGGCCTCGATGCCGGCGAGTGCGCTCCGGTAGGCGCTCTCGTCGCGCGGCTGTTGCAGCGCAATCTCCGCCCGGTTGCGCAAGACGCTCAGCGGAGTGCGAAGCTCGTGTGCTGCGTCGGCCATGAATCGACGCATCTGCTCGATGGAGTGCTCAATCGGACGGGTCGACTGACCCACGAGCACCGATCCAGCCACGGCCACAAGAATCAGGGCAGCGAGTGCCGCCCCTCCGAAGAGTGCGATCAGCGAG
>JAZJZU010000101.1:0-30199 GCA_040389605.1 Gemmatimonadota bacterium
CCCAAGAGCGTTTCCGACACCGAGGTGGACCGGCTGAGACTGGCGTCGCAGAAGGCCATGCTGGAAGTCGAGCAAGCCGAGCACGATTTCGTCATCGCCCAGTTCACCAAGGACGTGAACGCCAACCAACTGGAACTCGCCGAGCGCAACGGAACGCTGCGCGCCGCACTCGCGGGCCTGCCGGAACGGGAACGACTGGTGTTGTCACGTTCCTATCTGGAAGAGCGCCCGCTTCGCGAGATCGCCGAGGAACTCGGCGTCACTGAGTCCCGGGTCTGTCAATTGCGCTCGCAGGGGCTCGCACGGCTGCGACGCATTCCCCGACTCGAGCTTGTGAACGAGTAGCTCGACCGATCTGTTACCCCGCACTCCGCCAACTGTCCGCTTTCCGCAAATCCTTCCCGCCAGCCGAGTCGAGCCGCCCCTGAGCGCGCCAGCTTAGATTCCCGCCTCATCCTGAGTCTGGCCGGGAGGGGGAATGCACGCGGTATTCGAAGCGATCGTCGACTATGCTGGCCTCTTCCCGCCCGCCTCCCTCACGATGCGGGAGGCCGTCTCGGCATATCACGGCTACCGCAACTCCCCCGACCGCTGGATGCTCGGGCGCTTCGTGGCTGCGGCATCGCGCCTGACCGAGTTCGGCGAGGCAGTCGAGCGGCTGGGCGCGGGCGCGACCGACCGCGCCGATCCGTGGCAACTCTCAGTCGTGACCAGTGCTGAGCTTCCTGCCGACCTCGCCCTGATCGAGGCGTTCCGCCAGCGGTGGGGCGAGCGCGGCATTCAGGTCGATGCCATCGAGCATCGCGTGAGCAGCCGCGAACAGATCGGAAAGGTTGGGGAACTCGTCCCTGATGATCTGATCCCCTTTCTCGAATTCCCCTCGACAGGTCCGTTTCCCGAGCTTGCTGCCGGTGCCGCCGAGATTGGTGCGCACGCCAAGATCCGGACCGGTGGGACCACCCCCGAGCTTTTTCCTGCGGCTGCGGAACTGAGCCAGTTCCTCAGCGCGGTCACGGCGCGAGGGGTTCGGTTCAAGGCCACTGCAGGGCTGCATCACCCTCTCCGCGGCGCGTTTCCGCTGACATACGATCAGGGTGCCGAGTCGCATACGATGTATGGATTCGTCAACGTGCTGCTTGCGACGGCAGAACTGCTCCGGAGCGGCGAGGCGAGCACGGCCCAGCAGATTCTCGAGGAGGAAGATCCCTCGGCGATCACGGAGCAGGATGACGCCATCGTCTGGCGCGCGACGCGGTATCCGTTCGACGAGCTCGCGCGGGTGCGGGAGCGTGCCTTCGTGGGCTTTGGCTCGTGTTCGTTCCGCGAACCGGTTGATGAACTTCAGTGGATGGTGGTGCAATGATTGAGCGAGACGAGACGCACGACCCGGGGCGCACAAGCTGGGTGCCGAGCGCCGCGGGACATCCGGAATTCCCGATCCAGAACCTGCCCTTCGGCGTGTCGAAGACCGCAAGCGCTGCGGGCCATCTTCTGGTGGCCATCGGCGACGATGCCCTCGATCTCCCCGCTGCGATGGCGGCTGGCTGGGGAAGCCTCTTGCCATCGCACGTGACCACGGCACTCGCGGCACCGGATATCAACGAATTCGCTGCCCTGGGCCCGGACGACTGGCGGAGCGTGCGCCTCGCGCTGTCGGAGGCACTCAGCGACCCGCAGTGGGGACCCCGGCTCGAAGGCGCGCTCCGGCCGCAGGCGTCACTCGCGCTCTCCCTGCCGATGGCGGTGCGCAACTACACCGATTTTTACGCCTCGGTGCATCACGCGACCAACGTGGGCTCGATGTTCCGGCCCGACAATCCGCTCCTTCCCAACTACAAATGGGTGCCGATCGGATATCACGGCCGCGCCTCGTCGATCGTGGTCGACGGCACGCCCATCCGTCGACCCACGGGACAGCTGAAGGCCGCCGAGGCCGCGGCGCCCGCAGTTGGCGCGACGCGCCTCCTGGATTACGAACTTGAACTCGGGCTGGTGATCGGCGGAACCAACGCGCTCGGTGAGCGCGTCACACGCGACAACGCGGCCGGACGCCTCTTCGGCGTGGTCCTGCTCAATGACTGGTCGGCCAGGGATATCCAGGCGTGGGAATACCAGCCACTCGGGCCCTTCCTCGCCAAGAACTTCGCCACAACCGTCTCACCGTGGATCGTGACGACGCTCGCACTCGCGCCGTTCGGCGTGGCGATGCCGGCGCGTCCGGAGGGCGATCCCGAGCCGCTCGATTACCTCTGCATTCCGGGTGACGGAACCTGGCGCATTGCGCTCGACGTGGAACTGCGAACCGAGGCAATGCGAGAGCGAAACGATGCTCCGTTTATCGTGAGTCGTGGCCAGTTCGACGAGGCGCTGTACTGGAGCCCGGCACAAATGGTGGTGCATCACGGCAGTAACGGCTGCAATCTGCTCCCGGGTGACCTTCTCGGAACGGGGACGATTTCCGGCCCGGCACCGGAGTCACGCGGTTGCCTGCTCGAGCGCACGTGGCGGGGCAGCGAGCCCCTGACGCTGCCCGATGGCGCCGTGCGCCGCTTTCTGGAAGACGGTGATGAGCTCACCCTGCGCGGCTGGTCGCTTGCGCCGGGTGCTGCCCGGATCGGATTCGGTCGCTGCAGTGGCGTGGTGCTGCCCGCGTGAGCCGACGCGTGCCGGTGACCGTCACCTTCCTCGAGATGACGTCGCCGGGTGAGCTGCGCGCGTCACCGGCAGTGGGTCCGGAATTCTCGTTGCAGCACGAACGCGGTGCCGATGCAGCGGCGGTGGCGGAAGCGATGTATCGCCGGGTCGGCGCTGCGTGGCACTGGCGCGACCGCCTCGGCTGGGGCAAGACCGACTGGGCCGAATCGGTTGGAAGGCGCGGCGTGGAGCTCTGGACGCTGCGCGAGCGAGGCGAAGCGGTTGGCTACTTCGAACTCGCGCTCACCGATTCGGTGGTCGAGATCCGGTACTTCGGACTCGCCCCGGAGGGCCTCGGCAAGCGCCTGGGTGGCTGGCTCCTCACCCGTGCCACGGAACGGGCCTGGGAACTGCGCCCCTCGCGCATTGTGCTGAATACCTGCACCCTTGATGGACCCGCGGCCCTGCCGAACTATCTCGCGCGAGGCTACCGGGTCGTGCGAGTGGAACATCAGGAACGGGAGCTGCCCGAGTGAACCTTGCCGACCTGCGACGCGAATATTCCCGGGCTGAGCTCGACGAGGCCCATACGGATGCCGATCCCATCGTCCAGTTCGGCCGCTGGTTCGCCGAGGCACAGGCCGCCGAACTGCGCGAGCCGAACGCGATGACACTCGCCACGGCCGACGCGAGCGGTCGACCGAGTGCCCGGATCGTGTTGCTCAAGGGCGTGGGCCCAGCGGGATTCACATTCTTCACCGATTACCGCTCACAGAAGGGCCGCGAGATCGACGCGAACCCATACGCCGCACTGGTCTTCCACTGGCAAGAACTCGAGCGGCAGGTCCGGGCCTCAGGCCGCGTCGAGCGATTGAGCCGCGAAGACTCGTGGGCGTATTTCCGGAGCCGGCCAGCGGCGTCTCGCGTTGGCGCGTGGGCCTCCCACCAGAGTGCACCGCTCCCCGATCGCTCGGGGCTCGACGCGCGCGTGCAGGCGCTGTCGGCTGACTACGCCGACGGCGACATTCCGCTTCCGCCGCACTGGGGTGGCTATCGCCTGGTTCCCGATACGATGGAGTTCTGGCAGGGCCGGCCCAGCCGATTGCACGACCGGATCGGCTACCACCTGACCGTGGAGGGAGCGTGGCAGCGCACTCGGCTCTCCCCCTGACGTGGTAACCACCGAATCACGGGCTGGGGCCCGCCTCGCGGCAATGGGCGCGATCGTCAATGCGCTTCTCGCCGTCGTGAAGGGTGTTGCCGGAATTGTCGGCAACTCCTACGCCCTGATCGCCGACGCCGTGGAGTCGGTCGCCGACATCGGCGGTTCGCTGGTGGTCTGGGGAGGTCTGCGCCTCTCGGCGCGATCGGCCGACGATGATCATCCGTACGGCCACGGCAAGGCAGAGCCACTCGCCGCTGCCGCGGTTGGCGTGATGCTCTGTGGCGCAGCCATCGGCATCGCCATCAAGGCATTCGACCAGATTCGAGATCCGCACCACGCCCCGAAGCCCTACACCCTTGGCGTGCTCGTGCTCGTGATCGTGGTGAAGGAGTTCCTCGCACGGAAGGTGTTCCGTGTCGCCACCGACCACGGCAGCCAGGCCGTCCACGCCGATGCGTGGCACCATCGTGCCGATGCATTCACCTCCGGCGCGGCGTTCATCGGGATCTCGGCCGCGCTCATCGGCGGTCCGGGATTCGAGTGGTGTGACGCCGCCGCCGCGCTGCTCGCGTCGGCCGTGATCGGCGTGAACGCTGCCTCGATTCTACGTCCAGCGGTACACGAACTGATGGATGGGGCGCCCGACACCTCGCTCCTCGAGCGCGTCGATCTTGCCGCGCGCGCGGTCCCCGGCGTGCTGATGACGGAGAAGCTCAAGGCGCGGAAGGTCGGCACGCGGTATCTGGTGGATCTTCACGTCCAGGCCGACCCGGTGTTATCGCTCCGCGACGCGCACATCCTCAGCGGGTGCGTCAAGACCGCCATCCGCGAGGCCGTCCCCGCGGTGGAAAATGTGATGGTCCATATGGAACCGTTCGAAGCGTGACCCCACTCGCCGAGCGCGTCGGCGCCCTGTTCGATGCACTCGCGCCCGCCGACGCCACCTGCCTGATCGCCGTGTCGGGCGGGCCTGACTCGCTCGCGTTGCTTGACTTGCTGCACCGGTCGGCTGCGCGGCATCGCCGACCCCTCGTCGTGGGCCACATCGATCACGGCATTGCCGCCGAGAGCGCTGCTGTCTCGAGCGCGGTGGCCAATGCGGCAGCGACGCGAGACTTGCCCTTCCGGCTGCTGCGACTCGAGCTCGGTGCCTCGGCGAGTGAGACCCGGGCCCGGGACGCGCGGCGCGCCGCGCTTCGTTCGCTCGCGCGCGATGCGGGCGCGACGAGGATCGTGCTGGGGCACCACGCCGATGACCAGGCCGAGACCGTGCTGCTCCGCGTGCTGCGGGGGAGCGGGCCGGCCGGGCTGGCCGGAATGGCAGCGCGCGCGGGGATCTGGCTGCGTCCGTTGCTCACCATTTCCCGCGACGAGCTGACCGAACATCTCCGGCTCGAGGGCCTCGTCGCGTGGCAGGATCCCGCCAACGCAGACCCGCGGCACCTCCGCTCGTGGGTTCGGGGGGCGGTCCTCCCGATGCTCCGCGACCGTCTCCCCGACATCACCAGCCGGCTGCTCTCGCTCGCGCGCCAGGCGAGAGCGGCGCGCCAGGTGGCCAACCAGCTTTCCGAACTGCTGGAATCGCTTGCTTTTCAGGCCGAATCACGGGGCTTTTCCGTTGCCGCACCCCCCCTGTGGGGGTATCGTTCAGAGGTGAGACGCGCCGTCCTGGCATCCTTGGGGCGGAGGCTCGGCGTCCCCCTCGGTGAGCGCCGGCTCGCGGCGGTGGAGGGTCTGGCCGGGAAGGAGCGGGGCAGGGTCCAGCTCGCCGCGGGACTCGTGGCGGAACTGTTCGACGGGCGCTTGACGTTTCATAGAGTCTGGGCTGCGCCCGCTCCGCAGCGAGTCGAGTCAGGGTGCAACGTCCGGATCGGGGCAGCACACTGCGTTGCGCGCGAGGCCACTGCTGGTGTGCCGTCACGCGACGGCTGGGAAACGTCGCTCACGCCTGGTGTGTATCAGGTGAGAGCGTGGCAGCGAGGCGACCGCATTCGTCCACTCAAGGGAGAGGGTTCGCGTTCGGTCTCCGTACTGCTGCGAGAAGCCAGGGTTCCACCCGGAGAGCGACCGGACTGGCCGGTGCTGACAACGCTCGATGGTGCGACGATCGTGTGGGTACCAGGCATCTGCCGTGCAGACGCCTGCATTCCTGAACCCGGAACCAGGGCGCTGAATGTCGAGTGTACTGTCTCCTGAGATGAGGCGCCGAGCCGGCGGCCGCGAAGTGCGCATCGTGTTCGACGAGGCGACGATCGCGAACCGCGTGCGACAACTCGGCGCCGACATCACGGCGGCATATCCAGAGGGTGACCTGCTCGTGCTCGGCCTGCTCAAGGGGAGTTTCATTTTCCTGAGCGACCTGGTGCGACAGATCGACCGTCCGCTGCATCTCGACTTTCTGGTGGCCTCCTCCTACGGGGCCGGCACGGTGTCGAGCGGGACCGTCCGGCTGCTCTACGATCCCGAGACCCCGCTCGAGGGCAAGCACCTCCTGATTGTCGAGGACATCATCGACAGCGGGCGCACGATGCAACACCTGCTGAAGGTCCTGCAGGAGCGGAAGCCGGCCTCGCTGGCCGTCTGTTCGCTGCTCGACAAACAGCTGCTGCCGGAGCCAATACCCGAGATCCGCTGGGTCGGCTTCCCGGCACCACCCGCGTTCCTGGTCGGATATGGCCTGGACCACGCTGAAGACTTTCGACATCTCCCGTTTATCGGTGACCTGATCTGATGCCTGACCGTAACGTTCAACGTCCGCCCTCGAAGAATATGGGCGCCTTCAGCAAGAGCCTGGCGCTGTGGGCACTCGTGGCCATCATCTTCATCGCGCTGTTCCAGTATATGCAGAAGCAGCGCTCGCCCACCGAGTTCACGTACACCGAGATTTCACGCCAGCTCGATGGCGGGAATGTCAGCGCCGTGGAAATCATCGACGGCAAGATGATGAAGGGCGAGTTCCGCACGCCGGTGCTGCAGCAGGCGCGCCAGGTGAAGGTGTTCACCGTGCTCCTGCCCGTGGCCAATTCCGAAGCGTTCATGCAGCGCCTCGAGCAGGCTGGGGTCAACATCACGGCCAAGGAGGCCAAGGGCGGGCTGCTCCTCGCCCTGGTGCAGTTCCTTCCGTGGATCGTGATCATCGGGATCTGGTGGTTCCTCTTCCGGCAGATGCAGGCCGGCGGGAACCGGGCCTTCTCGTTCGGGAAGTCCAAGGCCAAGCTGCTGACCGGCGACACGCCCAAGGTCACCTTCGCCGACGTCGCAGGTGCCGACGAGGCGAAGATCGAGCTGCAGGAAGTGATCGAGTTCCTCAAGGACCCGCAGAAGTTCACCCGGCTCGGTGGACGGCTCCCGAAGGGTGCCCTGCTCGTGGGTCCTCCGGGAACCGGCAAGACACTGCTCGCGAAGGCCGTGGCGGGCGAGGCCGCACGACCCTTCTTCTCGATGTCGGGTTCCGACTTCGTCGAGATGTTCGTGGGTGTCGGTGCCTCGCGAGTGCGCGATCTTTTCGAGCAGGGCAAGGCGCACGCGCCGTGCATCATCTTCATTGACGAAATCGATGCCGTCGGTCGCCATCGTGGCGCCGGGCTCGGTGGCGGCCACGACGAGCGCGAACAGACGCTCAACCAGCTGCTGGTCGAGATGGACGGCTTCGAGTCCAACGATGGCGTGATCCTGATCGCGGCCACCAACCGGCCCGACGTGCTCGATCCCGCGCTGCTGCGCCCGGGCCGTTTCGATCGCCAGATCGTGGTCGATGCGCCGGACGTGAAGGGGCGGGAGGGGATCCTGCAGGTGCACACGCGCAAGATTCCGCTCTCGAGCGACGTGCAGCTTGGCACGATCGCCAAGGGGACGCCGGGAATGGCCGGCGCCGACCTGGCCAACCTCGTCAACGAGGCGGCCCTGCTCGCGGCCCGCAACAACAAGAGTGCGGTCGAGATGGCCGACTTCGAGAACGCCAAGGACAAGGTGATGCTCGGGGTCGAGCGTCGCTCGCTGGTGCTCACCGAGGAAGAGAAGCGCCTCACGGCCTATCACGAGGCTGGCCACGCCGTCGTCGCGATGAAGACCGTCGGGAGTGACCCGGTCCACAAGGTGACCATCATCCCGCGCGGTCGTGCCCTCGGCCTCACGGCATCGCTGCCCGAGACCGATCGCCACAACTACACCCGCGACTGGCTCATCGGGTCGCTTGCGATGTTCTTCGGCGGACGCGCGGCCGAGGAGATCGTCTTCGGCAAGGGTGCCGTGACGACCGGCGCAGGCAATGACATCGAGCGTGCCACGGCGCTGGCTCGCCGGATGGTGACACAGTTCGGGATGAGCGATGTGATTGGCCTGATGGCCATTGGCGAACGCGAGACGGAAGTCTTCCTCGGCCGCGACTTCGGATCACGCCGTGAGACCTCGGAACAGACCGCGCAGATGGTCGATGGCGAAGTGAAGCGGCTGATCGATGAGGCCTTCGGCACCGCAATGCGACTGATCACGGAGCATCGCGAATTGCTCGAGCGTATCGCGCTGGCCCTGCTGGAGCGCGAAACGATCGATCGTGAGGATCTCGACCTGCTGGCGCGCAACCAGCCGTTGCCGCCGCGCACGATCCTGCCGCCGCCATCGCCTTCGGTGGCACCATCGGCAGTGCGTCCCGATGCATCGGGACATCGCGCGCCGATCCTGGGGGCCCCGCCGGCCGAACCTGCTGGCGCGTGATCGTCTCTCCGCTCTCGGGTCGCAGTAGCGCGATCCGGGATGCCCTCCTGTCTCACGGATGGGAGGGCGACGTCGCCCGGCTGACCGCAGCCGGCCTCGATGGCTCCGCCTACCACGTCACCAGTCTCTCCAGCGATACCATCGAAGCAATGCTGATGGTCGCCTCGCGCCTCGGGCTCGAGCTGATCACTGGCGACGACTGGATTGTGCTCGCAGGGGCACGCTCTCGACTCGGCGCGTTCGCACGGCCCTGGGTGCAACCGGAACCCGTCCGCGCGCTGGCCGAGGCGATCGGGATGGCGATGCCCGGAGAGCCGCTGGCGGGGTGGAAGCACGCGCAGGGTGTGCAGGCGCTCGGACATCCCGTGATCATCGGTATCATCAATGTCTCGCCCGATTCGTTCTCGGGGGGCGGCGCACCCGTTGGCGTGGAAGCCGCGCTGGGCGCGGCTGAGCTGATGCTGGCGGGTGGCGCGACATTGATCGATCTCGGCGGTGAGTCGACCAGTCCTGGGGCACGACCTATCGCCCCGGAAGAAGAACTGTCGCGGGTGCTGCCGGTGCTGCTCGCGCTTCGCCAGCGATACCCCGACCTCCCGATCTCGATCGATACCGTGCACGCCTCGACGGCCGAGGCGACACTCGACGCCGGCGCCGCCATCATCAACGACGTCACGGCGGGCAGGCACGATCCCGCGCTGCTTTCGCTCGTCGCGGAACGCGGTGCTGGTGTCGTGCTCTCTCACTCGCGCGGCGCGCTCGGCGCCCTCGCCTCGTACGATCTTGCCGACTATGGCGGCAGCGTGACCGACGGCGTCACCCGTGAGCTCGCGGCCGCGATCACGGCGGCACGCGACGCCGGCATCGCGCACGAGGCAATCGTCATCGATCCGGGCTTCGGCTTTGCCAAGACACCGGAGCAGAACTTCCAGCTGCTCTCCGAACTCGACGCCCTCGTGGCGCTGGGCGCGCCGGTGCTCGTGGGGCCCTCGCGAAAGCGCTTCCTGGGTGAGGCCACCGGTCGGCCCATCGACGATCGCGAACGCGCCACCGCAGCGGTCTGCGCCCTGGCGTGTGATCGCGGCGCACGACTCTTCCGGCTGCACGATCCGGCCGCCTCGCGCGACGCGCTCGCCATTGCGACCGCGCTCCATCCCGGGCCGCCGTGAGCACCGCTCGTCCGCCGTATCGGCTCGCGCTGCTTGCGTCGATCGCGGTGCTCACGGGCTACCTGCTGACGCTCGCTCCGTCGGTCACGTTCTGGGACGCGGGCGAATTCATCGCTGCCGCCAGGACGCTCGGCATCCCGCACCCACCCGGCACGCCGCTGTTCGTGATGCTGGCGCACACCTGGGGGCTGCTGGTCCCCTTCGGTGAGTATGCCTGGAGGCTCAACCTGCTCAGTGCCGTGTGCGCGGCGGCGGCGGCCGGTTGCTGGTTCCTGGTGGCCCACGCCACGGTCCTCAGGATGTACGACGACCTCGATGCCTCGCCCCGCAACGTGCTGGCGATCGGGGCAGGTGGATCCGCAGCGCTCCTCACGGCGTTCACGTTCACGAACTGGCAGAACGCGGTCGAAACCGAGGTCTACAGCGTCGCGATGCTGTCGATCGCGTTGGTCGCCTGGCTCGCGATGCGCTGGCGCGAGCATCGCTCCACGACCACCGGCGCCCGGATGATGCTGCTCGCGCTCTACCTCGGCGCGATGTCGATCGGCAATCACTTGCTGGCATTGCTCATAGGTCCCGCCGTTGTCGTGGCCTGGCTGATGGAGTCGCGCCGGGCACCGCTGGGAACTCGCGATGAGGCCGCGGCAGAATGGGTTCGCATCGCGATGTTCGCCGCGATCTGGCTCCTACTGATCGGCTTTGGCCTCGGTAGTGTCACGCTGACCGCGGTGTCGATCGGCCTCGTGCTCGTCGCCGGCGTCTTTGCGATTCGAACGCGCCAGCTGTCGTTCACGGTGATGGCATTACTGATCGCGTTCGTGGGCGTGACGCCCTACCTCTTCCTGCTCTTCCGCGCGCGACAGGCGCCGTGGCTCAACGAGGCGGATCCCTCGACCTGGGATGCCCTGCTCGGTGTGATTCGTCGAGCGCAGTACCCGATCCGTACCCCACTCGACGACCCCACCGTTCTCCACGGCGAGCTGAACCCTGGCCGGACGTTCACCATTCTTGGCTACCAGCTGGCCAACTATGTCCAGTATTTCGACTGGCAGTGGGCCAAATCGATCGGGGTCACGATTGCACCGTCGCTCGGCCGGTTTCTTGTGACGATGGGTGCCTTCTCGCTCGGGCTGCGCGGCGCGTGGGCGCAGCGCAATCGGGACCGCTCGGGATTCGGGTTGCTCGCGATGCTCTGGCTGGTCACCGGACTCGGCCTCGTGGTTTATATGAATTTCAAGCCGGGCACCACGCTCGGATATGACCTCTGGCCCAATGGCAGCGATCACGAGGTGCGCGAGCGCGACTACTTCTTTGTCGTGAGCTTCGTGGCGTGGGGGGCCTGGGTTGCCATCGGACTCGCCGACCTGATTCGCACCCTGATGCCACGCGTGCGTGGCGCGGCGCGCGGGGCAATGCTCTCGCTCTTCGCCCTGGCGGCGGTGCCACTGGTGCTCAATGCCCGGGTCGCGAGCCGGCACGGTGGGCCCGAAGCGACGTTTGCGCGTGACTTCGCGCGCGCCCTGCTCCAGTCGGTGCCGCCCGGTGGCATCCTCTTTACCTGGGGCGACAACGACACCTTCCCGGTCTGGTATGCCCAGGCAGTCGAGGGGCTGCGGCGCGACGTGACGGTGGTCTGTCTCGCCCTCGCGGAAACGCCGTGGTATATGCGCCAGTTGCGCGACACCCCGCGCGTGCCTGTCGATCCCTCGAGCCTCGCCAGCGTCTGGCGCGACGCTGCGGCACCGCTCGAGACCGGGCCGCTGCATTCGCTCACTGACGCGATGATCGCGGGGTTCGTCCCGCAACGGCTCGCAGAGGATCTGGTGGTCCAGCTTCCCAACGGCGTGAGTGTGACGGTGCCGAAGGGGAGCGCCGTGTTCGGGAAAGACCTGATGGTCCTGCAGATCCTGCGACAGAACGCCGGACGCCGGCCCGTCTCCTGGTCGGTGACCGCCGCACAGAAGACCTTTGATCTCGGGCCGGCCCTGATTCAGCAAGGGCTCGTGCTGACGCTTCCCATCGGGACCATCGACAGCACCCGGCTGGTCGCGGGCGCGGCGAGCGGGCCCGGTGGTGCCGCCCTGGACCTGGTCACCACCCGGCGGCTGATGGCCGAAAACTGGTCATTCGGATCGCTGTTTACGGGGGATGTGCTGTCGCTCGACGGCAACATCCGGGGGATGGCAGCCACGATCGCGCTCCCCTATGCCCAGGTGGGCGTGGGACTGCTGCAGCGCGGCGACACGACCGGCGCGCTTGCCGCCCTCCGGACGGCGGCCCATCTCAGCGATCAACCCGCCATCCGGGAGATCCTGCAGGCGCTCCAGGGCCACCAGGCCCCCCCGCTTTCGACCCCCTGAATCGGACCTCCCAGCCCCTCGATCCTGTTAGATTTCCCGGCTATGCCTGAAGCGACCCTGGCCGACCGCCTGGCCCGAGTGGCCGCCGTCATTGCCGAGCGGCGTGGCGTGGGTGGGTGGCCTGAGCCGGGGATCATTGCGGTGACCAAGACGCACGGTCCCGAGGCCGTCCACGCCGCCGTGGCGGCCGGGCTTGCGATGGTGGGGGAGAATCGGGTGCAGGAGGCCCTCGCCAAGCAGGACGCCTGCGCCGACCTGAGCGTCGCGTGGCACCTGATCGGTGGATTGCAGCGGAACAAGGCGAGGCAGGCGGCGGGACGCTTCGCGCTGATCCACTCGGTCGACCGGATCGACCTGGCCGAGGACATCGCCCGGCGCACGGCGGCGGGCGCCCGTCAGGCGGTGCTGGTTCAGGTGAACTGCTCCGGGGAACCGCAGAAGGGCGGGGTCGCGCCGGCAGCACTGCCGCAGCTACTCGAGGCAATCAGGGCGCTGCCGACGCTCGAGGTGCGCGGGCTGATGACGATGACGGCCATCGATGCCGACGAGATCGGCCAGCATCGGACCTTTGCCCAGCTGCGCGGCCTGCGCGACACGATGCAGCACGAAGGGCACGAGTTGCCCGAACTCTCGATGGGGATGTCCGACGACTACCCCGTCGCCGTCGAAGAAGGCGCCACCCTGTTGCGCCTGGGGACCGTCCTCTTCGGACCCCGCGAATGACTCGAACTGGTGATGCCGTGACCGATCGCAGCGTACCCGCTCTCGAAACCACCGCCTCCTGGCCAGCCTGGCCGGAAGGGGGAGCGGATGCGCTGGAGCAGGAACTGCTCTCCACCTGGAAGGGGGAGGCGCTGTTCGAGCGAGTCCAGCAGGCCACGGCAGATGGCGAAGGGTTCGTCTTCTACGAGGGTCCTCCCACGGCCAACGGGCGCCCCGGAATCCACCACGTCTTTTCGCGGACCATCAAGGACCTGATCTGCCGCTACCAGGCGATGCAGGGCCGGCGTGTCACCCGGATCGCGGGGTGGGACACGCACGGGCTGCCCGTGGAACTCGAGGTCGAGAAGCAGCTCAATTTCTCCGGCAAGAAGGACATCGAGGCCTTTGGCGTGGCGGAGTTCAACCGGCGCTGCCTGGAGAGTGTCTTCACTTACCGGGACGAGTGGGTGAACCTCTCGAACCGGATTGGATACTGGCTCGATTTCGACCGCGCCTATGTGACCTGCACCCGCGAATACATCGAGTCCGTCTGGTGGCTGCTGAAGCGACTGCACGAGCGCGCTATGCTCTACCGCGGGCATCGCGTGCTGCCCTATTGCCCGCGTTGCGGCACCGTGCTGTCGAGCCACGAACTGGCGCTCGGCTACGACGAGGTTCGCGACAAGTCGATCTATGTCACGTTCCCGCTCGACGATGGCAGCGGGCGCGAACTCGTGGTCTGGACCACGACACCGTGGACCCTGCCGAGCAACGTGGCGGTCGCGGTGCATCCGGAACTCGAGTATGTCGAGGTCACGACGCCCGCTCACCCCGGGCGCACGTTCGTGCTGGCGCACGCGCGGCTCGAGGCCGCTGGCTCGTGGCTCGGTGACGACCTCACGGTCGTGCGCACCCTCCCAGGTTCCGCGCTGGCCGGCCTGCGCTACCGTCGACCGCTCGACATCGTCCCGCTGCCGGATGATCGCCAGAGCCAGGTTGTGGTGCCGGGCGAGTTCGTCACCGCTGACGACGGATCCGGCCTCGTGCATCTCGCGCCGGCCTTCGGTGCCGATGACTTTGCGGCCGGGAAGGCACACGACCTCGCGCTGCTGCGACCCGTTGCTGGCGACGGCACCTTCACGGGCACGACCTGGCCCGAGATCGAAGGAAAGCTCGTGACGGCCGACGAGACCAACGAGCTGATCATTCGTCGGCTCAAGGAACTCGGCCGGCACCTGCGGACCGAACAGCACGTGCACACGTACCCGCACTGCTGGCGCTGTCAGAGCAAGCTGATCTATTACGCCCGCGATTCGTGGTTTGTCCGGACCTCGGCCGTCAAGCAGCGGATGCTGGAACTCAACAGCGACATTGCCTGGCACCCACCCGAGGTGGGCACCGGCCGGTTTGGTGAATGGCTCGGCAACAATGTCGACTGGGCGCTCTCGCGTGATCGATACTGGGGAACGCCGCTCCCGATCTGGGTCAGCGATCGCGACCCGTCGTATGTCGAGGTCATCGGCTCGCTCGCGGAGCTGCGCGAGAAGTCGGGCTTCGTGCCCGAAGGCGATCTCGACATTCACAAGCCACGCGTCGACGAGGTGACGTGGCCTGCGCCCGATGGCGGCACGATGCGGCGCACGCGCGAGGTCATCGACACCTGGTTCGATTCGGGCGCGATGCCGTGGGCGCAGTGGCACTATCCGTTCGAACAGCAGGCTGCGTTCGAGTCGCATTTTCCAGCCGACTACATCTGCGAGGGGATCGACCAGACGCGCGGCTGGTTCTACTCGATGCTGGCCATCGGCACCACGGCCTTCGACACGGCGCCATACCGCCACGTGATCGTGAACGAGCTGATTCTCGACGCCACCGGCCAGAAGATGTCCAAGAGCCGGGGCAACGTGGTCAATCCGTGGGACCTGATCGCCACGCACGGCGCCGACTCGGCCCGGCTCTACCTGCTGCTGTCGTCGCAGGTCTGGCAACCGAAGCGCTTCGACGAGCGACAGCTCGTGGAGACGGCGGGTGGCTTCCTGAACACCCTGAAACACACCTACCAGTTCTTTGCACTCTACGCCGGACCGCCAGCGGATGCACCACCAGTGGCCGAGCGACCGCTCGCCGACCGCTGGATTCTGGGCCGGCTCGACGCCACCGTGAGCGCGGTGCGGCGGGCCTTCGACGGCTACGATGTGACCACCGGTGTGCGTGCGATCGTGGAGTTCGTCGTCGCCGACCTGTCGAACTGGTACGTCCGGCTCAATCGTCCCCGGTTCTGGGCACCAGACCGCGACGCGGATCCGGCCGCTGTTGCTACGCTGCGCGAGGCGCTCACGTCGGTTGCGGCGATGCTGGCGCCGGCAGCGCCGTTCGTGAGCGACTGGTTGCACCGCGCGCTGCAGGGAACATCGGTGCATCTGGCGCCGTTCCCGGCGGACCAGGGCAGGCTCGATCCGGCCCGCGATCTTGCGATGGCGGCGGTCCGTCAGCTCGCCTCGCTGGGTCGTGCGGCGCGCGAGAGTGCCACGCTGCGCGTGCGCCAGCCGCTGGCCCGGATCAAGGTGGCGGTGCCAGGCGCCGTCCGCGGCCCGGCGTTCGACGCCTTGCTGCCGCTCCTGGCGAGCGAGACCAACGTCAAGGCGATTGATGTGGTCTCGTCGGACGAAGATCTGGTACGGTTGCGGGGCAAGGCGAATTTCCGCACCTTGGGCAAGCGATTCGGGGCCGATGTCAAGCGCGTCGTTGCCTACGTTGCCACGCTCTCGCGCGAGCAGTTGCAGGCCCTCGAGCGGGGCGACACTGTTGACGGCGAGTTCACGGTCCTGCCAGAGGATGTGACAGTCGAACGCGAGGTCGTGACCGACTGGCCCGTGGCGAGCGAGGGTGCCTATGTCGTGGCACTCGACCCGACGGTGACCGCGGAACTCGCGCAGGAGGGCCTCGCACGCGAACTGGTGTCGCGCGTGCAGCGGCTCCGCAAGGAGGCGGGATTCGATGTCGCCGGGCGCATTGCGCTCGCCATCAGCGGCGATGCGGCCGTTGAGGCAGCGGCACGCGGACACGAGGGGTATATCGCCGGCGAAACGCTGGCGCGGGAGTTTGTGGTGGGGCAGGCGCTGGTGCAGGCCGACCGGAGCGAATCGGTCGTGATCGATGGTTTCTCTGCCGTGCTCGCGGTGCGGCAATTCGGGAACGGCCGGACCCCATTCGGCCCAGAACGTGTGGATGGACCGTGACCAAGACTCAGCTCAAGCACCTCGAGACCCGGTTGCTCGAGGAGCGCACGCGCGGCCTTCAACTCGACCCTGCAGGGATCGGACGGCGACCTGTCGTCCTACTCCTTCCATATGGCCGACCAGGGCACCGATGCGATGGAGCGCGAGAAGCAGTACCTGTTCGCGTCGCAGGAGGGGCGATACCTCTGGCACCTGAACGAGGCGCTGCGCCGGCTCTACAACCAGCCGGAGAAGTTCGGCACCTGTCACCAGTGCGGCGCGAAGATCGATTTCGAGCGGCTCGATGCACTGCCACACGCCCGCCTCTGCATTTCGTGCAAGGAGAAGGAAGAGGATGGCAAGCGGCGCTAGTCGCCGTCCCTCCTTCTGGGGGCTGGTGGCCATCGTGGTGATCCTCGACCGGATCACCAAGATCCTCGCCGAACGTGCGCTCGGCGCGGGCGAGAGCATTGCCGTCGCCGGCGACACCGTTCAGCTGCGACTGGTGCACAACCCCGGTGCCGCCTTCGGATTGCACCTTGGGGTGTACTCCCGCTGGATCTTCATGGTGATAGCAATCGTCGCCGTGGTCTTCCTCTACCGGATGTGGCGGGAGACCGATCTCGCCGATCGACTGCGGCTCTTTGCGGTCGGCTTCGTGGCCGGTGGCGCCGCGGGAAACCTGATCGATCGCTTCATATCGCCGCGCGGCGTGGTGGACTTCATTGATGTCGGCCTGGGTTCGGCGCGCTGGCCCACATTCAACGTGGCCGATATCGCGGTGTCGTGCGGTGCGGTGGCGCTGGCGTTCTCGCTCTGGCGTGAAGACGCGCGGCGAGCCGCCGCAGCCGTACCCCCGGTGTGACCTTCTGCATCCTGGCCGAAACGACCGAACGACTCGACCGCTTCCTCGCCGATCAACTGCAGATTTCGCGGACCGTGGCGGCACGCATCGTCGCTGACAAGGCCGTCACGGTCAACGCGGCGGTCGCGAGGGCGTCGCGCACGATGCAACGTGGCGACCTCGTGGTGGTGACGCTCCCCGACGTTGATCCCCCCAGGCAGTTCACCCCGAACCCCATCCAGCTGGTCGTCGTCTACGAAGACGATGATCTCGCGGTGATCGACAAGCCTGCCGGTCTGGTGGTGCACCCGGCGCCCGGACACTGGGACGACACGCTGGTGAACGCCCTCGTTGCACGCGGCACGACGCTGGCCGGCGGGGCCGAGGGTCGACCCGGGATCGTGCACCGGCTCGATCGCGAAACCAGTGGGTTGATCATCGTGTCGAAGACGGAACTGGCGCATCGACGGCTTGGTGCAATGATCGCGGCGCGAAAGATTGCACGGATCTATGCCGCGATGATCTGGGGCCATCTCGACGAGCCGAAGGTGACCATCGACGCGCCGCTGGGTCGCAGTCCGCGCGACCGCAAGCGGATGGCCATAACCCACGATGGGCGCGCCGCGAAGACTGATGCCTTCGGCATCGCACGGCTCGGCCCCGTCGAAATCGTCCGCCTCGAATTGCACTCGGGCCGGACGCACCAGATCCGGGTGCATCTCGAGTCGATCGGGCATCCGATCGTGGGTGATCCCGTCTATTCGGGCGGCGGCTGGAAGCGGATCTCCGGTGTCGGGCGTGCGGAGGCTCGTGCCCTCGACGCCCTGGCTCCCCGGCAGGCGCTTCACGCCTCCCTTCTCGCGTTCCGCCACCCCATCAGCGGCGAGCCACTGCGGCTCTCCTCACCCTGGCCTGCGGACCTCTGGCCGCTGCTCGAAACGGCCGCGGGGCCGGGGGCCCTCCCGTCGCGGGAGGAGGCCCTGACCGCCATCGGATTCGAGACGCAACGTGGCTGAACCGCTCCCGGCAGTCGGGGGGCTGGTGGTCCGGGTTGCCGGGAGCCGCTGGTATATCCCGGTGGCGGGGGTGATTGAGGTCTTGCGGGATGCCCCGGTGGTGCGGGTCCCGGGGACCCACCCCGCAGTCCGGGGTGTGGTGAATCACCGCGGACAAATCCTTGCCGTGGCCGACCCGGTCCGATCCCTCGAATTGCCGGGAGAGCCCGGTGGTACGGGGGAAATCGTCGTGGTGGAGGCCGATGGGAGGCGCTTCGCGCTGGCGGTCGATGGGGTGGTCGAACTCACCGCCGAGCCGCGCACGGGCCTTGCAACGCTTGACCTGATCGAGGTCGCGCACGCGATCTTCGCCTGACCCTGTTTCTGGAGGACCGATGGCCCAGCGGATCCTGATTTGTGATGATGCCATCTTCATGCGCACGATGATCACCGATATCCTCACCAACGCGGGCTACGAGATCGCCGGAGAGGCCGAAAGCGGCCTGCAGGCGGTCGAGCGGTACAAGGCACTCAAGCCGGACCTGGTCACGATGGACATCGTGATGCCCGATATGGGCGGGATCGATGCGGTGAAGGCCATCATCGCGAGCGACCCCTCGGCCCGGATCCTGATGTGCAGCGCGATGGGCCAGCAGGCACTCGTGGTCGAAGCAGTGCAGGCGAATGACCGATCCGCAGCGCTCGCGCTACGTCGCACTGTTTGCGGCCGAGGCGCGCTCGCTGCTGGGAGGAGTGCGGCACACGATGGCGGCGTGGTTCGATTCGCCCGCCGATCGGAGTTATGCCGAAGAGGTCTTCCGGGTCCTGCATACGGTGAAGGGAATGTCGGGGTCTCTGGCCTTCGACGCCGTCACCGAGTTGACCCACGCCACGGAATCAGAGCTCAGTGACGTCCGGACCGGGGTCCGCGTGGCCGACCGGGCCTGGCTGCGTCACCTGGAGCGCGGTCTCGACGACATCGCCGCGGCGTGCGAGGCGGCGGTGCTGGCCGAAGGGGGCAAGCTCGAAACGCCAGCCGGTGGCGCGGCAGCCCCGCGGATCGTGCGGGTCGACCTCGACCGACTCGACGCGCTGTTCAGCGACCTGGGTGGTCTGGTCACTGCGAGGCAGGAGCTGGAGCGACAGGCCGCGCGCGATGCGCTCTCGCCGATTGCGCGTGCGGCGGCCGTGATGGCGCATCGGCTCGACCGCTTGCAGGACCGCATTCTCCACGTCCGGCTGGCACCGCTGACCGAGGTGTTCGAACGGCTGCCCTCTCAGGCTCGCGACCTCGCGCGACAGCTGGGCAAGGAAGTGACGATCGACATCTCCGGAGACGGCCTGGAAGTTGACCGGACGGTACTGGATCAGTTGCCTGAGCCGCTGATGCACCTGCTGCGGAATGCGCTCGACCACGGTATTGAGACGCCTGAGGCACGCCGCGCGCTCGGCAAGCGACCGACCGGTCGGATCTCGGTGCGGGCGCGCAGGGATCGCGATGCCGTCGTGGTTGAACTCACCGACGACGGCGGTGGAATCGACCGGGAACGCGTGGCGCGGAAGGCCGTCGATCTGGGGATTCTCGAAGCAGGGTCGACGCTCTCAGACGACGGGCTGCTGGCGGTGCTGGTGCGTCCGGGGTTCAGCACGACCGAGACCGTGAGCGATGTCTCGGGACGCGGTGTGGGTCTCGACGTCGTGCTGGCACGGCTGCACCAGATTGGCGCCGCGCTCTCGCTGACGACGGTGGCAGGCAAGGGAACGGTCTTCACGCTCAGGCTGCCGATGCGGCTGGGGATCGTGCCCGCGCTGGTGACCGGGATCGGCGAGGAGCGTTACGTGATGCCGCTCGTGCACGTGGCCGAGCTGCTCGCCTGGAACCCGTCCGAGGCACGACAGGTCGATGGCCGGACCACGCTCGAACACCGTGGAGAATCCATTCCGGTGGTCGACCTGCGCCGACTGCTGATGTACCGCGGGACCGCAGCACCTGCGCGGCGACCCGCAGTGCTGTTCGAGGCCAACGGGCAGCGGGTCGCGCTGCTTGCCGATACGGTGCACGGTCAGGTTGATGCAGTGGTCCAACCGATCGAGCGCACGCGCGGGATGCCGCGCTGGATCACCGGTGCCGCGGTGCTTGAAAGTGGCCGGCCGGCGTTGCTGCTTGATCTGGCAAGCGTGGTGTAGCAATACCGATGATCGATGATCGATAATCGATGATCGAGGGAATTTCTTATGAGGGGGGCTCAAATGGGTGCTTCGGATGATATCGAGACGCTGCGGCGAGACGGACTGCGTGAGGTAGCGACCATCGGGGCAGGGCACGCCGCGACGGCACTGTCGCAGCTGACGGACCGCCGCATCATGATTTCGGTGCCCCAGGTGCGGCGCGTGCACTATGGCGACGTGCCGGCGATGCTCTCCTCATTTGGCGATCACGTGGCCGTGGTCTCGATGCGAATGCTGGGCGACCTGACCGGCAGGGCGTTGCTCGCGTTCGCCGAAGAAGACGCGACCCGGCTGTGTGACCTGATCCTCCGCCGCCCCGCGGGTCCTCCGCGCGCGCTCGGCGAGCTCGAACAGTCGGGACTCAAGGAAGTCGGCAACATTGTCTGCTCGGCCTACCTGACCGCGCTCAGCAATTTCATGGAAATGATGCTGCTGCCCTCGGTGCCGTCACTCACCGTGGGGCCCACGAAGCTGGCGATCGACTCGACCATCGACCCCAACGAGGAACTGAGCGACCTGCTCTTCTGTGTCGACACGGCCTTCCGTGCCGAGGGCAACGAGCATCCCCTGACGGGAGCGTTCCTGCTGATGCCGGACCACGCCTCGATCAAGGCGATCCTCGAGGCAATCCGGCTCGACTAGGATGACGGCGCCCCGCCCGGGCGACGCCGCAGTGGTTGCGGCGCTGGCGGAGCGGCTGGCAGCCGCCGACGCCACCACGCTCGCCAATCTTGGCTGGTTCGCTGCCCGACGCGGCGCCACCAGCGCCGCGCTCGATGCCACGCGTCGTGCCGTCGCGCTGCCCTCGGCGCCGCGCTCGGCGTGGCACAATCTCGAGCGACTCGCGGCCGGCCGGACCGATCGGTTGCTGCTCGCCCTCTCGGCCCACGATTCCGCACTCGCCGCCGGCCCATCGGCACAGCATCCCCTTGCGGCGGCGGTCGCGTCGCACGCCGAAGGCGCACTGGCCGTGGCCGAAGCGTGCTACCTCGCGGCGATCACGAGCGGGGAGGACGAAGTGGCGGCGTGGAATGGCCTCGCAGTGCTGCACGAAGAACGCGGCGAGCGTGCTGCTGCCGACGCCGCCTGGGCGCGCGTGGCCGCGTGGGAATCGGCTGCCGTGGTGCACGACTGCGCACTGGCGTGGCATCGCCGTGGTGAGACCGCCCGTGCGCGCGGCTTCCTGAAGGCATCACTCCCGCGGTTCCCCGGTTCGGCCGTGCTGCTGCAGCTTGCAGGGTATCTCGCCCATATCGACGGCGCATCGGCAGCGGCCGTGCCGCTGCTCACCGCCAGTCTCGCGGCCGATGGCACCCTCGCCCGGGCCCACTTCACGCTCGGGCTCGCCCACGAACGACTCGGCGCGCACACCCTTGCCGTCGAGGCGACACGCCGGGGATTGCAGTGCTCGCCGTGGTTCGTGCCCGAGGTGTGGTTGCTCGACAATGGTCGCGGCGGGGACCCCATCGAGATCCCGCCGGAGCGATCGGCCGGCACGGCGGAGGCCACCGACGAAGTCCTGCTCGCGCTCGGGCGCTCGCTGCTGGAGACCACCCGGCTCGGCGAGGCACTGGTCGTCTTCGACCAGGTGCTCGTGCGTCAGCCTTCGCACACGGCGGCGCTGTTTCATCGCGGCGTCGTGCTGGCCAAGCTCCGCCGGTACGCCGATGCGCTCGCCGACTGGGAACGTGTCGGCAGCACGGACAGCGAGGGTATGCTGGGCGCAATGAGTCGCCGGCACGCGCACTCGGCCCGCGAACTCGCTGCACTCTTCGCCGTCGCCTAGCGCGATCCGATGCACGGTCCCCTGAACGAGATCTCGCTGGTGGAGGTCCTCCAGCTGCTGCAACGGGGAGGCCGGAGCGGAACGCTGCGCGTCACGGGACCCGATCCCACCACCCCGCGCACCCTGTGGATCCGGGAGGGCCGGATCGTGGCGCTGGAACCTGAGGCGAGCGACCTCGCACTCGATGCGGGCCTCATCGCACGGTCGCTCGCAACCGAAGATCCTGAGGTGGGTCCCGATCGCCTGCCGGCCGTCGTGCGCGAGGCGCTGCGCACGAGGCTCGCGAGCGCCGCACTCGGGACGATGCTCCACTGGTCGCGCGGTCGTTTCGATTTCGCCGAGGGCGCGGTCGAGGATGGCCCGCTCGATCTCTCGCCCGATGCTCTCGTGTTCGAGGTCGTCGAGGCCGAGATGCGCCGCGTGGATCTGGGTGCCGAACTGGACGAGTTTCGCGCCGTCCCCTGCTTTGCTCCGAGCGAGCAACTCCGGCGCAGCCATCCCGTGGGGCTCGATCCACTGGACTGGCGGCTGCTCGATACCGTCGATGGTGTGCGCAACGTCGCGTCGCTGGCCGCAGCACTCGACGAGTCGCTGGATACCGTCGCCGACCGGGTTCGATCACTGCAGGCTGCCGCTATACTTCAGCTTGCGGTGGCACCGCCCGATGTCTCCCTCGAGGCGCGTGCTGCCATCGAGGCCGGCAAGTACGACGACGCGGCGGCGCTGCTCCGTGCCCGGGTCGCAGCGGTGCCAGGTGATGGCGATGCCTGGCGGATGCTCGGCCTCGCGGAGGTTGGAGCGGGTCGATTCGATCGCGCCATCGGCGCGTGGGAGTCCTGGCGGGCGGCCGACCCGGCGCACGCCGAAGAGGCGGTGTCGCTGACTCGGGCCGCCCAGACTATGGTGGAGGCGCTGCGCGAAAGCCGTGACTGATTCGATTCCCGTTCTTCCGAGCACCACACAAGGGCTGGCGTTTCTCGATCTCGGGGAGCGCCTGCGGCAGCGCGGCCAGTTTGAGGCCGCGGCCACGGTGGCGCTTGCCGGACTCGTGCGCTACCCCGCGCTGGCCGATGCGCACGATCTCCTCGCCCGGATTCGTGCCGATCAGGGTCAGGATGCCCCGGCCATCGCCGCGTGGCGCGCCACGCTCGAATGCGAGGCGGGCCACGTCGGGGCGCTCAAGGGACTGGCGTTCATCGCGTTCCGCTCACAGGACTTCGTGACAGCCGAGCAGTACCTCGAGAGCGCTGCAGCGCAGGCACCCCACGACCCCACCATTCTTGCGGCGCTCGATCGAGTGCGTGCCGCTGCGCCGGTGCGGACCACCGAGTCGTACCGCCTCGATGACTTCGCGAGCGGCTTGCTGCTCTTCGATGCGCAGGGAATGCGACTCACGGGTGGCATTGGTCCGGGGACCGGCGAGCGCGAGGCCGATGCAACCGCTGCGGAGGCCTCCGGCCTGACGCGCGAAGCGGATCGGGCTGCGCGCTTTCTCGGCCTTGGCGCGTGGCAGCAGTTGATCCTCGAGAGTGCGAACGCGCGCGTCGCCCTCGTGCCGCTCGGTTCGCCGGCGACCTTGCTGATTCGCCGCCCTGCCACGACGCCTCCCGGGCGCCTGCTCGCCGCCAGCGCACGGGCGGCCGAAGTGTCGCGCGCGTGGCTGGAGCGCGGCGAATGAACGTGCCGCAGTGGGAAACGATGCTGCGCGAAATCACCGGCATCTCCGGTGTGCGCTGTGCGCTGATCGTGTCCGCTGACGATGGCCTCGTGGTGGCCGAGGCCGCGATGGAAGGGTTCGAGACCACCGATGTCGCGGCCTTCACGGCCTCGATCATTTCGCGGATGCAGCGAACGGCCGGGGCGATGCACATCGCTCCGCCCAACCGGATGCACCTGACCGCTGAAGCCGGAACCCTGCTCGCGGTCGCCGGTAGTGACCCGCTGTGGCTCGTCGCGGTCGCAGATCCCACGGCCGAACAGGGGCGACTCCGTCTCCTCCTCGGCGATCTCGCGGGTGTACTCGCCTGATGCGCGTCCTGGAGCCGTGGGTCGCCGATCCGCTGAGCGAGTTTCTCCGCGAGTCATCGGCGCGACTCGCCCTGGTGATGACCGCGTCCGGGCAGGTGATCGCGCAACACGGTTTCACCCGCTCCCTCGACGTGATGGCGGCAGCCGCGCTCGGCGCAGGGATTCTCGCGACCACGGGAGAACTCTCCCGAGTGATCGGCGCCGAGCGGGGCTTCGGGGTCGTGGTGCACCAGGGTCAGCAGCAGGGCGTCTGGCTGGCCGGATTCGACACTCCGCGAGGGCGTTGGATCGGGCTGGTGGTCTTCGGGCGCGAATCCTCGGTGGGAATGGTGCGACTCTTCTTCACCCGATTCACGGCGCGGCTGGTGGCTGCGGCACCGATCGAGGCCGCGCCGCGTGAGATTCTCGCGGAAGGATTCGAGCGGGAGCTCGACCAGTCGCTGCGCGCGCTCTTCGGGCGGACCTGACGATGGCTCGCCTGAATCGCGAACGCGGAGAGCTCACGGCCACACTGGTCGTGTTCGGCGCATCGCGCGCGGGCAAGAGCTCGGTACTGCGCTGCGTGCACGACCGCGTGGAACCCTCACGACTCGGCGAACAGTGGCCGCTCGGGACACCACCCTCTGGAGTGCCGCTGCTCGACTGGCTGCCGCTGGAACTCGGTCGGGTCGGCGGCTGGCGCACGCGGGTGAATCTCTATGGCATTCCGGCCGAGCGGCACGCCGATGCCACGCGACGCCTGGTGCTTGCCGACGCCGATGCCGTGCTCTTCGTGGTCGACAGTCAGGCGGCGCGGCTGGGTGAAAACCTCGATGCGCTGCGCGCCCTGCAGGCGCAACTCCTCGATCGTGATGGCGACGTGCGGGACATTCCGCTCGTGATGCTCTACAACAAGCAGGACCTGCCAGCAGAAATGATCCTCACGCCCGATGTCCTGAGCGAGGCCCTGAACTTTCGCGGTGCCCCGAGTTTTGCCTGTGACGCCTTGCGCGGGGTCGGGGTGCTCGAAGGCCTGCATGCGGCCGTGACCCGACTGATGCGGCAACTCGCGCCGGCCGCCGAGTGAGCCGGCCGTGTTGAACCCCCAGTCGCGCTTCGCCTCGTTCGTCATCGGATCGTCAAACCGGCTCGCTGCCACGGCCGCCAAGGCGGTGGCCGAGGCGCCGGGTGCCGCCTACAACCCGCTCTGGTTCTACGCCAGACCCGGACTGGGCAAGACCCACCTGCTGATGGCCATCGGCCACGAAGCGCAGATCATCGATCCCTCGCGCACGGTGGAGTATGTCACCGTGGACGACTTCGTCGAGGCCTACCACGCCGCACTCGCCGCTGGCCAGGCCGAGACCTATCGGCGTCGTTTCACCGAAGCAGACCTCGTGCTGCTCGATGACGCGCAGCTGCTGACCGATCAGCGCGAGCTGCAGTCGGAGTTGTTGCGGCTGATCGACGTCCTGATGGCGGCGAATCGACAGATCGTGCTTGCGGGCGATCGTCCGCCCGAAGAGATCCAGTCACTCGACGAACGCCTCATTCGCCGGTTTGCCGGCGGACTGGTGATCGATATCGGCGCACCAGACTACGAGACCCGACTCGCTATTCTCGCCCGCCGTGTCCAGGATCGTCAGATCAGCTTTGCACCCGAGGTGCTCACGGCCGTTGCCGAAATGCCGATCGGAACGGTGCGTGAACTCCTCGGTGCGCTCAACCGGCTGATTGCTCAGCAGGCAGTCCTCGACACTCCGTTGAGCGGTGCGGAGGCACGCACCCTTCTTGCCGGCCTGGGGCACGTGGCGCCCCAGGAACCCGAGGCTGCGGCCGACCCCGACGCGCCGGAACCCGCCGCTGCTGGCGCAGGCGAGGTCGATGAATTCGATGATTTCCTCTCGGATCTTTCCGCCACGGTCTCGACGCAGGTCGATCGCTGGCGGCAGCGTGTGACGGAAGTGTCGCTCCGCTGCACGGGGGAAGGGTTCCGGTGCACGCGGCTCGACGCACTGCTCGCCGGTGAGCTGGCGAGCGACCCCGAATCAGTACTCGAGGAATTCGAGCGTGACCTCGAGACATTGCGAGGATTCCAGCGCGAGCTGGCCGAGCTTGCCCCCTCGCTCCTCGGCGAGGCAGCGCTGCACGATCCCGACCGGCTGGCGGAGGCCGAGGCGCTCGTGGCCGATGCGCGAGAAGCGGGTGAGCCACTTCCGGGGCCGTTGACACGTTATGCGCTCGAGCTCTTCGCCGAGAGCGCGAGCACGCGGCCGGCCCTGGAGGCCATCCGTGCCGCGGCGGCCGAACCAGGACAACTCTACAATCCTCTGGTGATTGTGGGGCCGGGCGGCACGGGGAAGACCCACCTCCTGCACGCCTTTGGCGATGCCCTGCGACGCAACGGGCTGATGCGCGTGGCGGTGTTCGATGCGCAGCACTTTGTCGATGGGCTGGTCACGGCCCTCGGTGATGGCAGCATTGCCCGGTGGCGCCAGCGCCTCCGGCGAGTCGACGCGCTCCTGCTCGATGATGTCGCAGCCTTCGCCGGCAAGGAGCGGAGTCAGGAAGAGCTCTACCTGCTGTTCAATGTGCTGCTGGAATCGGGGCGACAGATGGCCTTCACGGCCAGCTGCCTGCCGTCTCAGCTCGAGGGGTTCGAGGCGCGCCTGGCCACGCGGCTCTCGGGAGGCCTGGTGCTCGAACTCGGCTCGCCCGATCGCGAAGCGAGGCACCAGGAAGTGTCCCGCCTGCTCGGTGCGATGGCGGAGGACAGCGACCTGGTCGAATACCTCACCGCGCGACCGGCTGCCTCGATGCGCGAAGTGCAGCAGCTGCTCCAGCGACTCACCACGGCGGCAGACGAGCGGCAATCGGCGTTGACCCTCGAACTTGCGCGCACCATTCTCGAAGGCTCACCGGTCGCCACTCCGCGCTGGCCGCGCCGTGGCAGCGGGTTGCTTGCGCCCGGCGGCGGGGCCGTGCGGTCCCGCGAGAAGATGGTCGACATCTGGCCCGCGATTGCCGAGCGGCTCTACGAGGAGTGGCGCTGATGGCGATCAAGGGATCGCTCCGCGAGGCCTCTCTCCCCGATGTCGTGCAGCTGCTCTACCTCGGCCGACGCACCGGCTGCCTGTCAGTGGCCAACGACCGGAACTTCGCGTCGATCTGGCTCGATGACGGATGGATTGTCTTCGCCGGGATGGTGTCGCGCCCAGATCGACTGGGCGAGCGACTCGTCGCCGCCGGGAAGTTGAGCGCTCAGCAGCTCGAATCCGCGATCGCGACGCAGAGTGCGCTCCCGGGCCAGCGGCTGGGTGCCGTGCTCGTGCAACTCGGTCTCCTTGCCCAGGGCGACCTCGAGGCCGAACTCCGACGCCAGGTCGAGGAGACGGTCTACACGCTCTTCACCTGGGCGAGTGGCACCTTCTCGTTCGAGGCCGGGCTGGAACCCGACGAGGCCGAGGGGACAGTCCGCCTGAATCCCGAAGGACTCCTGATGGAAGGGGCGCGGCGGGTCGACGAATGGAGCGTGATCGAAAAGAAGATCCCGTCGCTCGATGCGGTCTTCGCGCTCGAGGGCGATGGCGAAATCGAGTTCACGGGTGAAGCCGCGATCGTGGATGTCGAGCGGCGCGTCCAGCCACTCGTCGATGGCGCGCGCACCGTCCGCGACATTATGGATGCCACTGGTCTCACCGATTTCGAGGTGTGCCGCGCGCTGTTCGGATTGCTCTCGGCGGGCCGGTTGCGGCGCGTCGCAACTGCGGCGGCGGCGGTCCCTCGTCAGGCACCTGCCCGACTCGAGGAGCATCGCAATCTCGGCGTCGCGTTCTACCGGACGGGAATGCTCGCGGAAGCGGAGCGTGAATTCCGGCGGGTGGCCGAACTGCACCCCGGGGACGGGGAGGCGTCGTTTCGACTCGGCCTGATCGCACTGCGAGAGGCGCGGTGGGACGACGCGCTCGAGCGCTTCCAGCACGCTACGGAACACGGCGGACCGCGGGCCGGCGTGCTGCACAATCTTGCGCTCGCGCTTGAGTCCCTCGGGCGTCTCGACGAGGCCGATGCCGCCCTCGCCGAGGCCGTGAAGCTTGACCGCGACGACCCACGAGTCTGGACCGGCTGGGGGCTCCTCGCGTTGCGTCGCAGCGAGCCATCGAATGCACTGGAACGCTTTGCGCGGGCACGCGACCTCTTTGCGGGCACGAAGGTGCCGGCGCACTGGTACTGGGGCTGCGGCTGGGCGCAGGCGCTCTCGGAAGCGTGGCCTGATTCGCTTGCCACGATCCGGGAGGGCGTGACCGCCTATCCCGATCACCCGGTGCTGCGCAGCACGCTCGGTGTCCTGCTCGAGGGCACCGGGGAGGTTGGTGAGGCCGAGGCGCATTTGCGGCACGCGCTCGGCGAGGACCCGACCATTCCGCAGATCTCGAAGAATCTTGGTGACCTTCTCTATCGTGCGGGTCGCTGGGATGAGGCGGAGGAGTCCTACGAGCGGGCAGCGAAACTGTCGCCGACACTCGGCGACGACGTGCACTTCAAGCTCGGCAATCTCGCGTGCCGTCGTGGCGATATGGCCAGCGCACGGGTTCGCTGGCAGGAAGCGCTCACGATCAATCCCGAGCACGCGCTTGCACGCGCGAACCTGGCCGGCTCTGGCGGCGCACCGTGACCGCCGGGGAGCCCGGGGCGTTTCGCGCCGAGTATGCGCGGCTGCGGGCGCTGCTCGATCGACGCCTTGGTCCGGTGGAGCGTGACCAGGTTCGCGCGGGGATCATTGCGCTCTTTCGCGACGTTGATGCTGCGCTGGCGGAGTTGACCGAATTCAAGGAATCGATCCGCACGCTGGTGGAAGACTTCAAGGCCCTGCCGTCCGAGGCGCCGGCGGCCACGGTCCGCTATGACCATATCGGTGCCTCGACCTCGCTAGATCGAGGCTGGAGTGACCTCGCGGGGGCTCGCTGGGTCAATGCTGAGGCGCACTTTCGTGAGGCGATTGCCCGCGACCCGGGGAATGCCGACGCGCAGGCACTGCTGGCCTGGGCCCTGATGCAGCAGCATCGCGGCGACGAGGCGTTGCAGTATTGTCAGCAGGTCCTGTTGCGCGATGCCGAGCACGGGCTGGCGCGAGTGGCAATGGGCGTGGTCTGCCTGAAGAAGACGATGCTAGGCGAGGCGATGGAGCACCTCTCGCGCGTGGCGGGTCGCTCCGGCGACGCCCGCGCGGTGTTGTATGCCAACTACTGGCTTGGCGTCACATACCTCGAGCGCGAGATGGACAACGACGCAGTTGAACTGTTGCGTCGCGCCGTGCGACTCGGGCCGAACCTCGCAGAAGGGTGGGCCGATCTGGGGCGGGCGCTCTGGTTCGCAGGTGATGAAGCCGGGGCCCGGGAGGCCTGGACGACGGGTGCCGCGCTGCGGCATTCGCCTTTCGCCGAGCGAAGCCGCTCGTTGCTTGAGGCCTCGCTCGCCGGAGGGCCGCCGCCACGCTCCGCCTTTCGCTGATGCTCGCGCTGGCCCTTCAGGCGCCGGCGCGGCAGGGGCCGCCGAGGCCGGAGCTGAGGCTGGAGGTGGGCGAGATCACCGTCCTGGTGGACCGGAAATATGCCGCGCTCGGCACCGCCCTCGCCGAGGCCGCGGAGCGCCCTCGCAACTGGCTTGGACTGGGCCGCCTCGATCTCGGTCCGCTGGTGCTGGTGATGGCCGCCGACACCACCGCGTTCGGCGGGTGGTCAAGGGGACGGGTCCCGTCGTGGGGGGCAGGGCTGACCCTTCCCGGCAGCCGGCTGGTGGTCATCAGGATGGATGCCGGAGATCCCTCCGTGACCCTCTGGCACGAACTCGCCCACGTGGCGCTCCACCAGCAGATCGTCGGGCGGGTGCCGCTCTGGTTCGACGAGGGGTATGCCGTCCTGGCCGCGGGCGAATTTGGCCGGGTCGCCGGCCTCCAGCTCAATCTCTCGGTGGCCTCTGGGCGGATCCCGACCCTGGGCGCCCTGGACCGGAATCTCCGGGGGAGCAGCGGCGACGCCGAGGAGGGATACGCCCTCGCGGGAGCGGCGGTGGGGTACCTTGCTCGGCTCAATCCCACCGGCACCCTGGAGCCGCTGCTGGGGCGGCTCAAGGCCGGGATGCCGTTCGAGGAGGCCCTCGAAGCCACCACCGGGCTGAGTTACGATCGCTTCGATGACGCGTGGCAGCGGGATGTCAGGAAGCGCCATAACTGGCTCATCTGGCTCGTCACCGGGGGGGCGTGGCTGATCGTCACCCTGATGCTGGGATGGGCCGCAGCCTGGCGCCGTCGGCGCGATGCGCCACGGCGGGCCGCCCTCAACATCGGTTGGGAGATTGAGGCGTTAGATGACGATGAG
>JAZJZU010000101.1:30209-35286 GCA_040389605.1 Gemmatimonadota bacterium
AGATTACAACTTTCAATGATGCGAGCACTCCGCTTGACCCACCGGACTCTGACCGCTAGGCTCCAAAGCTTATGACGACGTCGAACGACCTCTCCGCCCGTCCCGCGGCGCTGTTCACGCGCCGCAATCTGCTCCTGATCGGGGTGGCACTGGCCACCATCGGGGCAGGGTACGCTGTGCTCGTGTCCGGCTCTCCTGGGGCCGCTGCTGTGTTGCTTGTTGCCGGGTACTGTGTGCTGTTTCCGCTCGCATTGCTAGCCTGATTTCTGCCTGCAGGGCGAATAGCTCAGCTGGTTAGAGCGCCTGCCTTACACGCAGGATGTCGGGGGTTCGAATCCCTCTTCGCCCATCGCTGGCGTGTCGAAAATGGCGTGGCACCCGTCTTACTGGTGTAGAACCTCACGGAGGTAGCTGGGATGTTCCAACAGGTGTCGTCGCTTGTCCTGCTCGTGTGTGTGGCCGTCGCGCCGCCGATCCCCGCGATGCAAATCCGCGGAACCATCACGGGTCGGCCTCCCGCGCCCAAGACTCTGGTGCTGGTAGCCAATCCGTATGCACCCTCCGGGGCCGACTCGGCCACGGCGGTGGCCATTGGCTCGGCGATGCGTGACCGGGTCGAGAAGAGCGTGGCCTCGGACTACCGGGTCATCACGCGCAAGGAGATGAACGACGCGCTGACCACGTACGGGTATGGCATTGACGCCGTTCTGACTCCGCTCTCCGCCGGTCAGCTCGCGCGTCAGCTCAGCGCCCGCTACTTCGTGACGGCGACGATGTCGAAGTCTGCCTCAGGCTTTACGGTCACCGCCCGCCTGATCGGCACCAACCTCGATGTCGGGCAGGTCGTGACAGCCTCTGGCGCACGCCCGGCTGACGTGGGCAATGAGGTCGGCGAAGGGATGGCACAGGCGATCAAGGCACTGGCCGACGCCAAGAACTGCAGCGACCAGGCCGAGACCAAGCCGCAGAAGGCGGTCGAGGCTGCCAACAAGGCTCTCAAGGCCGTGCCCAACTTCGGTCTCGCGGAATACTGCCTCGCTCAGCTGGCGATGAAGGCCGATCCGGTCGGTGCCGAGGCGATGACGCATCTGCAGAACACGGTCAAGGGCGATCCCTACTCGCTCGTGGCGCTCGACCAGATTTCTCAGATCTACCAGAAGAAGGGCGACAGCACGAAGACGGTCGAGACCTTCCAGCAGATGCTGCGCGCCGCGCCGACCAACAAGCCGCTCCTGGAGACGGCCTTCAAGCTGTTGCTGAGCTACGGCAAGCCCGACGCAGCGATGGAAGTTGCCGATTCGGGCATCAAGCAGGATCCGACCAACACTGACTGGTACGACCTGAAGAGCAACGTCTGCTTCGCGAAGGAAGACTACGGCTGCGCCGTGAATGCCCTTGAACAGGTGTTTGAGGTCGACAGCACGCGCGCCGACACGCTCTTCTTCCAGAAGATCCTGTTCGCGACCTCGACGAAGCCCGACACGGCCAAGTATCTCGCGTACAGCCTGAAGGCTGCCCAGCGCTACCCCGATAACGCCGGACTGCTCGAGGAACTGGGCAAGGCCTACACCTGGACCGGCCAGGCCGACTCGGCGGTCGCGGTGACGAGGCGCCTGATTCAGGTCGACCCATCGAAGACCACGGCGGTGCTGAGCGTGGTGCAGCAGTTGCTGAACGCTGGCAAGTACACGGAGGCGATCCAGTTCGCGCCGACGATAAAGCAGTTCGGCGACGAGGAAGCGAAGAACAACTTCGCTGGACTGGTGTTCCAGTCGATGCAGAAGGTGGTTGGCGTCAAGCCGCTCGATACCGCGCTGCTCGTCCAGCTTGCTGAGGGCGTGCTGTCGGTGACCCCGACACAGCCCGATGTGCTGCTCTACACCAATTATTTCTACGCCATCGGCCTGCAGCCGCAGCTGAGCGAGCTGGCGACCTCGTCGCGCGCACAGAAGTCGTGCGACCTCGCGAAGAAGGAGCAGGAGCTGCTGCTCAAGCTGGAGCCGGCCGTCACGCTGGCCGCCACGAGCACCAACGCGGCCATCGCGGATTACGCCAAGAAGTTGCTGGAGTCGGTCCAGACCGAGAAGCCGGCAGTGGTCCAGATGATCGGAGCCTTCTGCAAGTAAGCCTTCCCCCCAGCGGCCCGGTTCTATATCTTTGGCAGCTGTCGTTGGGGGGCTGTAGCTCAGTTGGTTAGAGTGCCGCACTGTCACTGCGGAGGTCGCGGGTTCGAGCCCCGTCAGCCCCGTTCCGCTCGCCACCCCGTCCGTCATTGCGGACGGGGTGGTTTGTTTTCCGGGAGCCTATGACCGATCCCATCCTCCACGTCCCCGTCCTGCTCGACCCCATCCGCGCCCGCGCGGCGGGGGCGAAGCGCGTCGTGGACGCCACCCTGGGCCACGGAGGGCACGCCGCGGCCTTTCTGGCGGCCGGTGCGGACGTGCTCGGGATCGACCGGGATCCTGATGCGATCGAGACGGCCCGGCAGCGGCTCGGCGCCAGCCATATCAGCTACCTCCTCGCGCCCTATGCCTCGCCCGAGGCCGTGGAGGCCGTCACGGCCTTCCACCCCGACTTCATCCTGCTCGACCTCGGTGTCTCCTCACGGCAACTCGATGACGCCGAGAGAGGATTCACCTTCCGGGCCGGCGCACCGCTCGATATGCGGATGGGTCCTGACGCCCCAACAGCAGCCGAATGGCTGGCCGGGACGGACGAAGCAGAGATCGCCCGGGTGCTGCGGGAATACGCCGATGAGCCCCGGGCCCGCCGGCTGGCATCGGAACTTGTGCGCCGCCGGGGAAACGCGCCGTTCCTCGTGAGCGACGACCTGGTCAACGGCATCCGGGCCGCCCTCGGGCCCAAGAGCGGGCCTCCCGACTTTGCCCGGATCTTCCAGGCGGTCCGGATTGCCGTCAATGCCGAACTGATCGGCCTCGAGCTGGTCCTGCCCGCTTTCCGCGACGCGCTCGTGCCCGGCGGTACCATTGCGGTGATCAGTTATCATTCGGGCGAGGATCGGCTGGTGAAGGGCGCCTTTCGCGACTGGGGTGCCGGCTGCGTCTGTCCCCCGGGATTGCCGCAGTGTATCTGCCATCGGGTGCCGATGGGCCGCGCCGAGCCTCGCAAGGCGATTGTTCCCAGTGAGTCTGAGCTGGTCGCCAATCCACGTGCTCGCAGTGCCAAGCTACGCTTCTTCCGGATCAACGATGCAGGTTAGGGGACGCCATCTGGTGCTCGCCTGGACGGCCGTGTTCCTCGCGGTCGCTGGTGTGATTGTCTCGCGCGATCATCGCGGCTTCGAGTTGCAGCGTCGTGCGCGAGAGGTCAGCGACCACGTGCGCGCGCTGCTGTCGGATCGCGACCGATACGCCGCGGCCATTGCGCGGCTCTCCACGCAGGAAGTCCTGCAGCCCAAGGCCGAGGCGATGGGGCTGCGCGTCGCATCCGATTCCGAAATGGTCGCGCTTCCCGTGCTCACGCCCCGCTGATGGCGAAGCCTGCCGCGCGCATCGCCGTCCTGCAGGTGCTCCTCGGTCTCGGGGCAGTCGCGATCCTCTGGCAATCCTTCCGGCTGCAGGTCGTGCAGCACGCCAAGTGGGACGCCCTGGCCCGGAAGCAGCGGACGAGCAAGCAGTCGGTCCCTGCGCCGCGCGGCCGCATCTACGATCGCAACGGCGTGCCGCTGGCCGTGACCGATGAAGGCTACCGGATTGCCGTCGCGCAGAATCAGTTGCGCGACACGGCGAAGGTCATCCGGCTGCTGATCGACAGGCTCGGGATCCCGCGCGAGCAGGTGATGAAGGAGTTTCGGGACAACGACGCCTTCTTCAATACGCTTTTTTCCGCGAGTCAGGTCGAACCGATCCGGCGACTTCGCGGTGTGCACCTGCAGGCAGTACGTGAACGCACCTATCCCGTGCGGTCGCTCGCAAGCAGCCTGCTCGGTCGACTCGACGATCAGGGCCGTCCGGCCGGCGGGATCGAGAAGATGCTCGACACCCTGCTCGAGGGGACCCCCGGGGAAGCGCTGTATCAGCGAGATGCCGCGGGCCGCCTGCTGGAAGTGCCCGAGTCCCGGGTGCGCGATCCTGTGCCCGGCAAGGACGTCTACCTCACCATCGACCGGAACGTGCAGGCGATCGCCGAAGGCGCACTGCAGCAGACGGTCGAGCGCACCGCCGCTCGTGGCGGCGACGTGGTGATCCTCGATCTTCGCACCGGCGAGATCATCGCCATTGCCTCATTGCGCACCGATCCAGCCACAGGCCGGATGTCGCAGTCGGCCTCGGCACTCGTCGAGCCCTTCGAGCCGGGCTCGACCTCGAAGCTCTTCACGGCCGCGGGGGTGCTTCGCGCCGGCGTCGATACCCCTTCCGTGAGCGGAATGGGTGGCCGCTGGGAAATGCCCGTCAGCGACACCAGGACTCGTACCCTGATCGACGAGCACAAGGTGTTTCTCTCGATCCCGCCCGAGTTCCCCATGAAGGCGCCGGCGGTGTTCTGGCAATCACCGCGGTTCCATCCCAACATCGATCCGCAGACAGGCTTCGTGTGCCTCGGCGAGCTCGAGGATGCCAGGCCTGGGGCGGCCGGCGCGGCCCCCCCATTACTGGTCGGAGGGGTCATGGGCGCTCCTTGTGCGGGAGCGGCTTTGAGCAGGTCCGATATCATCCGGACGATGCCTTGAACCATCGCGACCCTCTCAGGCTGCTGCATCTTTGCAGTCTTATCACACTGTTGTACAATCTGCGACAGGTCGTACAGCTCCTTTGAGCTTCTGGTCCTCATCGTCTGAAGGGCCTCATCATGGCCTTTCATGCCAGGAGAGGCTGCCCGTATGAGGCACCAGGAGATGGTCCCTGCTGCACTGGCTCCGTGACCTCTCGACTGAAGACGAGACCATATAGACTTCGCTACAGCCCCAGTATGCCCACCTGCGTTGCTCCTAGTGTCTGATGTGGATCGTTGTGCGGAGAAAGCATCTTCGTACTTTGACATGCTCCTACACTACCAGCTCTACACACCAGCGCAACACCTACAGACTAGAACACTACTTGCGACTACTAGTACTTCC
>JAZJZU010000102.1:0-2898 GCA_040389605.1 Gemmatimonadota bacterium
TGTCTTTCCGGTGATGTGCTCTTCGAGGACTCGATCGGCCGCACCGACCTGCCCGAGGGAGACGGCCCCGCATTGCTCGCGAGCATTGCCCGTGAGCTCCTCACACTCCCCGACAATACCCGGGTTCTACCCGGCCACGGCCCGGCGACCACGATCGGTCGCGAGCGACGCCAGAATCCATTCCTGACGCAGAGCCTGTACCCGCCCCGGCCGCGCTCTTAGGTTTGGCGCGGCCCTCGGCCGGAACCCCGAACCAGGATGTCACGCTGCCATGAGCTTCCGCACTGAGAAGGACCCACTCGGCGAACTGCCGGTCCCCGATATCGCCCTCTACGGCATCCAGACCCTTCGAGCGGTGCAGAACTTCCCGATCTCGGGGCTGCGTCCACTCCCGGCGTTTGTCGACGCCGTCGTGATGATCAAGCGCTCGGCCGCGGTGACGCACCGCGAGACCGGACGCCTGGAAGCGAAGTATGCCGACGCCATCATCACCGCAGCGGATGAGATCCTCGGGGGCCAGCATCGCGATCAGTTCGTGGTCGACCCGTATCAGGCGGGCGCGGGAACCTCGCACAATATGAACGTCAACGAGGTGATCGCGAACCGGGCCAATGAGCTGCTGGGAGTGGCGCGCGGCACCTACGCGCCAGTGCATCCGAATGACCACGTCAATATGGCGCAGTCGACCAACGATGTGATCCCGACCGCGATGCGGCTCGCCACCTTGCTCACCCTGCCGGCGCTGCTCGATGCGCTCGCGGGATTGCGCGACGCCTTCCTTGATCGCGGAAAGGCGTTCGACCACATCGTCAAGTCCGGTCGGACCCACCTGCAGGATGCGACCCCGATCCGCCTTGGCCAGGAGTTCACGGCGTACGGCCATACGGTCGAGCGGCACCGGCAGAAGCTGCAGCAGGCCGCGACCTGGCTGCGTGCGATGAACATCGGCGGGAGCGCCGTCGGCACCGGTATCAATGTCGAAACCGTCTATCCCGCCCTGATGGTGAAGCACCTGCAGGCCCTCACGGGACTGGAGCTCGAGGTCGCAGACGACCGGATCCAGCTGATGCAGTCGATGGGCGACATCGCGACCTTCAGCGGCGCACTGCGCGCCTTCGTGCTCGACCTCTGCAAGATTGCCGATGACATCCGGCTGCTCGCATCCGGGCCTCGCACCGGACTCGCGGAGATCCTGCTGCCCGCCGTGCAACCGGGATCGAGCATTATGCCGGGGAAGGTGAACCCCTCCATTGCCGAGATGGTGAATCAGGTCTGCTACCAGGCCATCGGCATCGATACCACCGTGGCGATGGCCGCAAAGGCCGGTGAACTCGAGCTCAACGTGATGATGCCCGTCATCACGCACAATATCGTGTTCGGCATGCAGATCGTGGCCAACGCAACACGAATCTTCGACGAACGCTGCGTCCGGGGTATTGAAGCCGATGAGGCACAGTGTGCCTACTGGCTCGAGCGTTCGCCTGCCCTCGTGACAGCCCTGATGCCGAAGATCGGATACGCCGAGGCGGCCAAGCTCTCGAAGGAAGCGCTGGCGACCGGGAAGACGGTGAAGCAACTCGTCACCGACAAGCAGGTCCTGGTGGGCAAGGAGCTTGAAGAGGTGCTCGATCTCAGGGCGATGACCGAGCTTGGCGTCCCCGGCGGCGGCAAGGGCGTCCCGGTCAGCGGGTGACAATGCCGCCGCAGCGCTGGCGCCAACTTGCGCTGCTTGCGGTGGTGCAGGTGTTCGGAATGTCGGTCTGGTTTGCGGGGAGTGCCGTCGCTCCGGTCCTGCGAATCCAGCTCGGACTCACACCGGGGCAGACCGGGTGGCTGCTCTCCGGGGTGCAACTCGGCTTCGTGGCCGGCACCCTGGCGGCAGCACTCCTCAACCTCCCCGACCTCATCCCCTCGCGCCGCTATCTCCCTGCGGCCGCGCTGGTCGCCGCAGCGGCGAATGCCTCACTCCTGTTCGCCGACTCGTTCCCTGTGGCCATCGCGAGTCGAGTGTTGACCGGTGTTGGCCTGGCCGGGGTCTATCCGCCTGCGATGAAAATGGCGGCCACCTGGTTCCGGGAAGAGCGCGGCCTCGCGATTGGAGTGGTGGTGGGGGCCCTGACCGTCGGGAAGGCGTTTCCCTATCTCCTGGAAGGAGCTGGGCACCTCCCGCTTGCAACAGCGGTCCTGATACCGTCACTCGCGGCAACGTTGGGTGCCGTCCTCGTGCTCATCGGTTACCGGGAGGGGCCCTTCCCATTCACGGCGCGGCCCTTCTCGTGGGGACTCGTCGGTACGGTCGTGCGGGAACCCGAACTTCGGCGGATCACGGGGGGCTATCTGGGCCATATGTGGGAGCTCTATGCCTACTGGGCCTGGGTGCCGGCGTTTCTTTCTGCCTCGTTCGCCGCCCGGGGCGAGCCCGTGAGCGACGTTGGTGTGCTCGCCTTCGCCTGCGTCGCCATCGGCGCGCTGGGGTGCGTCTGGGGCGGCCGCGCCGCCGACCGGCTCGGACGCGCAACGGTCATTCGGCGCGCACTCTGGACCAGCGGCGCGTGCTGTCTCGCGAGTGCGCTGGTGTTCTCCGGTCCGCGCTGGCTTGTCGTGGGCGTCTGCCTGATCTGGGGTGTCGCGGTGATCGCCGATTCGGCCCAGTTCTCGGCACTCGTGACCGAACAGGCGCCTCCGCACGCCGTTGGAACTGCGCTCACGCTCCAGACGTCGGTGGGCTTCCTGCTGACGATCGCGAGCATCCAGCTGGTCCCCGTGATCGCCGGCGGGATCGGCTGGTAGCGCACAGTCGCGGGATAGGCGCCCGCCGCCGGCTGCCACACGTAGAGCTCCATCGGCGACTTCGACACGTCCACATAGAACCGGGAGGGGTAAGCCTGGTTGCCGGCT
>JAZJZU010000103.1:0-5963 GCA_040389605.1 Gemmatimonadota bacterium
AGCCCGAACAGTTCCTGAAGCCGGACCGCCAGCACCGGCGTCCCAGGATCCGCATAGTTCACCGCGATCTGCGAGCCGCTCGGCACCGTGATCCGCTCCGGCACAAACTGATCGAGCTGTCGTTGCTGTTCCCAGGTCAGCAGCCCGCGGAGTATCCCGGCCAGATCGAGGCGCTCAATGTCCGCCAGCTTGCGAAGGCCGGACAGATGCGGTGCGAGCCACGCCTCGAGTGATCGCAGCAAGCCCTCCTCCGAGACATCGGGCCACGATGGATCGATCGCGTGTGCAGCCGCCATCCGCTCGCGCACGACGCGGTGCGCATTGCGCCAGGGCAGCGCCGTGAGACCGGTGCGTCGAATGCCGTCGAGCAGCGCCTCCACGACTCGCGCGTCGTCAGGCGCAACCAGCGCGCTCTCCTTCACGAGCAGCGCACCGAGCATCATCCGGCGCCTGGCCACCACGGAGCGCGTGGTATCGTCCCAGCGGATTTCTTCCACGGTAGTGACCTGTTCGCTGGCCCGTGACAGCAGCGCGACGGGATCGAGCGCTGCTCCGCGCAGCACCCGGCCATCTCGACCGCTGTCATCGAGTTCAACGGCGACGATCCACTCGGCGTGCGCGAGCGGATCGGTCACCGGCAGGGTCGCTCCGCGTCCATTGCGCAACAGGAACCGTCCCGGTGCGTCACGCCGCTGCGCGACGCGATCTGGATAGGCAAACGCCAGCAGCAGCCCGGCATCATCGGACTCGCTGTCGTCGCCCTGTGGTGGCACACCCAGCCTGCGACACCATTCGGTGGCGAGCTCGCGCACGCGTGCAAGCGATGCGGGCGAGACCACTCCCGCTCCGGTTCGCCGCTCGAGCAAGTCGAGCCGGAGCGTGATATCGGCCGGCGGCGGTCCCGCGTCACTGCGCAACAGGTCTCGCTCCTCCAGCAGCGCTGCGAGTCGCGCAGCACGGCGACCACTGGCCTCACCCTGCTCACGTGCTCGCAGGAGCAGATGCGCGAGCCGGGGATGCGCGCCCAGCCGCGCCATTGTGCGACCTTCGCCGGTGAGGCGTCCTCCTGCGTCGAGTGCGCCGAGGAGGGTGAGCAGGGCGCGACCCTGTGCAAATGCAGCCGATGGTGGCGCATCGAGCCACTGCAGTCCGGCGGGATCGGGAAACCCGGCGGCCGCGAGATCGAGCGCGAGGGGGGCGAGGTCGGCGTCGAGTATTTCCGGTCGGGAGTGCGGGATCAGGCCGGCCTCGTCGCCCCCGCCCCACGCGCGCCAGCAGACACCCGGTTCCACTCGCCCAGCCCGCCCGCGTCGCTGGTCGGCCGAAGCCCGCGAGACCCGGATGGTATCGAGCCGGGTCATTCCGGTCCGGGGCGAGAAGCGGGGAATGCGCATCAGCCCGCTATCGATGACGACCCGGATCCCCTCGATGGTCAGCGACGTCTCCGCAATGCTCGTGGCGAGCACCACCTTGCGCCGACCCGGCGCCGCAGGAGCAATGGCGGCGTCCTGCTGGGCTGGCGGAAGCGATCCGTGCAGCGGATGAAGCGTGACCCCTGCGGGCAGTGCTCCGCGGAGCAATTCTTCCGTCCGGCGGATCTCCCCCATTCCGGGGAGGAACACCAGCACGGAACCGGACTCGCTCGCCACGGCATCGAGCACCAGGCGCGCAATATGGCCCTCGATGCGCGCACCGGCCTGCGGCGGGCGATGACGCGTCTCGACCGGAAAGGCCCGACCCTCGCTGCGAATGACGGGGGCATTTCCCAGCAGGCGGGAGACGGCGTCGCCATCCATCGTGGCCGACATCACCATCACGCGAAGGTCCTCACGCAGCAGCGCCCGGCTCGCGAGCGTCAGCGCAAGCCCGGTATCGGCCACCAGCGAGCGCTCGTGGAATTCGTCGAAGAGCACGGCGCCGACACCCTCCAGCCCGGGATCGTCCTGCAGCCGGCGGGTGAGGATCCCCTCGGTCACCACCTCGATCCGGGTGGCGGGACCGACCCGGCTGTCGAGTCGCACGCGATAGCCCACCCGGCCTCCCACGCGCTCGCCCAGGAGGAAGGCCATCCGGGAGGCAGCCGCTCGTGCCGCGAGACGTCGCGGCTCCAGCATCAGGATCTGCTGGCCCCCGAGCCAGGCGGCCTCGAGCAGGGCGAGGGGCACCCCCGTGGTCTTGCCCGCCCCGGGAGGGGCGACCAGGACGGCCGCCGTGTGCCGGTCGAGGGTGGTAAGGATCTGGGGGAGGACCGCGTTGATCGGGAGTGACATCACCTTAAACGTAAGATGACAATCCCCTCTCACGACCGACCGATCCGAAACTTTACGGACCCCGGCAGCATCTGACTCTTCCAGCACCCCACACACCGCAGGCCCCCATTACCCCCCGAGGCCCCGTGTTCACCTCTTGTCGCGTGCTGGTTGCCCTCTCCCTGGTCCTTGCCGCCACCCCCCTGCGCGCCCAGGAACCGGCCGCCCCCCAGGCCGCGCCGGCCGACAGTTCCCCGAAACTTCGGCTCTTCCTCGACTGTGCCTCCTCAGGCTGCGATTTCGATTTCCTCCGGACCGAGCTCACCTGGGTGGATTATGTGCGGGATCGCACCGCGGCTCAGGTACACGTGATCTCGACATCGCTTGGCACCGGTTCGGGCGGGCAGGAGGTGACCTTCAAGTTCATCGGGCTGCGCGACTTCGCCGGCGTCGACGACGAGCTGCACTACACCACGCCGCAGGGCGCATCGAGCGATGAACAACGCCGGGAATACACCCGGATGCTCAAGCTCGGCCTGGTCCGCTACGGCCTGCGCACCAGTGCCGGCAGGAACCTCGCCGTCAGCTACCAGGCCGCTCGTGCGGCCGCCGCCAAGGCGCCCGCGCACGACCCGTGGAATTTCTGGGTCTTCAGCATCGGCGCGAACGGCTATTTCAACGGCGAATCAAGCTCGAAGTCCAGTGATTGGAGCGGCAGCTTCTCGGCGCGACGCACCACGGAGCTGTGGAAGTTCAACCTCGGCTTCTCGGGGAGCACAAGCCACAGCACCTACGACTTCGGTGACGGCACGACTTACGAGGCCAACAGTCACAGCTGGTATGGCAACGGGCTGGTCGTCCGCTCACTCGGGCCTCACCTCTCGGCAGGCGCAACGTTCGGCGGCTATTCCTCGACGCAGCAGAATGTCGACGTAAACCTTCGTGTCGCCCCCACGCTGGAATACGATTTCTTCAAGTATGCCGAATACACCCGGCGGCGGCTGGTGGCGTCCTACAGCATCGGGCTCAACCGCTACAAGTACACCGAAACCACGCTGTATGACAAAGACGAAGAGACCCGCGCATCACAATCGCTTTCGCTCTCGTATGCGGCGCGCGCGCCGTGGGGCAATGCCAACATTGGAGTATCCGGATCGAATTATCTCTCCGACTTCCATCAGAACCGGATATCGGTCTATGGCGGGATGTCGATCCGGCTCACGAAGGGGCTGCAATTCTCCTACAATGCCTCGTATGCGCGCGTGCGCGACCAGATCACGCTCCCGAAGGGCGACGCCAGCGACGAGGAGGTGCTGCTCCGGCTGCGCCAGCAGCGGACGAGCTACCAGGCGTATGGCTATTTCTCACTGAGCTACACCTTCGGCTCGGTGTTCAACAACGTGGTGAACCCTCGTCTTGGCAACAGCGGCGGGGGAGGCGACTTCTTCTTCTAGGGCTACCTTGAAGGAATGTCACGTTACTGGGCCACCGACATCCATCTCGACCACGCGCGGGACCCCGCGCGTGCGCGTTTCCTGGAACAATTGCATCGCGACGCACCCGAGTCGCTGCTCATCACCGGCGACATTTCCGTCGCAGGGCAGTTTGCCCGCGACCTGATCGAGGTCGCCGATGCGGCCCGCTGCCCCGTCTGGTATGTGCTCGGAAATCACGATCACTACGGTGCGGGCGTGGGCGAGGTCCGCGACCGGGCGACCGCCCTGGCCGATGCGCGACCCGACATCCGCTGGCTTCCTCCGGCGGGGGTCGTGACCCTCGCCGACGGGACGGTACTCGTGGGCGTCGACGGCTGGGCCGACGGCCGCTTCGGTGACCCGCTCACCACCCCGCTCGTGCTCAACGACGATCGCCGGATCAGTGAACTCGCCGCACAGGAATCGCGGCTCGCAAAGCTCACGGTCAAGCGGGCCCTTGCCGACGCCGACGCCGCGCGTCTCGCCACCCTCCTCGGCCGTGCGGCCGAGATCGGCTCCCGACTGCTGGTTGCCACGCACGTCCCGCCCTTTCGTGAGGCCCTTCCCCCGCGCGGTCGGCTCGCACATCCGGCCTGGTGGCCCATCCTGCTCTGTCAGGCGACCGGTCGGGTGCTGCAGAGGTTCGCTGCCGACCACCCCGGCCACGACGTGACCGTGCTCGCAGGTCATACCCACGTCGAGTGCCAGGCCACGCTCGCGCCGAACCTGCGTGTGCACGTGGGAGCCGCGCGCTACGGCGCGCCGGAGGCGAGGCGGCTGGACTAGATTCCTCCATCCCCCATTCCGAGGCTCCATGCGCGCACTGCTCACCGGCTCCCTCCTGCTCTTCGCGGCAGGTGCCCTGCCCGCCCAGAGTCCTGCCATTGCGACCGACACCGCGGTGCACGTCGGCGTCCTGGCGAACGGGTTGCGCTACTTCGTCCGGCACAACAGCACGCCAGCCAACCGCCTCGAACTGCGGCTGGTCGTGCGCGCGGGCTCGATTCTCGAGGATCCCGACCAGCGTGGCCTCGCGCACTTCGTCGAACATATGGCGTTCAACGGCACCACTCACTTTGCCAAGAACGACCTGATTGCGTATCTCGAATCGATTGGTGTCCGCTTCGGCGCCGACCTCAACGCCTCGACTTCGTTCGACGAGACGGTCTATATCCTCCCCGTCCCGACCGACAAACCGGAACTCGTCGATCGCGCCTTTGATATCCTGCAGGACTGGGCCGCAGGCGTGCGCTTCGATTCCACCGAAGTCGTCAACGAGCGCGGTGTCGTCCTGGGTGAGTGGCGGAGCGGACTCGGCGTTGGCTCACGGCTTCGCGACAAGGAGTTCCCGCTCCTCTTTGCCGGCTCGCGCTACGCCGAACGGCTTCCCATTGGCGACACGGCGATCATCGCACACGCCAACCCGGCGCCGATCCGGCGATTCTATCACGACTGGTATCGCCCCGACCTGATGGCGGTGATCGCGGTCGGAGATGTGCCGGCGGAACGCCTGATCTCGCTCATTGCGGATCGATTCGGGTCGTTGCAGTCGCCAGCGTCGCCGCGCCCCCGCATCGATGCCGCAGTCCCGGAAGTCCCCGGCACGAGGTTCTCGCTCGCCACCGACCCGGAGCTCACCAGCGAGTCGGTCCAGTTGCTGGTGCGACGCCCCGACCTGCCGGCCTATCACACCGAAGCCGATGAACGCCGTGTGCTGGTGAACGCCCTGATCTCGAGCATCGCCGGGCAGCGCCTCTCCGACCTGGCCCGCAAACCCGATGCACCATTTGTCGGCGCCTTCTTCGGGCCGTCGCGCCTGGTCCGGAACATTGAAGTCTTCGCGGTGTCGGTGAACGCAAAGGAAGGTCGTACCCTCGACGCGTTCGCTGCCGTCCTGACCGAACGACGCCGCCTCGACGCGCACGGGGTCCTCGACTCCGAGCTGGAGCGCGCGAAGGCCTCGCTGCTGCGCGGACGCGAACAGGCCGCGGCCGAATCGCAGAAGCGATTCTCCTCGGGCTTCATCGATGAGCTGCTCGATGCCTATCTCACCGGCGACAGCTTCACCACCCCGGCCACGCGACTGGCGCTCGCGAAGCAACTGCTGCCCACGATCACGCGCGACGAAGTGAACCGCGCGATTCGGGGAAGCGCGAGCGGCACCGACCGCTTCATTGCTGTGCGGGCACCGGAGAAAGAGGGCATCACGCTGCCCACGCAGGCCCAGCTCCTCGCGGTA
>JAZJZU010000103.1:5973-22225 GCA_040389605.1 Gemmatimonadota bacterium
GCTGTTGACGAAGCCGATCATGACCATGGCCGCGCCGGAGATGACGAACATCTGCAGCCCCATCGGCAGGCCGCGGATGAGAAGGGATTTGAGGATTTCCGGGTCGGGCCTGAGCAGGCCCAGCTCCTCGCGGTACTCGATCGCACCGACACGGCGACTGTCGCCCCGTGGACGGAAAGCGTGGTGTCGGGGCCGCTGGTCGCGCACCCGCCGGCGCCGGGACGGGTAACCAGCACCCGACAGTTTCCGGCGCTCGGTGTCACCGAATGGCGGCTGTCGAATGGCGCTCGCGTGCTCGTGAAGCCAACCGATTTCAAGGCCGACCAGATTCTGGTGGGCGCCTCGGCACCCGGTGGCCTCTCACTGGTGAGCGACGCCGACCTGCTCAACGGAATGCTGGCGACCAGCATCGTCCAGCAGAGTGGATACGGGCAGTATGATCCCCCCGCGTTGCGCCGCCGCCTCGCTGGCAAAGTGGCCGTCACGTTTCCGGTCATCTCCGAGACCACCGAGGAACTGGGCGGCCTCACGGCTCCCGCCGACCTGGCGACATTTTTCGAGCTGTTCTACCTCACCGCAACTGAACCGCGGTTCGACTCGGCGGCCGTCGCCGCCTTCCGGAGTCAGGTCCGCACGGCACTCGTCAACCGCGATCGTCAGCCCAGCACGGCCCTCGCCGATACGGTGACGATCACGATGGGCCAGAACTCGCCGCGATCCCAGCCGCTCACCCTGGCTCGCTTCGAAACGCTTGACCCCGCGCGTGCCTTCGCGATCTACCGCGAACGGTTCAGCGACTTCAGCAACTTCACCTTCACGATCGTGGGCAACGTCAATCCTGACTCGCTCAAGCCGCTCGTGGAGCGATGGATCGGCGGGCTGCCCGCCCGGGGGCGCAAGGAGAAGTGGGTCGACCGCACACCGCGACCTCCGCTCGGCCAGATCACGAAGGTCATCCGGAAGGGGAAGGAACCGGTGAGCCGACAGGTCGTGCTCTTCACGGGTGAGGCCGGCGCGACGAATGCTGCAGCGGAGCTGGCCGGCGACGCCGCGGCACAGATTCTGGAGACGCGCCTGCTCGAACGACTCCGAGAGGCAATGGGGGCGACCTACAGCGTCGATGTGAATACGCATATCAGCGCGATCCCCCGGAAGAATTACGTGACCGCGATCGCGTTCACGGCGACCCCGGCCCAGGCCGATTCGCTCTGGAGCGCCGCGTGGGAAGTCATCGCCTCACTGCGCAGCGACGGCCCCACTGCCGATGAACTGCAGAAATTCGTGGAGCAGACGCGACGCACGACCGAGGTCAACTCCAGGACCAACTTCTGGTGGAGCGGGATGCTCGGCGACCACGCGGAGAGCGGGGAACCGCTCGACGATATCAACGCCTGGGGCAAGCGGCTCGATGACCTCACGATTGAAGCCGTGCGTGACGCGGCCCGTCAGTATCTCGATCCAGCGCGGCTCGCCCGGTTTGTCCTGCTGCCGGAGGCAACCGCTGCGCCCTGAGATGACCCCGGGGTACTGAGCGCTTAAGCTTCAGGATGTCACGTCGCGCCGGCACAGCTGCCGCCGATACTCTTCAGGTATCCACACGTGACGCGTCACGCGCATCTGGAGCGAATAGCTCCTCGACTCCGGGGGATCACCCTGATGTACCGTCCGTTCCTGTTCGTCACCGTGCTGACCGTCGCCATCGGGTCATCTGCCGCCGCCCAGATCCGGCCGCTTCCCGATCCTGAGCCCTCGCGCACGGTCGACTGGGGCCTTGCCGGTGCCCAGGTGAAGCAGCTCCCGGCCCGCGCTCCTCGAAGGCCGGTCGCCGCCCAGTTCGATTCGTTGGGAATGATGCCCATCGGTGCCGTGGGCGATACCGTCACGCTCTTTCTCTTCGACAACGGTGCGACGCTTTCCCGCGCCCGCCGCGCCGTCATTACCTCACGCCAGCGCTTCGAGCCACCGCTCTCCTGGCGCGCAGCGTGTGACGAGAAGGCCCACCCCGGCTGGATGTTCGGGCTCGATGCACCGGCCACCTCCGCCTTCGCGGTGGTGGTGCCTGGGGCACACGGGATGCCGATGCAGCGCAAGGCACCGCCGCTGGCGCGTCGTGGCGGATACGCGAGCTACAAGGCCTGGGCCGACTCGGCGTACGCCCGCTACAAGGGGTACATCAAGCCCAAGACCGATCGCGCCAACGGCTTCCTCTACTACGCGTTCTACTCCGACTCACTCGACGCTGGCTTCCGGAAGAAGCAGCTGTTCGGAGTTCGCGGACCGGGAGGCTACAACCTCGCCGTCTATTCGGCGTGGCTGCGCGACGATTACCCCAACGGCACACCCAACACCACCGCGACGTGGATCGTCGACGCCTGGGGCATCCCGATCGCACGGGCACCCGGAAACGTCGACATCTACGGCACCGTCGACGCCGACAACGACGGCATCGATGAAATCGTCACCTCAAGCGGACTGATTCGCTGGGACGGCCTCCAGTGGCGGTTTCCCCCCGTGTATGCGGACGAGCCCTGCCTGTTCCACAAGGTGATGGCACCACCACCGGGAGTCCGGCCATAAAGCCTGCCCGCTCGGCAGTCGTTCTCGCATTCGTGACGCTCTACCTGGTCTGGGGTTCGACATACCTCGGCATCCGGGTCGCGGTCGAGACGCTGCCGCCGTTTCTGCTCGCAGGGGCCCGCTTCGCGGTAGCCGGAGCGGCGATGCTGCTCTGGTGCCGAGCGCGGGGCCGACGCCTGCCGATGGGGAGGGAGTGGCTGGGTGCTGCCGGCGTGGGCTTCTGCCTCGTTACCCTCAGCAATGCGCTGATCGTCTTCGTGGAGCAGCGGGTCGCGTCCGGGATCGTTGCCCTCTTCGCCGCAGGCACTCCACTCCTGATTGCCCTGTTCACGCGTCAGCGCACCGGGGCACCGCTTGGTCCGAGGCGCATCGTCGGCCTCGCCCTCGGCACCCTCGGGTTGGCGTTGCTGGGAAGTTCCACGCTGGGTGCCGTGCACGACATTCCCAGAATCCTCGCGCTCGCCTCGGCAATGCTCGCGTGGGCGTTCGGCGCAACCTACGGGCGCGACTGGCCCCACGCCGACGACCTGATCGTGAGCAGCGCGGCACAGATGTTCGCAGGGGGGTTGATTGCCCTTGCAGCGGGAGTGGCCCTTGGTGAATTGACGGCATTCGACGCGCACGCCGTCGCACTGCGCTCCGTGGTGGCCTGGGGATATCTCACCGTGTTCGGCTCGATGATCGCCTATACCGCCTTCCAGTGGCTGATGGCGCACGTCGATCCCACGGCCGTCTCGAGCTACACCTACATCAATCCGGTCGTGGCGCTTGCCCTGGGCGCACTCTTCGCCAGTGAACCCATCGGACCGAACGTGATTGTCGCCACGCTCCTGCTCGTACCGGCGGTGGTGCTTGTGGTGACTGCACCTCCGGCACCATCTCCGGCTCCACCACGCCGGTAAGGTGGCCGCTCAACTGCTGACGATGCGCACCGGAATGCCGCCATTCGTCGTGCGCAGCACCTCGTGCAGCGGCAACCGTAGCTGCACCTCCAGCATCCGGTCGGCGCTCAGCATCGTGAGATGCCAGTCCGGGAGCCGTTCCCGCGCGGCGCGGCCCAGCGTGGCATAGAGATCACGCAAGGCCGTGCGTTCGCCGATGCGCGCACCATACGGCGGATTCGTCACCAGCCACCCCTCGCCCTGATCGTCGGCGAGCTGCGACAGCGACTGCCGCGCGAAGGTCACGTCACGCTCCACTCCAGCGCGCACGGCATTGCTCCGTGCCGCGTCGATGGCACCACTGTCGCGGTCAAACCCCACGAGCGACACCGGGCTCGCCGGTAGTACGCCTGCCGCCGCTTCGGCTCGCACACTCGTCCAGATTGCCTCGCGCTCCTGTGCACTGCCGAGCCCCGGCCAGGCCTCGGCGGCAAATCGCCGCGCGTGCCCGGGAGCAATGCGCCGCGCCATCAGGGCGGCCTCGATCACGATGGTTCCCGACCCGCAGAACGGGTCGACCAGCGGACCGTGCGGTCCCTCGCCATCGAACCATCCGCTGGCTGCCAGCAGCGTCGCCGCGAGGGTCTCCCGGAGCGGCGCCTTTGCGACGGCCTGCCGCCATCCGCGCAGATAGAGCAGCGCGCCTGCCGCATCGGCCGAGAGGGTCACCTGATCCCGGAAGAGCCGGACGATCACGCGCTGGACCTCGGGCAGCGTCTGGACGTTGTCCTCCAGCTCTTCGGCCACCGAGGGGGCGCGGACCGCCGTCACACCTGCGACCGCCGCGGCCACGCTGCGTTCGAGTCGCTCGGCAATGCCGTCCTGGTGGTAGAGCCGGGATTTCTTCGACGTCACCCGGAAATGGATGGCACCTCCCGGAGCGACGAGGTCGCTCCACGGCACCCGCCTGGCGTGCTTCTCCAGCTCCGCGAACGAGCTGGCCCGGAACTCGGCCATTCGCACCGTGATCCGGGTGGCGGTCCGGATCCAGAGCAGCGCCGTGGCGAGCTGGGTTGCGGTGGCGGTGAACTCCACCCCGCCTGGCTCGGAGGCACCCGTGACGATGCCGAGCCGCGTCAGTTCGCGCGCGGTGAGCGCTTCGACACCGGGCGCGGTCACGGCCCAGCAGGAGAGTGTGGCGGGGAATGGCACGCCGGAACGTAACCGGTGACGCAGGGCGGTGGCGCGGGTAACTTGGGTCTGCGCCACAGGGAGTGGTGCAGATCCTCTGTCGCCATTCCTGGAGCGCCCGTGTCCCACGCCAGTCCGATTTCACAGTTCGTGCGCCATCACTACCGTCACTTCAATGCCGCCGCGCTGGTCGATGCCTCGACCGCGTACACTGCGCACCTCGATGCCGGCGGCAAGATGATGATCACACTGGCCGGTGCGATGAGCACCGCCGAACTGGGTCTGTCGCTTGCCGAGATGATCCGGCAGGACAAGGTACAGATCATCACCTGCACGGGCGCGAATCTCGAAGAGGACATCTTCAATCTCGTGGCGCACGATTTCTATGAACGGGTGCCCAACTATCGCGACCTGACCCCCGCAGACGAGCAGGGGCTGCTCGATCGGCATATGAACCGGGTCACCGACACCTGCATTCCCGAAATGGAGGCAATGCGGCGGCTCGAATCGGCGGTACTCGATGAGTGGGTCGCGGCCGACAAGGCCGGTGAGCGCTATTTCCCGCACGAATTCTTCTATCGCGTGCTGCGAAGCGGGAAGCTCCGGCAGTACTACCAGATCGACCCGAAGGACTCGTGGCTGCTGGCGGCGTGCGAGAAGAACCTGCCCATCGTGGTGCCGGGCTGGGAGGATTCCACCCTCGGCAATATGTACGCGGGTCACGTCATCTCGGGCGACGTGAAGAATGTCCACACGGTACGCACCGGCATCGAGTATATGATGATGCTGGCGGAGTGGTACACCACCGAGAGCAACGTGCCGGGCGGGATCGGATTCTTCCAGATCGGTGGCGGCATCGCCGGCGATTTCCCGATCTGCGTGGTGCCGATGCTGCACCAGGATCTGCAGCGCGAAGAGATCCCGGTCTGGGGTTACTTCTGTCAGATCTCCGACAGCACCACGAGTTACGGCTCCTACTCGGGTGCCGTTCCCAACGAGAAGATCACCTGGGGCAAGCTGGCGGTCGATACGCCCAAGTTCATCGTCGAGAGCGATGCCAGCATCGTGGCGCCGCTGATGTTTGCCTTGATACTGAACTGGTAGACAGCGAAGAAGAGAGACGAGAGAATGGAGGTTGTCATCCTGAGCGCAGTCCGCAAAGCGGACGAAGTCGAGGGAGCGATTCTCCGCCCCTTCGACAGCGCGGCCCTTCAGGCCGCTTGCTCAGGGTGACAGCAGTTCGCTAGTCTCTCAGCTCCAGCACCGCATCCACCTTCCGCCCCACCTGCTGCAACGCTTCAATCCCCTCCGTGATACTGTCGGCGGCGATCTGTCCCGCGCGCAGCTTCATCAGGTCGAGTCGCAGCGTCTCGAGCCCCAGGATGGCGTCGGCGCGATGCGGGTCGGCCTGGTCGAGCGCGCGCGAAGCGAGACGCTCGATCAGGTCGGGAACCTCGGCGAGCAGCCGCTGTTCGGCCGCAGGAAGCGCGGCGTAGAGCTCGTGGATCGCGCCGCCGAGCGCCATCGCAGTCGGTTCGCCCGACGACGGCATCTGTCGGACTCGGCCCAACCCGGCCGTCGCCCCCGCCCAGAGCCAGCGTCCCACGCGCGTACCAAGCAGGCGGCCCCACCACGACCCGCGTACCCCGCGCAGCTGCACCAGTCGGCGGACAGTCACCACCGGCGCGATCAGCGCAAGCAGGATGAAGCCAATCGCGAGGAAGCTGTCCGACTTGACGGTACCGACGATGCCGAGAAACGTTGCCGTCACACCCAGGCCGTTCACCGCGACGGGGCGATCCCAGAGTCCACCGAGGCGTCCCGTGGGTGTTCGAGCAAGGGCCTCCATCTCCCCGTCGAGCTGCCCGATTGCTCGCAGCGCGGCCTCGCGCGAATATCCCGACTGCGCCAGTTGCCGGATCGCGATCGCCTGCATTCCGAAGAGCAGCAACGCCATTCCGGCGCCCAGTGCCGCGACGATCAGGAAGATCGTCGTGGCGATTCCGAGGAAGTCGTGCCGCACCACCATATCGATTGCCATCGCAGCAATCGTGGCGCTCGCCGCCCCGCCAACGACCGCTGCCGTCCGGTCGCTGAACCCGAGAGCTTCGTGGGCGAATCGCCGAAGCGGTATCGGGAGCTGAGGTTCGAGGGCACGCGCACCCTGCAACGCGGCCGCAAATTCCTCGACCGTGGGCCAGCGAACCGCAGGATCACGCGCAATCGCGCGATCGATGACGGCGGCTGGGGCCACCGCCAACGCCGGCACCAGTGTCCGTATCGCCGGCGCGTCACTCCCCGCCTGCGCCGCAAGGAGCGCGCGCCCCTCGGCGCCTTCAAACGGGCGACGGCCGGCGAGTGCGGCGAACGCCGTGACGCCAAGTGCGTAGACGTCGGCGCGTACGTCCGGTGATGCGCCGAGCGCCTGCTCCGGACTCATATAGTGCATCGTACCGACCGCAGTGCCGGCAGGTGTGTCGCCCTCTCCGACCGCTGCAATGCCGAAGTCGGTGACCACCGCGCGGTCGCTTCCTTCCTCGAGCAGGATGTTGTCGGGCTTGATGTCACGATGAATCACGCCGCGAGCGTGTGCGTGCGCGATGGCCCAGCCGACTTCCTGCATTACGCGCAGCGCCTCCGCCATCGGCAACGCACCGCGCGCACGCAGGCGCTCACCCAGGGTCTCGCCCTGGACATAGGTCATCACGAAGAAGACCAGGTCCGCCTGCGACTCGACGGCGTGGATCGGGACGATATGAGGATGCGAAAGCTGCGCGGCGGTGCGCGCCTCGCGGAGGAAGCGATCCCGCAGGGAGGGGTTCGCGGCGAGCGCCGGCGGGAGCAGCTTGATCGCCACGAGCCGGTCGAGTGCCACCTCGCGCGCGAGGAAGACCACGCCCATTCCGCCCCGTCCCAGCTCACGCACCAGCGAATACCGCCCGGCGACGGCGGCCTGGAGCGCAAGAAATTCTGGTGTGACGGGATCGGCCGGCATAGGGGATTCCAAAGTGAAACGTGCGTTCCCTACGGCAGGGGGCGCCGGCGGTTTCGGAGACTAGGGCTGGTCTGGCGGTGGGGGGGGCCTGATGGGGCGACGGCTGGAATCGGAGCCGCTGCCGCGCAGTCGTGATTCGAACTCGCGGAGCCGCCCCATATCCAGTTGCCAGACCGCCCCGGGGGCCACATTCCTGAGGTCCCGGAGGAGTCCGAGCGCTTCATTCATCTTCACCCGGAACGGTTCGAGATTGGTGGGCTTCGCCACGGGATCGCTGGTGACGACGCGGTAGCCGAACGAGGAACCGGGCGTCAGGTTCCGCACCCCGATCCGCAAGTAGGTGGAATCGGGCGACCGCTGGGTGTGCGAGAGCCCGACCGTCACCATCGCCTCGGCGCCCTGAAATTCATTTCCGCCCATCCCCTGCAACCGGTCGACGGTGAGCACGTCCCAGCCCCCCATCGCGCTCAGCCGCCGGGCAAATTCCTTCGCGGCCTGCTCGTTGAGTGCCAGCAATGCCGAATCGGTTTCACCTCTCGGTGGCGACATCACCACCATCACGCGTCGCGGCCCGGTGGAAGTCACCACGCTCAACGCACTGGTGGCCCTGGAATCGGAAGTACCCGGGGCCGGTTCGGGTGACGCCGGGGCGGTGCGACTGCCGCGGCGGACTCCCGTGAACTCTGCGATCCGGACTCGTACCAGCGAGTCGGTGGTGGCCAGTTGCCGCTCCAGCGAAAGCTCGCTGTTCGCCAGACTGTTGGCGCGCTCCTTGGCCTGGTATTTCGGATCGACCTGCTCGAGCTCTCCGCGCAGCGCCTGGGCAATGCGGAGTGAATCGGCGTGGGTCATCGGCCTCGCGGCAGGGAGCGGAATCGACGCCCCGCTGGTGTCGCGCCCCACGAGTCGCGTGACCGTGTCGTGCTGTACCGGAGGCACCGGTGTGGGCGTGCCGCGATTGCCGAACCAGACCCCGGCGGCCACGAGTGCAATCACGCCTCCGGTTGCGAGCACCAGCGGCCACGTGGCCGCCGGCGCAAGGACCCGCACATCCGATTCCGAGGAGATCGACCGATGGGTGTCGGCTGCGATGGCTCCCGAGATCCGCTCCAGATCGGCAAGGATCGTCGCCGCGTCAGGTGGCCGATCTTCGGCATCCTTGGCGAGACAGCGCTGCACCAGCGCCGAGAGGGCTGGAGGCACTTCGGGACGCGAGAGGTGCAGCAGTTCCGGGGTGCGCGTGAGTTGCGCGGTCATCGTCGCGGTCGGCGATGCGGCCGCGAACGGACTCGCCCCGGTCAGCAGTTCGTAGGCGAGCAACCCCACGGCATAGATGTCGACGCGATGGTCGGCCGATGGATCGGCGGCCAGTTGCTCCGGCGCCATATAAGCAGGTGTACCGATCGCCATTCCCGAGGTCGTGTGCCCGGCGATGCCACCGAGCGGCATCGATGCGCTCAGCGCCTTGGCCACGCCGAAGTCCGTCACCATCGCGTGCTGGCCATCCGAGAGGATGTTGCCCGGCTTGATGTCGCGATGGATCACGCCGCGCGAGTGCGCGTAGGCCAGCGCCTCCACCGTGTCGTGCAGGAGCCGCAGCGTTTCGGGCACACTCAACGGGCCCGACCGCTCGAGCCGATTGCGGAGCGACTCCCCCGGAATGAACGGCATCGTGAACCAGAGCAGCTCGCCGTGTTCGCCAGCGTGCAGCAACGGAACGATGTAGGGATGGGAGAGTCGAGCGGCGAGCTGCACTTCACGACGGAAGCGGTCGCGATTTACCCCGGCGGCCAGCTCAAGCGGGAGCACCTTGATGACCACTTCCCGGCCGAGGGCGTGCTCCATTGCCACGAAGACGCGGCTCATCCCGCCCCCCATCAGTTCCCGCTCGATGGTGTAGGCGTCGCCAAGGGCCAGTTTGAGATCGTCGAGAAGCTTGTCGGTCACGAAGGTGTCGGCCTGCCGCCAGGTCGGACGTGAGCCTGCTCAGGTGTGTCCGGTGAATATACGGCCAGCCCCCGCCGCAGGATGAACCCCCCACACGCCCCGGAGCGGATCCGATCCCCTCCGACCCCCGGAACCGGTAGATTTGGTGCTGGCCCTACTTCGCCCCGAGGATTTTGATGCGCCGTGGTACCCAGTTCGTTGCACTCCTGACCCTGGCCTGCGGGGGCGGGGCCACCCAGTCCAATCCGGCCGTGGACCATATCACGGTGACCCCGAGTGCCGTCTCGCTTGAGGCGGGGACCACGCGCCAGCTCCAGGCCACCGCATTCGATGGTGCCAACGCGACCATCTCGGGTGTGAGTTTCGGTTTCCTCAGTTCTGCGCCCAGCATTGCCTCTGTTTCCGCGACCGGCGTCATCACTGCCCTGCTCCCCGGCCTCGCGACCATCACCACCAGCGCCGGCGGACGATCAGCGTTCACGGCCGTCACGGTACAGTCGGGTCCGGTCAACAGCGTGATCCTCACGGTCTCGCGGGTGACCCTGAAGGAGAGCGATACCCTGCGCGTGCAGGCCGAGGTGCGGGACCTCGACGACAAGCTGGTCACGCGCGACCTGACCTGGACCAGCAGTGATCCATCGGTGGCGGTTGTCACGCCCACCGGGCTGGTCCTGGGACTCGCGCCTGGTGGACCGCTCACCATCAGCGCCACCACGGGCGGCAAGACGGGAACGATCACCCTCTCGGTGATTCCCGCCAATGTTGCATCGGTCACGGTCAAGCCTGACACGGCCATCCTGATCCCCGGCAGCACCAAGCAGATGACCCTCACGGCCATCAATGAGTTTGGTGATGCGGTGCTCAACCGGCCGGTCACCTGGAGCAGCTTCAATCCGGATGCGGCCACCGTCGATGGGACCGGGAAGGTCACCGCTGTCGGCGTGGGTGAGAGCACCATCATCGCCACCGTGGGTGGCGTGAGTGGTCAGGCGCTGGTGCGGGTCACCACCCTCGACCAGGCGCGGTTCCGGATCGAAGTGACCAACAACCTGGCCTACCCGGTGGAAGTGCTTCAGAATGGCGTGGTCGTGGGCACTGCCGGCGGTGGTGGATCGGCAACCATCGAGCGGCCGCTGACGCCCACGCTCACACTCTCGTGGCGAATGCCGGCTCCGAATGGTCGGGGCGAGACGCTGACGGAATCCTATGCCCCGATCCTCGATCCGACCGGGGCGATTCCGCTGGTGATCAGGAACGTGATGGCCGATGGGCGGGTCTATTTCAACCCGGTGCTGCGCAACCTCAGCAGCCAGAAAGTGCTCGCCGATTTTCCGCTGCGGGAGAATGCGGTCAAGTGCAACTGTTCCATCACGACCGAGGGCACACCGCAGGAGTACGGCTACTGGCGCTGGTCAGCCGGTGCATTGCTCAAGGTCTTCCGGGTGACGGACCCGCAACAGGTCGGGCCGTCCCTCTCATTCCCGGTCCCGCTGGGCGAGATCGAGGCCAGCACAGGCGCCTGGCGCTTCACCCTGCTGACGGCGCCCTGATCGCAACTCAGTCCCTGAAACCCCGCAGGCGGGCGGCGCCATTGGCAACCACAAAGGTCACCACGAAGATGGCCAGCAAGCCGAAGATCTGCAGCAGTTCGGGAAGGGTATCCATTACGAGATCCTGAAGAGGTTGAGTGAAAACTAATCGATGATCGATCATCGATCATCGATCATCGATCTTGTGGCTAGAATTCCGCCAGTTTCTGGGTATCCAGCAGTGCCCAGCAACAGATTGCGACGTGGCTCTCGTGGCCGGCAATCAGCCGGCGGATGGTCGGTCGCCGCATCCCCTTGAAGACCACCCGCGCCGCGCGCATCACACCGGCATCGCCCTCGGGCCAGATGCAGGGGTGACCGAATCCGAAGATCGCGAGCATCTGGGCACTCCACACGCCGAATCCGCGCAGCTTGGTGATCTCGCGCACGAGTTCGTCGGCGGGCAGTGAGCCCCAGCGCTCCCGCGGATCGCCTTCCGTGGCAATGAAGCGGCCCCAGTGTGCGATTGCCTTCCGCTTCGCGCGCGAGAGCGAGTGCATCGGTGGTGCGTCGTCGGGCACGCTCATCGCCCAGGTGACGATCCCTTCGATGTCGCCGTGAGCCTCGATCAGTCGCCCCATGATGGTGCGAGCGGCGGGGGCCGACACCAGTTGCGCAACGATGGTGCGCACCGCGAGGTGTGTGAGCGGGCGCGCGTCCGGTACGGTGCGCTCCAGCGGGTGCGTAAGCTCCACGAGCCGGGCGAGGCGCTGGTGACGCGTGCGCAGTTCTCGCGCGAGGGCCGCGTGCGGGTCGACTCGCCGCTTCCGCGAGCCGCCGAGTCGGGTGGGGTCCTTCCCGGCCATCGCTACTTCACGACGTGACAGGTGGTCGTCTTGCCGCGCCAGGTGAAGGTGGCGCTGTCGCCCTTGTTCCAGAACGTCGTGGTCGAGTCGCCGTAGCGTGCGCCGGAGGCCGAGATCTCCTGCGGCAGGTGGAGCCGGTCGTCGTTGACGGCGAGTGCCACCTCGGAATGGCCGGCCGAATCCGCGCGGAACAGCGCAAAGACTTGGCTGGAGTCGGCGCAGAGGAAGGCCGCAGCGACCGGCGACGCCGGACCATTCGCGGTGGGAGGCGCTGGCGCGGCCGGGGGTGTATCGGCCGCCTTGGGGGCCGGGGAACAGGCCAGCAGGGCAAGAATGGGCAGCAGGCGTCGGGACATGGATGGGAACCGGTTGGGGTATGTGGTGCAATCAAAAATAGCCCGGCACACCGCCGCCTGCCCGCTCACTTCGCGACCCGCGCCCAGTGGTCCCAGATCAGCACCATCGCGAGCGTATCAAGCTTGCAATACCGCAACAGCAGATCACGATAGGCCGCCACCAGTTCGGCGTCGTGGCGTTCCGCCCCGTACAGCATCGCCTGATAGGCTCGCATTGCGCCGGTTCCCTCAAAGACTTCGAGCTCGACATCACCCACCGTGACCGGCGGCAGTGATTCGTAGGGGCCTTCATCCTCTCCAACCCGGAACTTGTCATCCCGCATCCACTCGGCAAACCGCTGGCGCATCACGGCATCCGCCGTCCAGAGTGCATCGAGCACGACCTTGATGCTCGTGCGCCCTCCCATCCCTGGTACAAAGAACTCATCGCGACAGAGCTTGTTCATGTCAAAGAGTCGAGCAGAAACGTCGCCCCCACCGACCATCCGGTCGAGCCACGCACGAGTATCTGCATTACCCACGCCGTAGCGGTTCATCTGATCCTGAATCTTCCGGAGCGTGGTGCCCTCGTGGTGCGACCACATCAGTACGGTGCCTTGCTCGCCCACCGCATTCCGCAATGACGTAACGAATTCGAGGCAGGGCCAGCTATCACGATTGTTCAACCACTCGGTATGCACCGGCGTCGCCCCGGCGCTGTCAACCGTATGGCAACTCCACTGGAACCCCACCATCTCGTACGGCCGCATTCCCGCGTGATACGGAAGCGCCATCGCGGACGTCTCGAAGTCGATGAAATGCAGCGGGTACTCCCACGCACCGATTGCCGCGCCGAGTCCGTCGCCGATCCAGGGGGTGCCGGTATGGGTCTGTTCAATCTGGATCCGTTGCCGTACGGACGCGGCCGACGGCGTGCCATCAGCCTTCAGCAGGCCGTCGACATCGACATCCAGCAGGCTCACGCGTCCGTCGCGAATCATCCGATCGGCGGTGCGCTCTCCTCCCTGCTTTTGTGCGCCGAATGCATACAGTTCAAAGAGATGCGGCGTAACGTCGGCCAGCGGCCCCCAGCACTCCCGGAAACCGCTCGGACGCTGGTCGGCCCCCACCCGGAATTCGCAGGCACGACAATTCCAGTCGATCTGCTGCTGCACGCGGCGCACATCCTTGTCACCATACAGCGCGAGCAGTTCCTCGACCGAGGCCGTGAGGTCGGGCAGCAGTTCGGCGACCTCTCCACTAACATCAAAGCAGCGCAACAATTCGCTGGCGGCAGGGGTGGCTGGGTCGCCGGTAAATCGCACGTCCAGATCTTTCCGCCGACCATCAACAACAACATCGCGACGAATGTCGAACTGGTTTGGCAGCGCCTCGATCGACGTGGTGTTCGACTTGTCGACCAGCAGCAAGTGGGGAACGATCTCGAGGTCGGGGTAGAGCTCCTGCAATACCAGATATTGGAATGCGACGTCCTGGAGATAGGGGACCCAGTCAGTCAGGATGCTGGCGGCGGCCGTCTTCCGTCGAAATGGGCCGTTCGGCCACGACGCGGTCGCCGCGCCGTCAAACGACGATGACTTTACCTCGATGAGTTCCAGCCGCCGGCCCCGCTTCCGCAGGATGTCGACGCGAGCCAGCTTGCAGTTGCTCAGCAGCGTGGCTTCGAACAGCGTGACCGACTCCTGTTCCAGCATCGTGGCCGTTGCCGACGCGTCACCGACGGGGTCGCCGCCGTAACGCAGCTCGATGCCATCAGGATAGAGCAACCGGGCCAGTTGCTCCACCATATAGCCGCCGTCGGCCAGCATCTCGATGTAGGGATTGCCGTCGGTCGCCTGCGGGTACCCGTGCTCCTTGTAGAAGAGCTTCGTCGGGCAACTGCTGGCGAGCTTGAAATCGCTCTTGGAGAGTGTTCTGGGCATCACGACCTCAGGGGGAGGAGCTGCCAAAGTGGGAACCACCAGCGCACTTACTCTGTCGCCGGTTCCGTCTCCCTCAAGAACGCCGTCAATCCTGGCCAGGCATCGGTGTTGTAGAGTGCGATGGTCCGCAGGTAATGCCGGGCATCTTCGCCAAAATCACGCAGCAGCGCCTCCGCTGCGGTCCGGACCTTGTCGGCGGGCGCAAACGGCGGCTGCAATTCCTCTGGAATCAGCGCCCCATCGTGCTTCACGCCGGCCGCCTCGAGAAAGGCGACCTGCAGCCCCGGCTCGAGCTCCACGTAGAGCATCTGGAGCAGGCCGAGTTCGTCCTGCAGCGATTCAAGGCCGTGCCGGACGATCTCGCGCGCCAGCTGCTCGGGCTGCCACTGCCGCAGCTTCTCGGCCCGGAAGCCGCCCCCCTTGGCCACAACTTTCTGGATATAGCCATCGCGAGCGTCGCGGCTCGCGGCAATTTCCTGCGCCACGAGGGCAACGCGGCGCGGTGCCGAGAGTGATCGGTAGGGCGAGAGCAGGGCCATCGGGGCAACCTCGTCAGGGGGGTGCATCCGGCCCGACTATCACCGCCATTGTCGGCCCCGGCAATCGGACAATATATATCGCGCCGCCCCCCACCCCCGCCGCCGCGCTATTCCCCCCGCAGGGCCTCCACCGGTTCGACCCGACTGGCACGGACGGCCGGCACCAGCACCGAGCCCGCCGCCACGGCCAGCAGGAGGAGCGGAATCGTCAGGAAGGTGACGGCATCAACCGGCGCCACGCCATAGAGCATGGAACCCAGGAAGCGGGTGAGCAGCAGGGCCGCGACGACTCCGAGGCCGATCCCGACCAACGCAGGCGCGATCCCCTGACGCAGCACGAGGGCGCGGACCGATCGCACCTCTGCGCCGAGTGCCAGGCGGATGCCGATCTCCCGGGTTCGCTGACTCACGGAATAGGACAGCACGCCGTAGATCCCGACCGCCGCCAGGATCAGCGCGAGCAGCGCGAACCCCGCCATCAGCGCCATCGTGAAGCGCTGTTCCTGCGTGGCGGCACTGAGCACGGCACCCATCGTCGTGACCTGGGTCATCGGCACATCCGGCGCGAGGCGCCGGGAGATGTCGGAAATCGGCGCGATCAACCCCTGCGGGTCGGCCGACGTGCGCACAATCAGCGTCATCGCACGACGAGGCTGGCCGTAGGAATTGACCCATTGGTCAGCGGGCACGAAGAACGCCCGCTTGAACGGAGCCGTGAGGCCGTTGTGGTGGTAGTCGCCCACGATTCCCACGACCACGCGCCAGGGACGATCCTGGCCGCCAACCCGGATCCGCTGTCCGAGAGGATTCTCGCCCGGGAAATACTCCTTCGCGAGGGTCTGGTTGATCACGATGGTCTGCAGTCCGTCGCGCGTGTCGGTGGCGTCGATGAAGCGTCCGGCGACGAGCTTCATCTGCATCGCCTCGAAATAGCCGGGCGAGACCGCCTGCCAGTCGGCCTGATAGCCGGGGACGCCGGCCGGCACCGGATGCGATTCCACCGCGAGCCCGGCATCGCCCATCTCCGAGGCGAGCGGCAGCAGTCGGCCAAAGCCTGCTGCCTGCACGCCGGGGAGTGCGCGCACCTGCTCGCCCAGCTGATGGTAGAAATTCTCGACTGACGTCGGGTCCTGGTAGGTCGCGTTGGGCAATGACACGCGCATCGTCAGGACCCCGCGCGCATTGAAGCCCGGATCGATCTGCAGCAGGTTCACGAACGAGCGGATCGTCAGCCCGGCCGAAATCACCAGCAGCACCGCGAGCGCCATCTCGGTGATCACCAGCAGCGTGCGCCCCCGCTTGCCACTTCGGCCGTCACTTGCACCGCGCGACCCTTCGCGAAGCTCGTTCGACAGGTTCATCCGGTTCACTCGCGCGAGCGGCAACACGCCGAACACCGCCCCCGTGAGCAGGCTGAGCGCGAGGGTGAACAGCGCGACGCGCCAATCG
>JAZJZU010000104.1:0-7286 GCA_040389605.1 Gemmatimonadota bacterium
CTTCTGGAGTGTTCCGGTCTTTTCGATCATGCGGTCGGCGAGTGTCGACTTGCCGTGATCGATATGGGCGACGATGCAGAAGTTGCGGATGCGGTCCTGGTTCATGGCGCAAATATAGAGGGGGAGGGGGGTCGGCCGACCTCGGCCGGGTCGGCACCCTTCGCCCGGTGCGCCCGGCTCCTATATTCGGCCATGACATCCACCGCCGAATCCCGACTCTCCCCCAATGCCGGGATGCTGCTCGTCACCCTCTTCTGGGGTGGCAACTTCACCGCGACGAAGCTGGCCTTTACCCAGATCGAACCACTCGCCTTCACGGCGCTCCGGTTCGTCCTGGCCACCGTGGTGATCTGGTTCATCGTCCGGCGGGTCGAGGGGCCGGCTCCGCTCCCGCCCGGCACCCTTCGGCCGTTGATCCTCCTCGGCGTGATCGGCAACACCCTCTATCAGGTGTTCTTCGTCGAGGGCCTCAACCGCACCTCGGCCACCAAGAGTTCACTGATCCTCGCGGCGATGCCGGTGATCGTGATCGTCGCGGCCTCGTTGCTGGGCATCGAGAAGGTGAGCACGCGCCAGAAGATCGCGATCGTCCTGGCGACAATCGGCGTCATCATCGTGGTCTTCGCCCGGGGCGGCACGCTGCACGGCGGCATCGGCACCGGCGAGCTGCTGCTCTTTGGCGGGGTGATCACCTGGGCGGCGTACACGCTGATGCTGCGGAGCTGGAAGCTGCCGATCTCGTCGCTGCGGCTGACGGCGTGGACGCTGTACACGGGCACACCGGGGCTGGTCCTGATCGGATTGCCGTCGCTTCGAGATACCGACTGGTCGCGGGTTTCGCTGGCGGGGTGGGGTGGCACGCTCTACGCCGCGCTGCTCTCGCTGATTGCGGCCTACATCCTCTGGAATCGTGGGGTGGCCAAGCTTGGAGCGGCGCGCACCGTGGCCTACAACACGCTTGTTCCGGTTGTCGCCACGGTCATCGCGATGGTTGCGCTCGGTGAGCGGCCAGGCCTCGCTCACCTGATCGGTGGTGTGCTCGTGGTCAGCGGCGTGCTGTTGACGCGCAAGGAAGTCGCGCCGGAGGGCTGACCTGCGACGCGGGGATCTCGCCCCCACGCCCGCTCGTGCCGCGCCGTGCGCGGCACGGATCCCGGGGTTTGCGGAGGCTCAACCGCGTCGCCGGAAGCTGCGCGACACAAGGCGCCGCGCCAGCTAGAGCTCCTCGAGCCGCGCGAAGGCCCGACGCAGGTGGGGAATCACGATCGATCCACCCACCACCAGCCCCACCGAGAATATTTCGAGAAATTCTTCGCGAGTCACACCCTCTTCGTGACAGCGCACGACGTGGTAGGTGATGCAGTCGTCACACCGCAGCACGAGGCTCGCAACCAGCCCGAGCATTTCCTTGGACTTCGCCCCCAGCGCTCCCGGTTCATAGGCGCGATTGTCGAGCGCGAAGAAGCGATTGATGGTGAGGTTGCCGGCGCCCAGGATGAGCTCGTTCATCTCGGTGCGAAAGGCGTTGAAACTCGCCAGGGAGCCGGCATCCTCCGACATCAGCTTCCCGCCTTCTTCACGGCCGGCGGCGTCTTCCCCTCGACCACGATCAACTGGTACGACTCGGGGTTCCACTTCGGGCGCACGGGGTTGTTCGCAATCTCGACGCCGAAGTAGAAGCCGAGCTGCGCCACGCGCGCGAGCTTGCTGGTGTCGATCAGCTTCACTTCATCGTCGGCGCGGTGATACTGCGGATGCGTCCCGTTGAAGAAGAACAGCACCGGCACGCCCTTGCGCGCGAAGTTGAAGTGGTCGGAGCGGGTATAGAAGCTCTGTTCCGGCCAGATGTCATCGGCGGCCACGAGCTTGAGTTCGGGGTGCTGCGCCTGCACGCCCGCGAGCGTCGCGCCGAGATCGGAATGCTCCTTGCCGATCACGACGATCGAGTCGGTGGCATTGCGGCCGATCATATCCATATTGATGTCCGCCACGACCTTGTCGAGCGGCAGCGTCGGGTGTGCGGCGAACCAGGCCGAACCGAGCAACCCCTTCTCCTCTCCCGAGACATTCAGGATCACGATCGAGCGCTTCGGCTTCGTCTTCAGCTTCGCGGCGGCCTCGGCGACGGAGAGAATGCCGGTGGTGCCCGAGGCGTCGTCATCGGCGCCGTTGCAGATGTTGTCGACGGTGTTGTCGGGGCGCGTGAATGGCCGGCAACCGCCCACGCCATCATCGGCAGTGCCCACGTGATCCATATGGCCCGAGAAGACCACGTATTCATTCCGGAGCGTCGGGTCGCTGCCCCGGACCATTGCCACCACGTTGGGTGCCGTGAACCGTGACAGCTCCACGTCCTTCAGCACCAGCGTGGCCGATACGCCGTCCGGGGCATCCATAACTACCGGAGTGTTCGACATCCGGAGGTCGTTCCAGTTGGGGCGGTTCGCGGCCTGGGGATCGCCTGCGAAGATCGAGTCCTGCATCGTGAGCGTCGGGATTCCTCGTGCCGGGAAGCCGTCCAGCGCCCCGCGCCCGCCGGTCCGGCTCTGGGCAAACAGGGCATTGAATACCGTGGGGCTCTGGTTCGTGAGGATCAGGATCGCCGCGGGGGCCTTTGCGACCAGCGCCCGGTTGAGCACGCTGTTGTCCGCCGCTCTTGCCGCGTCCTGCACCCACAGGACGATCTGGCCAGTGAGCGTGAGTGGCTCAAGCGTCTGCGGCGTGACCGGGCCGGCCAGGATCCGCACCGGGGAGGTGATGGGCGTGCCCGTCATCGGGCCGGACGGAAAGGCCCACTTGTCGAAGCGGTACCGGCTGACGGTGCCCATTTCGTTGACTTCGAGGTATGAGGCGGTCAGGTCAGCCGCGCGCTTGACCATCGTGTAGCGCTGGAAATAGGTCCCGTTGTCGCCAGCGGGGAGAAGCCCCCACTTCCGATAGTTGTCGGCGAGATAGATTGCGACCTTCTCGAGGCCTGCACTCGGAGTGTTGCGGCCGCCCATCGAGTCGTCGGCGATCACGGAGATTCGTTCGAGCACGGCCTTGGGCGTGATCAGCGCCGCCGCCTTCTTGATATCCTTGGGCTTCTGCGCTCCGAGGAGCGAGGGGAGCAGCACCGCGAGCAGGGCCGCAGGAACCAGGTGACGTCGCATCAGGCGAAACTCCGGGATCGAATGAACCGTTGAGAGCGCATCTCGCAGGGGAAAAGCCAGCTGCCAAAGATACTACGCGACCGAAGCACCCGCCCCGACCTCCTTCAGCCCGCCGAAGTCGCCCGACTGGGCGGCCTGGAAGTGGTGACGAGCGGCATCGTCGAGGGGTTTCTCGCCGGGCTCCACCGCTCCCCTCGTCGCGGCTTTTCGGTGGAGTTCGCGGAGCACCGGCAATACCAGCCGGGCGACGAGCCGCGCTATGTGGACTGGAAGCTCCTGGGCCGGACCGATAAGCTCTATGTCAAGCAGTTCGAAGAAGAGACGAACCTGCGCGCGATGCTCGTGCTCGATGCCAGCGCATCGATGGCCTGGCGCGGTGCCGAAGATCGCCTGACCAAGCTCGACTATGCCGCCCGCCTCGCTGCGGCCCTGGCGCTTGTGCTGGTGCGACAGCGCGACGCCGCCGGCCTGGTCACCTTCGACGAACAGGTTCAGTCCATCCTGCCCGCGCGCGCCCGGGTGGCCCACTGGCATCAGCTCGCCGGGCTGCTGGCCGCGACGCGCCCGGGGCTGGGGACGGCCGCCGACACGGCGTTGCAGCAGGTCGTCGGCGCGCTCCGCCGTCGCGGAATGGTGGTCTTCATTTCGGACCTGCTGCTCGATCGTGAACTGACGCTCAAGGCGCTGCGCTTCCTGCGCCACCGTGGCCACGAGGTGCTCGTGCTGCACATCGCGGATCCGGGCGAGCTTGCCCTGGCACGCGGAGATGAGACCCGCTTCCGCGACCCCGAAAGCGGCAAGGCCGTCACGCTGGCACCGTCAGAGTGGGGTGACGCCTACCAGCGCACCGTGCAGGGCGTGGTGCGGGCGTGGGAGCTGTCGCTCCGCGCTGCCGGAATGCGCTACGCCCTGGTGCCGACCGATCTCCCGTTCGGCGTGGCACTCGGCCGCGCGCTCGACGCATGATCGGTTTTACCGCGCCGTGGATGCTGCTCGGGCTGCTTGCCGCTGCGGTCCCGATTCTTCTGCATCTGGTCCAGCGGCGCGAACCACCCGAGGTCGCATTTCCGGCGGTCCGATACCTCGAAGACGCCACGCGAGACCATCGTCGTCGCATCAAACTTCGGCACCTCCTGCTCCTTGTGCTGCGCACGCTCGTGGTCGTGGCCCTCGTGCTCGCGGCAGCGGGAATGACCGTTCGGGGTGGAGTCGGTCGTCACGCGCCCAGTGCGCTGGTCCTGGTCGTGGACAATTCCGCCAGCAGCGGAGCCGTGGTCGATGGCGAGCCACTGCTCAGCGCGCTCGTGCGATCGGCCCGCGCGGTGCTGGCTCGCGCGAGCGCCGAAGACCGGCTCTGGCTGCTGACGGCAGACGGTGATGCGCGCGGTGGGAGCGCCGCCGAGCTGGGAACGCAGCTCGATGCCCTGACGGTCGCTGCGGGGCGGCTCGACCTCGGAGTGGCCGTGAGCACTGGTCGCGACCTGATCCGCGGCTCTGGCCGTCGCGGAGAAGTCGTGGTCGTGAGTGACATCCAGCGCAGCGCCCTCGGCGCAGCGCGCCCCGGAAGCGATGTGCTGGTGCTGCGTCCCACTGTCGATGCGCCGGGAAATCGCAGCGTGGTCTCCCTGTCGAGCAGCGCGCAACCGTGGGGCGCCGACGGGGGATGGGTCACCTTTTCGGTCGCGGCCGCCGATTCCGCCGCCATTCCCGTCACCCTGACGATTCCTGGCCGTGGCCCGCGCGAACTGCTGGTGACACCAGGGGTTCCCGTGACCCAGCGGGTGAACGGACTCGCACCCGGCTGGTCGATTGTCACCGTGGCGCTTCCGCCCGACGAGTTGCGACTCGACGACGCACGCAGTCTCGCGGTGCGCGTGGCCCCACCTCCCGCGGTACACTGGGATGCGGACGAACGCTTCGTCGCAGCCGCGATGGATGTGCTGCGAGCCGATGGTCGGGTTCGCGCCGGCGAGGGTGTGCGCTTTGGTGCACTGGGAAGCGGGCCGAGTGTGGTGATGCCACCTTCCGATGCGGCGCAGCTCGGCGCGCTGAACCGTGCACTCGCAGCGCGCGGCTCGGTCTGGCGCTACGGAATGCCAGTCGGGACTGCCGTCGAAAGCGACAGCGGCGCGATGCTGCCATCCGGCGAGCGCATCTCCCGGCGGGTGCGCCTCGAGCGACAGGGCAGCGGCGGTGAAACGCTGGTGACGGTGGCTGGCGAACCCTGGCTGGTCCAGGGCGGCAATGTGCTCCTGCTCGGGTCGCGACTCGATACCGCGTGGACGGCATTACCGCTTTCGGCCGCCTTCCTGCCCTTTCTCGACGCGACAGTTGGTCGGGCCGCACAGGGTGCCCTCGCGCTGGCCCAGCTTGCTCCCGGAGAGGCGCTGCGCCTCCCTGAGCGGGCGACGGCGGTGGTCGAGGGGGGCGCCTCGCAGCCGGTCGAGGGCGGTGCAACTTGGCGCGCCAGGACCACCGGGGTGTACCACCTCACGGGCGGAGGCGATACCTTGGGCGCCGTCACCGTCTCTGTCGACCGCCGTGAATCCGACCTCACGCGTGCGCCAGATCGTGATGTTCGTGCCCTCTGGGGCAACGCGACCGTGGCTTCGCTCGACGCGGGGCCGCGACGTGCGTTCTCGGCGGGAAGTCGCGGCGACCTGCGCGGCCTCCTGCTTCTCCTGGCGCTTTGCTGTGCTCTCGCGGAAACCGGCCTGGCCGGCCGCGCGGGCCGACGGAACTGAATGACGCTGCGTCCCATTCTTGATGCCTTTGACCGCTGTGCGACCGTCCGGGCGCTGGCGGAACGGTTGCCCGTGCGCGGAAGCACGCTGTCGCTTTCCGGGTTGCCCGGGTCGTCGCGCGCCGTCCTCGCAACCTGGCTCTCGCAGCGCGTTGGGGCCGGTCGCCTCGTGCTCGTGGTGACGACCACGCCGGCCGATGCCGAACGCTGGCTCACCGACCTGCAGCATCTCGCCGGCTCGGGTGTCGCACTCTACCCCCAGCGCGAGGCGCTCGGCGAGGACGAACCCCATTTCGAGATTGCCGGCGAACGCATCGAGACCCTCGCGGCGTTGTTGCGCGGAGAGCTGCGGGTGCTGGTCACCACGGCGCGCGCCAGCGCCGAGCGCACGGCGGTGCCCGCGGCACTGGAGAAGCTCCGGCTGCAGCTCGCGGTTGGCGATGCGCGACCGCTGGGCGAAGTGACTGCTGCACTCGAAGAAATGGGATACCAGCGAGTCGCGGCCGTGGCGGAGGTCGCGGAGTACTCGGTTCGCGGCGGCATCATCGATGTCTATGGATTCGGGATGCCGGCGCCGGCCCGCCTTGAGTGGTGGGGCGACGACATCTCGTCGATCCGGGCGTTCGACCTGACCACGCAACGGTCGGGTGCCGAGCTTCCCGATGTCACGGTGTTGCCGATCACGTCGCTGGCCGTGCGAGACAGTGGGACACTCGATGCTCCCGTGGAGCGACGCTCGCTCCTGGAGTTGCTCCCGGCCGACACGCTGCTGTTCGAAGAAGCACCCCATCCGGATGAGGAAGAGGTCGATCGCGCCTGGCGCGAGGCCGAACACCACCTCGAAATCGCACGCCGCCTCGGCGAGGACGTCCCGAAGCGCGATGCCATCTTCGTCGACCCCGCCGTGTGGCGCACCCGGCGCGCGCAGTTCGCCCGGATGGTGGTTGCGGACGAAAGCGCCGATTTCCAGATCGGCTTCTTCCCACCGGATCGCGTCGACCGCGACCTCGGGCGGCTGCGGGCAATGCTCGGACACGGGACGCCGACGCTCATCCTCTGCGATAATGAGGGACAGCGCGAGCGACTCGACGAACTGCTCGAGGAGAATGGCTTCCGCCCCGCAGGCACCTCGCTGGTAGTGGGTGCGCTCGACGGGGGCTTCGTGATGCCCACGCTGCGCGTGCTCACCGACCACGAGATCTTCCGGCGTGCGCGCCGGCTGCGTCGCTCACGGCGCTATCGCCAGGCCGCGCCCGGTACCGTTACGGGTGCGCTCGCGCTGGGCGACTACGTGGTGCACCTGGAACACGGGATCGGTGTCTATCGCGGCATCCAGACGCTCACCATCGATGGCGGGACCATCGAGGTCGCGATCCTGGAATATGAGGGCG
>JAZJZU010000105.1:0-6617 GCA_040389605.1 Gemmatimonadota bacterium
ATCGACCTCGGCGTGCAACGGCAGGATCTGGGCGCCAACGCGCTGCGCCGCGCGGACGATGCCGGGCTTCACCTCTCGCCTCGGTCCACGGGGGCCGTCGGGGGTGAACGCCACGGGTACGCGGTCGTGCAGCAGCCGCACGGCTCCGCGCAGCGCACTCAGCCCTCCTCGCGTCGACGAACCGGGCAGGAGCCGGTATCCGATCCGGGTGGCAAATTCGCCCAGGTAGCGCCCTTCCCGTGCCTCACTCACCACGATGGCAATCCCCTGACCCCGGTGCTGCCAGAGCAGTGGCAAGAGGGCCTCGTGCCACAGCAGGAAGATGTATGGTGTGTCGCTCCGCTGGAGCGAGTGCCAATGCGCGGCGTGGTGCAAGCGCACCCGCCACGAGCCGGCCAGGGCGCGCACCAGGGGTCCGCCCACAACGCGGACCAGACTCGCGGGGACCGGAATGATCACGCGGCAAGCATCTGCCCGGCGAGCGCTGCGAGTCGATCACTCGCGCCCGGGCCCCCGAGTCGCGCACGCACCTCCGCAAACCCGCGTCGCTGGTCGCCGGCCGCTGTCCCGGATGGATCGAGGAGGGGGCGCACCGCCGCCACGAGCGCGTCGGCGGTCACCTGCCCCTGCATCAGCTCGGGGACGATCTCGCGATCGGCGACCAGGTTCACCAGCGACGCCCAGCGTACGGTGACGAGTGACCGCAGAATCCGGAACGTCAGCGGATTCAGTCGATAGGCCACAACCATCGGCACATCGGCAAGCGCGGCTTCGAGGGTCGTGGTCCCCGACTTCGCGAGCGCCGCGTCGGCGGCGGCAAGGACACGTTCCGTGCCGTCGGTGACCAGGGTGAGGCCTTCGGTGTCAGCGTAGCAGCCATCGGCAGTTGCGGCGACCAGGACGTGGGTACAATCACCAGCCACCAGCAGCCGGCGCGCGGCGTCACGATAGGCCGGCCAGAGCCGGTGAATCTCGCCCCGCCTCGAACCAGGAAAGAGCGCCAGCACGCGCGCATTCTCCGGGAGGCCGAGCGATGCACGGGCTGCCGCACGCGTGGGCGCCGTTCCCCGGTCGACGAGCGGATGCCCGACATAATCGGTCGCAATGCCGACGGCACTGAAGAACCTCGACTCGAACGGCAGGATGACAGCGAGCCGATCGACGGCCCGCGCGAATCGCTGTGCGCGACCCGGTCGCCAGGCCCAGAACTGCGGGGCGATATACCAGAGCACCTTGATGCCCGCTCGCCGGGCCGACTCGGCCACGCGCAAATGAAACCCCGGATAATCGACCGGAATGATCAGGTCGTAGCGGCGATGATCGAAATCGTGCCGGAGGGAACGCAGGAGGCGCCAGTGCGCGGGGAGCTTGTCGAGAATTTCGACCAGGCCCATCGCGGAGAGCCCTTCGATGGATCGACGAATCGTGGCGCCCGCGGCCGCCATTCTCGGTCCGCCGACCGCGTCGATCGTGGCCTCGGGAAACCGTGCCCGGAGCGCTGCGACGACGTGTCCGCCGTGGAGGTCACCCGAAGGCTCCCCCGCCAGGACGAGAATACGCGGAGTCATCGGCCGAGGGCGGGAACCGGAGCGCGCTGGACCGCGGCCGTGACTTCGATCGCGAGCGCCAGGGCGCTGCGACCTTCTGCGGCGCTGACGATTGCCGCGCGTTCTCCCCGGACCGCGGCGACGAAGGCAGCGAGCTCGAGGCCGAGTGCGTCGGCCTCGGGGGCCGACAGCGGCACGGTTTCGACGATCTCTTCGATGCTGCTGCCGGTGCCCGGGCGCCAGCCGTCGCGGAGTCGCATAAACGAGCCCGTTCCCGTGGCGAGATCGAGCGAGATATAGCCGGAGGGCTGGAAGATCCGCAGCCGTCGCACCCGCTCGCGGGCCACGCGCGACGCCGTCATTGAAGCCACGGCACCGCCAGCGAACTCCACCCGCGCATTCACCATATCGAGATGGGACGAGAGCACGGAAACGCCGGTGGCCCGCACATCCGTTGCGGCCACGCCGCCCACCAGATGGTTCGCGAGATCGAGATCGTGGATCATCAGGTCGAGCACCACGGCGACGTCGGTGCCGCGGGGCTGAAACGGCGCCAGCCGGATCCCTTCGAGAAAGATCGGTCGCTCGAGGAGGGTCTGCGCGGCGCGCACCGCTCGATTGAAGCGCTCGATATGCCCGACGGCGAAGACCACACCCTGCCGGTCCGCTTCGGCGAGCAGTTCATCGGCCTCGGCGAGCGTGACGGTGATCGGCTTCTCCATCAGCACCGCGACGCCGCGGCCGAGGCACTCCAGCCCCACGTCGCGATGGAAAGGTGTCGGTACGGCAACGGAGACGGCGCGCACTGCCGTGAGGAGGTCGGGAAGCGCCTCGAATACCCGACATCCCGTTTCCGCCGCCACGGTGGCCGCGCGCGCGAGGTCGGCGTCGTACACCCCGACCAGCTGGGCGCCGTGCATCGACGCAAAATGGCGCGCGTGGTGACGCCCGAGTGCGCCGACCCCGACGACGCCTACCGGTATCCGCTCCTTCACGTCGGGAGCCCCCGCTGCGACGTCGAGACGAAGTCGAGGAAGCGCTTGATTTCGGGAAGGTCCGGCAGATCGGTGCCGGCGCGATCGAGCGCCTGACCAAGGTTGTAATCGGAATTGAAGAACAGCCGGTAGGCGCGCTTCAGGGCCGCAATGGTCTCGGGAGGAAAGCCCTGACGCTGCAAGCCGATGGAATTCAGGCCGTAGAGCTCGACCGGATTGCCGGCGGCCTTGACATAGGGCGGAATATCCTGGCTCACACGGGTCGCTCCGCCGATGAAGCAGTGCGCCCCGATGGTGACGAACTGATGCACGGCCACGAGACCGGAGAGTGCCGCGCGATCGTGAATGGTCACGTGCCCGGCGAGCTGTGTGCCGTTGGCAATGATCACACCATCACCGATGTGACAGTCGTGAGCCAGGTGGACGTAGGACATGATGAAGCAGTCGCGTCCAACGGTCGTGTGCGCCGACGCGGCCGTGCCGCGATTGATGGTGGCATACTCGCGGATGATGGTCCCGTCACCGACCTCCACCCAGGTCTCCTCGTCGCGGTATTTGAGGTCCTGCGGGGCGCCGCCGAGGATTGCGCCGCTGCCCACGTGCACTCCGGTGCCGAGTCGCACATTGCGCTCGAGCGTAGCACGCGCGGCAATGTGACAGCCGTCGCCCACCACCACGCCGGGGCCGACGATGGCGAACGGGCCGATCTCGAGGTCCACCCCCAGCTCGGCGCCGGGGTCGACGAGCGCCGTCTGGTGGATGCGCTGAGTCATCGGTCGACGACCTGCGCCGTCATATCCGCCTCGCACACACGCCGGCCGTCAACAAACGCTTCGCCGCGAATCCGGCAGACGCGGCCGCGGAACTGGACGACGTCGATCTCGAACCGGAGCTGATCGCCCGGCAGGACCGGCTTGCGGAACTTGACGTTATCGATGGCGGCGAAGTACACCACCTTGGACTGCGGATCGTCGAAGTGATCCATCAGCAGCATTCCGCCCGCCTGCGCCATCGCCTCGACAATCAGGACGCCGGGCATAATGGGGTGCCCCGGGAAGTGCCCTTGAAAGAACGGCTCGTTGATGGTCACGTTCTTCAACCCCACCAGCCGCACGCCCGGCTCGATCTCGACAATCCGGTCGACGAGCAGGAACGGGTAGCGGTGCGGCAGGACGCTCATGATCCGGTTCACATCGATGCTGGTCGGATCGGTGCGCACGGACTGGCGTGCGAGCGCACGTGCGAGGGCGATGTTGCCCTGATGGCTGGGTCGATCGGCGATGATGTGTCCCTCGATCCGGGCACCGAGGAGTGCCAGGTCGCCGAGAATGTCGCCGATCTTGTGACGCACGAACTCGTCGGGCCAGCGCAGCTCGCCCGTCGCCACCTCGGTCTCGGAGAGCACCACGGCCATCTCGGGGGACGCGCCCTGGAGCAGGCCGCGCTCCTGCAGGGCCGCGACCTCGTGGACGAAGCCGAAAGTCCGGGCCGCCGCGATCTCGCGGCGGAAGCCACTGGCATCGATGTCGAAGCTGCCCGACTGCCGGCCGATGATCGGGTGATCCCATTCGATGGTGGCCGTGATCCGGAGTCCCTTCCCGGGTGCCACGACGTAGGTGGCGTCGCCTTCCTCCACCGTGAAGGGCTGCATCACCCGGACCATCGCGGGATCGCCCTCGCGTTCACTGATGCCGGCCGCTTCGAGGGCATCGAGCCACGGCAGGAACGAGCCGTCGACAATCGGAGGTTCGGGACCGTCGAGCTCGATCAGCAGGTCATCGAGTTGCAGCGCGTGTGCCGCGGCAAGCAGGTGCTCCACTGTCTGCACGGTCGCCGTGCCTGCGGCAAGCCCGGTGCGGCGCTCGGTCGCGTCGACCTGCCCACTGCGCGCCGGAATCGTTGGCATACCGGGGAGATCATTTCGTCGGAAGCGGATCCCGGTTCCCGGTTCCCCGGCCGAAAGCCGCACAGTCGTTGTCGCGCCAGTGTGCAGTCCGGTTCCGGTAAGTTCCGCGCTACCAGAGAGCGTGCGTCTAGCCATCCCGTCGCTCCGTCGCCAGGGTCTCGAGCGTGTCGTAGTGAGGAGCCAGCCGATACAGGGCCGCCAGCGCCTTGAGGAATTCACGGTGCGGGCGCGCCGGGTAGCCTGAGACCGACATCCCCGCGGCGACGCTGGAAATTACGGCCGACTTGGCACCCACCTTCACATCATCGCCCAGGGTCAGGTGTCCGGCAACACCGGACTGCCCCGCGAGCACGACCCTGTGGCCAAGCTGAGTGCTTCCGGAGACGCCCACACCTGCCATCAGCAGGCAGTTGCTCCCCATCCGGACGTTGTGCCCGATATGCACGTGATTGTCGAGCTTCGAGCCGCGGCCGATGACCGTATCGTCGAGCGAGCCGCGATCGATGCACGAACACGAACCCACCTGGACATCCTCCTCCAGAATGCAGCCGCCGACCTGGGGCACCGCCGTATGACCATTGGCATCGGACACGAACCCGAAGCCGGATCCTCCGATGATCGCACCCGCCTTGCACCATACCCTCGCGCCGAGGCGCGAACCGTGGTGGACCACGACCTGGGCATCGAGACGGACATCGTCGCCGAGCACCACACCATCCTCGATCACGACGTGCGGGCCGATCCGCACCCGCGCGCCCAGCACCACGTCGGCCCCGAGCACGGCATAGGCACCGATCTGACTGTCGGCGTGTGTCACGGTGCCCTGACCAATCCGCGCGCTGGTCGCGATGTGCGGGCCGGTGCCGGGCTCGGGGTGAAGCACCCCCGCCGCGAGCACCATTGCTCGCGCAGGATCGCGGACAATGATTCGCGTCGCCGGCCCGGGCCCACTCTCGAGCGCAGCAGGAACGAGCACCGCTCCGGCCTGCGACGAGGCCAGGGCCGCCGCCCAGCGACCACTGGTGGCCATCGCGAGGGCATCAGGCTCCGCGGCCTCGAGGGATCGGCAGCGACGCAGCGCGACCTCCCCGGGACCAGAGAGGCGGCCACCGACCAGGTCGGCGACCGCCTGTGCTGTCAACACAACCGGCGACCGAGCCTTCAGGGCTTCTTCGCGGCGGGGTTCGCCGCCGGTGCCGTGCCCGCCGTCGCCTTGAGCCGGTCGACGACGCGCTGGGTCAGGTCACACGCCTTGTCGGCCGTGAGAATGTTGGAGCCCTGCTGGCTCACGTCGAACACCATCGTGATGTTGCTCTCGGCGCGCACGCCCTCGATGATGGCGGTGACCCGCTGCTCGATGGGGGCCAGCAATTCCTGACGGCGGGCCGCCGCGCGCTGCGAGAGTTCCTGCTGCCGATCTTCGAGGGCAGTCTGCTGCGCCTCGAGACGCTTGCGCCCGGCGTCGCGGTTCGTGGGCGACAGCATCGCCGACGACTCCTCGAACTTTGCCGCCGCCGCATTGAGCGAATCGGTCAGCTTGGCGATCTCGGCCCGGTAGCCCTCGACTTCCCTGGTCCAGGTGGAGTCGGCCGTGGCATAACCGGGCGTCTGGTTGAGCACGACCTGCGCGGCAACGTACGCCACCTTGCAGCCGGCGCCGGATTGCGCGGAGGCCGTACCGGTCAGACCGGCGGCCAGCGAGAGGAGCAGGAGACCCCGAAGGGAGAGACCAACACGCGTCATTGCTTCGTCCTTGTCGAACTGCTGAGAGTGGGGGCCGACAGTGCGCGACCCTAGAAAAAGTTCCCGAGTCGGAAATGCAGCTTCCAACCCGGCGCCGGGCGCCCCGTCCGGTCCGTCCGATCGAACCCGTATCCCAGGTCCACCCCGATCGGGCCCAGCGGGGAAATTAATGCCGCGCCCACGCCCGCGCCCCGGAAGAGGCGGGTAGGGTCGTACTGCCGAACGCTGCGGTAGACGTTGCCGGCGTCGAAGAACGTGTTCACGTACAGCGACTGGGAGAGCCGGGCGCCGAACTCGACCGTGAAGGCCGCGTAGGACTTGCCGAAGGCATCGGCGCTCGCGGCCGAACCGGCCGCGTTGGCATCGAAGCCGTTGGGCGTGATGGAAAACTCGTCGTAGCCGCGCAGTGGGATGCCGTACTGCACG
>JAZJZU010000106.1:0-7064 GCA_040389605.1 Gemmatimonadota bacterium
TCCGTCCGCACCCCGGTCCACACCCGTACTGGACCATGGAGCAGCTTCCCCTCCGCGGACTCATCCCCGAGCCGCACGCGATACTCGGGATCTAGCAGGATCGACTCCGTCGACAGGAACACCACTCGGCCATTCACCGCCACGCCGCACCGCCCATCCGGTAGCACCTGGAGCCGCAGCGTCCACGGCGTCCCATCGCGCATCGCCTTTGACACGTCGCCCAGGTCCACCACCGCCGCGACCCCGGCGTTGATCGCCAGGCGCCCGCGCCCGTACTCGCCGGATTCAGCGGGATAGCTCACCCCGCACACCGCGTCGCTACGACCGAGCGACGGCGGCCCCTTCTTCTGGTCTGCGCCACGGTAGGCAGTCGTGTCGATGCCGCCGACGAGGTAGGCTCGCGCATGTTGCCACGTCTGGCGCGTGAGGGGGGACGACACTTGCACCTCGATCCCTGCGCCGTTCTTCACGCTTAACGCTTGGCGCGAGAGCGCCATGCTCGGATACGTCCCGTCACCGCGGTTCCAGAATGCGCGGCGCCCACCCGGCCCGACGGTGACCGTCGGCTGCGGATCGCCGAAAGTGATCCAACGACTTTGCCATTTGTCATCCCAGTTTTCCTCGAGAAGTGTGCGCGCGGCCTCGCCCCGCACCTCGAGCCGCTTCGTCGCCGTGCGTCTTGCCGCAAGCGATGCAACGATCACCACGCTGCCGATGCCACGCGGCAGCACGACGCCTGACGAGTCCACCGTCGCAATCGTCGTATCGTTCGACCTCCACCGCACCGGTGCGTACAGAGGAATCTCTGTCGCATTCACCGACAACGCGCGTATCGCCAGGCGCGTCCCAAGCCCCGGGAGCACCGTCGTCGTCGAATCCACGAACGCGATGTGATCGATCACCTGTGACGGATCGGCTTTTCCTTCCCAGTAACGAAGCAACCCTGGGCCGTTCCCTGGTCCCTTCACCCGGCGCGCACGTGACGGACGATCGACAGGGATGATCCAGTCACTGAAGCCGGGAATGCCCTCGATGCGCGCGGCGGCAACGACCCAGCGCCGGTCGGGACTGAGGCGAACGTTGTATACGTGTGGGCCCAGCAAAGGCGTCCGCTGGTTGCGAAGCCAATCGTAGCGCGACAGCGGTCGCGCTCCCGCGCTATCGAGCGTGATGATCACTTCCGTCAACCCGCTCCAACCGATCAGCGTCGCCATCCCGAACCCTCCCGGCAACCGACACTCGGCGTCGCTCGCACCATCGAATGGAGCCACGCACAACTGTGGTGGTCCGTCCTCGGGTTCGCGAATGAAAGCGATGCGAGTGCCGTCGGGCGAAACGGTTGCGCCACCCTCGTGAAGAAGGTTCTTCGTGATCGGACGCGCGTCGCCCTTCACCGTGTCGAACACCGCGATGTCGTAGTTGCCCTTCCAGGAAGGCGACCAACGATTCGTCATGCCGACGAGCGCGGAGCCGTCCGGCGTCCATTCGGTTACAAGGTCATCGCGATACTGCCTCGTCAGGCGCCTCGTGCCGGTTGGCGTGCGAAGCCAGATGTCCAGCGTCGTGCTGTCGCCCGAGTGGCGGATCCACGCGGCCGACTTCCCGTCGGGGCTGATCGCTGGTGCACGGTCCTGGAAGCCGGCGGCTTCGCTCGCCAGTGTACCGTTCCCGCGCGATGGACTCGCCGGCCCATCGACAAGGTCCCAGTCGCGCGTGACGTTCACGATGCTCGTGACCCCGGCGCTGTCGACATACACGAGGCGCTGGATCATCTCGGCTCGCGCATCGTGCACGCGAGCGGCGCTCACGCTCGCGGCGGCGGCGACCACGACGACGACTGCCGCCGCGCGCTGGCGCCCCGCGCTCCAGAGTCCGACTCGCCACCATGCGGGCAGCGTCCGCACTAGACCGGCAACATCAGGCGACTCGGGTGGTACTCCCAGCAGTTCGGCTGCAAGCTCCCTGAACGGACGCCGGTCGCGCCGCTGCCGCGACAGCCGTGCGTAGCGGTGGAACTGCTGGGTGACACATGCGTGCTCGCCCGCGGCGACGAGGTGACGCACGCCGCGGAGCACGTGATGCGGATCCTGCCCTGCACCCTCGACGAGCGTCTGCCCGACCGCGCGCTCGGCATCGGCATGCTGGGTCGCGTCCATGGCGGCGCGCGCCGCCGCCGCAATCTCGTCGTGCGCGGGTGTCCAGCCGCCTCCCATGCGCGCGACCAGCCCCTGGCGCTCGAGGATGCCCAGCACTTCGTTGACTTCGGTAGCGCTGCCACGAATCGCCTGCGCGAGGAACTCCGTGCCGAGTGGCGTGCCGGCTGTGGCCAGCAGCGCGAGCACCCAGCCCTGCGCGCGGGGGAGTGCGCCAACGCGCTGCCGCAACGCCTCGCCGGCACGAAGGAGCGAGGCGAGACGCACTTCGTCATCACATCGCCACGCGTCTCCTTCAATGGAGAGGATGCCGTCGCCGATCGCGAGCCTCAGCGTCTCGAGCACGAGCAGCGGCGAACCGCGCGTGGCCGCATGCAACCCTTCGGCGAAGGTGCCTGCCCACCCCGGCTCGTCGGGGAGCGCGCCGAGCGCGGTCACGAGGTCCGCGACCTGGCGCGGCGTCAATGCGGGAACCGGCAGCACCGAGACATCCTGCGCCGTGAGCAGCCGCTCGGGGCGCGCAGCCGTCAGGCAGAGCACATGCGCATCGCCCAACCGGCCCAGCAGCGCATCCAGCATGCGATAGGACTGCGTGTCGACCCAATGCACGTCGTCGAGCGCGAGGACGAACGGCTGCTCGTCCGCCACTGCGTGCACCAGTTCAACCATCGCCTGTGCCCGCCGCCTCAACGCATCGTCACCCGTCGCGTGGTTCGGCTCACCAGCGAACAGTGTGGACAGCGAAGGATTGAGCCCAAGCAGCGTCGAGGCCGACGCAGGCGAGATCGCCGCTGCGCCAGGCAACGCCGCGATCCCCGCTGCAAGGTCGCCGGCGAAAGCGTACGGCATGTCGCGATCGCCCGGCAGACCACGCACCTCGACCACCGACGCGCCCACCGCGCGCAACCTCGCCGTGGCTTCACGCAGGAGGCGCGTCTTGCCAAGGCCAGCTGGGGCGGTGAGGTGGATGATGCGCGCGCGGCCGCTGCGCGCTCGTTCCCACCCCGCGATGATCGCGGAGAACTCTCGCTCGCGCCCCGTGAGCTCCGCGGCCAGCGCGTCAGGAGCGCTTTCGTGCGCCGGTGCCTGCACGCTGCGGGTGCGCGCGATCACCTGACGGGTGGTGGGCTCGAGCGTTCGTCCCTCGTCCGCGGCCCACCTCTCGAGCGCCGCGGCCTCCATCGCTGCCGTGAGGAAGTCGCGTGCGGCGACCGCCGTTTCCAGCAGGAGGCGCCAGGCGACTTCGGACGACGGCAGTTCGTCGTGGGCGCGCCGCGAGAGCTTCAGCGCCTCCCGGCTTCGTCCCTCGTTCAGCTGTCGTCGCACCAGCAGCTCCGCGCTGCGGAGAAAGGCGGTGCGCAGGCGATCGCGCTCGAGGTCGGCCCAGTGCTCGAAGCTGGCGCCGCCGGGAACGCCGAACGCGGGGAGGAACTCACCGTCGTACGCGTCGACGGCCGCCTGGAGCTCGCCCTTCTCGATGGCGGAGAGGAAGCGGTCGCGGTCGGTGTCGATTGCCCGTGCGAGTGTCAGCTCCTCGCTGCCGGGCAACGCATCCTCGCCCAGCAAGCGGCGAAGGTGGAAGAGCACCTGTCGCAGCGCGCTGCGGGCGCGCTCGACTTCGAGGTCGGCCCACAGCAGGTCCATCAGGAACTCGCGCGACGCTCGTCGCCCTGGCGTGAGCGCGAGGTAGAGCAGGAGCGCGAGCGGCTTCCCGGGGCCGAGAAGCTGCCGGCCGTCGGCGTTCGTGTGCAGGGTAGCGCCGCCGAACGTCCGAAGGAAGAGCAGCGCTGGAGGGTGCGTCATGAGGGGAGACGCTCAGCGGGGACCGCGCCAGCCATCCGAGTTCGGTGCGGTCGAGGTTGGAGGGGCCCGGGTTGCCGGCAGTTCTACTGTGGACGCTGGACCGAAGTCATATACGGCCTCGCGAGCAGATGTGCCAGCGTCGTCCGGCGCCGCCGAGCTACTGGCGACAGCTCCCCGCCACGGGTGCGGGCGACCGTGGATGATCGGCGGCGACACGTCTCATGTGACAGCTGTGGCGGGCGGCTGAACGGCAAGTGTCTCGCGCGTTGCATGCGCATTACACGTACCTTTCGACATGAGCCTCGAGCAGCTTGCCACCGCGCTCGCCGACAAGTATCGCATCATCCGCGAGCTTGGCGCCGGTGGCATGGCCACCGTCTACCTCGCCGAAGACATCAAGCACCAGCGCAACGTCGCCGTCAAGGTGCTCAATCCGGAGCTCTCGAATGAGCTGGCCCCGGAGCGTTTTCTCCGTGAGATCGCCACCACGGCAAACCTGCGGCACCCGCACATCCTGCCGCTGTTCGATTCGGGAGCCTGTCGTCCTGGGCAAGGCGAAGGACCGGCATTCCTCTACTATGTCATGCCGCTGGTCGAAGGTCAGTCACTGCGCACTCACCTCGATCAGCAGAGGCAGTTGCCAGTCGACGAAGCCATCACCATCGCACGCGAAGTCGGCGAGGCGCTCGAGCATGCTCACCAGCACAACATCATTCACCGCGACATCAAGCCCGACAACATCCTTCTCGACGGGGGCCATGCGGTTGTCGCCGACTTCGGGATTGCCCGAGCGATCGGCAGCGGAGGGACGGGCGCACTGACGCAGGCGGGCGTCTCCGTTGGCACACCGCTCTACATGAGTCCCGAGCAGGCAGCGGGCGAGACAAACCTCGACGGGCGGAGCGACCAGTATGCGCTCGGCTGTGTGTTATACGAGATGTTGGGTGGCCAACCACCATTCACCGGTCCGACTGCCGAATCGATCGTGCGACAGCATATGGTGGCTGAGCCGGCCCCCATCACCAACCTGCGTTCCAGCGTCCCGCCCCACGTGGCGAGCGCAATTGCGCGAGCGTTGGAGAAGAATCCTGCAGATCGTTTCAATGCCACGGGGCAATTCGTTCAGGCACTGACGTCAAGGACCGACGCGCCAGTCGCACGCGCTGGCTCGAGGACGCTTGTCATCGGTGGAATCGCCGCCAGCATACTGCTCACCGCAGCGATCTGGCTCGCGGGACGCAAGACGTCGCAGCCACTCCACGTGACGCTCGGGAGGAGCGAACAGTTCACGGCAGAGCCAGGGCTCGAGATTCAGCCTGCGCTCTCGCCCGATGGAAAGTTCGTTGCCTTTGCGCAGGGCAATCCGAGCGCCATGCGGATCTTCATTCGTCCGGTGGGTGGAGGCCGCACAGTTCCGCTCGCGGATGATTCCACATCAGTGGAAACGCACCCCGTGTGGTCGCCGGACGGCTCCCAGTTGCTGTTCCTCACGAAATACAATCTCTCCATCGCGCCAGCACTTGGAGGGAGCTCGCGTATCCTGGTCCCGGCCCCGAAGGACCTCACGAGCAATGCGCCGCGACTTGGCGTGACGGCCGGCACCTGGTCACCCGATGGACGCGACATCGCATTTGCCCGCGCCGACTCGCTGTTCGTCATTCCTGTGAACGGTGGGGATGCGCGACTGGTCGCGAGTGGTGTGGAAGAGCTTCATTCCTGCGCATGGTCGCCAGATGGAAAGTGGATTGCGTGTGTCTCGAGGAACGTCGAGTCGGTGTTCCCCGGGCAGGGCTTTGGCAATCTGTCGCCAACGTCGATTGTCCTTTTTGCCGCCAGCGGCGGTGCGGGGCAAACGCTGATTCCCTCTGGCATGGCGAATCTGAGCCCCGCATGGACGAGTGACAGCAGGCATCTGCTGTTCGTCTCCACGCGCGATGGTCCGCGCGACGTGTATTCACAGGAATTGAGTGCCAGCGGACGCGCCGTTGGTGGACCCGTCCGCATCAGCACCGGCCTCGAGACGTTGAGCATCTCGCTGTCCGCGGATGGCACACGGATGGCGTACACCGCCTATTCGGCCGACGCGAACCTGTGGTCGTGGCCGATGCGTGCCGGCGCAACGGTGGATGCGAAACGCGCGACCAGGCTCACGACCAGCCACCAGGTCATCGAATTTCCGAGCGTCTCACGCGATGGGCGATGGCTTCTGTTCGACTCGAACATCAAGGGCAACGCAGACATCTTCCGCATTCCCATTGCAGGCGGAGTCGCTGAGCAATTGACGCGCGACTCCGCCGATGAGTTCGGGCCGGACCTTTCGCCCGACGGAAAGGAAGTCGCGTATCACGTGTGGCGAAATGGAACGCGAGACATTGCCGTCCAGCCGCTCGCCGGTGGCCCGGTGCACCTCGTCGCCGCCTCTCCCACGCAGGAGAGTTTTCCGAGCTGGTCCCCCGACGGGCACACGATCGTGTTCTGGGATCAAACGCCCGATGCGCCGATGTTCACGGTCAAGCGGAAGCCGGATGGAACGTGGGAGAAGCCGGTTCGGCTCCTTGCACCCGCGTTGTTCCCGGCGTGGTCGCCGGACGGGCAGGAGATTGTGTATTCCACGCAGCCACCGGGCAGGACGCCCGAGCTGATGGCGATCCGGCCCGCGGGTGGGGCGCCGCGGAAGTTGTATCAGCCGGGGCCGAACGGGCCGTGGGCGGAGAAGGCGGCCTGGAGTCCGGACGGCAAGACCGTGTACTTCAAGTCACACGATGCGCAGCACCGAACGGCGTTTTATGCGGTGCCCGCCGCTGGGGGAACGCCGCGGCTGGTGGCGCGACTCGACGATCCGTCGTGGCAGTCAATTCGTGTGTTCTTCGCCACCGACGGGATTCGACTCTTCTTTCCTGTGGAGGACCGCCAAAGCGACATATACATCGCAGTTGTTGCGCGATGAGAAAAGCAAAGGAACCTCCCGTCGCCCCGTGTTCGTGCTGGTGAACAACAGCCCCCTCCGGGTCGTTGCGTCTTGGGGCAGCCCCTTTACTACGACCAATCGACGACCGAGCCAGGAGATGACATGAAGCCTTACAGGACGATGGATTCGGCGATGAGACG
>JAZJZU010000107.1:0-15662 GCA_040389605.1 Gemmatimonadota bacterium
CAGAAACGAACCCCCCAGCGCCCACCCGGGAAGCCTGTCGAGCTCCCCTTCGGTACGCTCCACCGTGCCTCGCACCGGCTTCGTCTACATCCTCGCCTCGCAATCGCGAAGACTCTATATCGGGGTTACCTCCGATATGGTCCGACGCTGGCTGCAACATCGGACCGGATGCGGGTCGGAATTCGCAAGGCAGTATCAGATGTACAGGCTGGTACTGGTTGAGCGTGCTCCGAGTATGGCAGATGCGATCCGCCGAGAAAAGCAGATCAAGGGATGGGTGCGCCGTCGGAAACTGGCGTTGGTGAGCGCTACCAACCCCGGCTGGCAAAATCTCGCCGTGGTGTGGGGGTGGCACAGACTGGTAGAAGACTTTGCGCGATCGAATCAGCAATCTTTCGAATTGGAGCCCGAAGATCCTTCGCTGCGCTCAGGATGACATCAGTTCGCTCGGATGACAGCTGTGCGTGGTCACTGACGATCTTGCACAGGAAAGCCCGAAGATCCTTCGCTTCGCTCAGGATGACAGCGGTTCGCTCAGGATGACAGCACCAATGCGGTCCGAGTTCACCGCGTCGGCAGTACCGAAGATCCTTCGCTGCGCTCAGGATGACATCAATTCGCTCAGGATGACATCAGTTCGCTCAGGATGACATCAGTTCGCTCAGGATGACATCGCATCGCTCAGGATGACGCCAGGCTTCACCCCGCCAGCAGCTCCACCACCCGCTCCATTTCGGCCAGGGTGTTGAACAGGTGCGGACTCAACCGGATCGATCCCTCCCGCAGCGAGCATTGCACCCCGTTGGCCTGGAGCCGCTGGAAGTGCTGCGCCACATCGCCCTCGGGCCGGAGACAGAGAATCCCCGAGCCGCGCGCTCCAGGTGGCGAGGTGACCCGGGCCCCGTGTCGCGCCGCCCAGTCGAGCAGTGGCGTGTGCAGCTGGCGCAGGTGCGCCGCGATCTGCTCGATCCCCGCCTGCAGCAACAGTCCCACCGAGGCGTTCATCGCCGCGAAGTCCTGAATGGGCAACGTGATCAGCTCGAACCGCCTGCCGTCTGGCCAGGGCCGAGGGTCATAGGCGGTGAGCCGGGTGTAGTCGTCGGTACCCACGTAGGAGGCCCACCCCGCGAAGGTCGGCTCCAGCGTGGCGCACAACTCCTTCCGGACATAGAGGAATCCGGTGCCCCAGGGTGAGAGCAGCCATTTCTGCGCGCCGCACGCGAGAAAATCCACCGGCGTCGCGCGTACATCGACCGGCAGTTGCCCCACGGCCTGGATCGCATCGACAACCAGGAAGACATTCCGCTCCCGCGTGGCCCGCGACAGCGCGCCGAGATCCACCGTGTAGCCGTTGGCAAACTGCGTCAGCGAGACCACCACTGCACGAACTCGCGGGTCCCAGAGCCGCTCGTGCAGTCGTGCCTCGTCGGGCCAGCCGTCTGGCGTGCGCGGGATGAGTTCGAGGGTCACCCCGCTCGGAGCAAGCGTGCGCCACGGGTAGATGTTGGAGGGAAACTCGCCATCAAAGGTGAGCACGACGTCGCCGTCCTTCAGCGGCAACGCGTGCGCTGCCACATTCAACCCGATGGTGGTGTTCGGCATCAGCGCGATCTCGCTCTCATCGGCGTTGATGAGCCGGGCCGAGAGATACCTCGCCTCGGAGAGGATGGCGTTGATCCGCTCGAGCGGCCACATCGCCGGCCGGGCGCGATCGCGATTGGCCGCCGCGAGCACCGCTACGCTGCGCGCGGGCATCGGGCCGACACTCGCACTGTTCAGGAAGATGCCGCCATCATCGAGCGCCGCGAACTCGTTTCGCCGCAACGCTGCCAGGTCTTCGCTCACCACTCCCTCCGCGATGCGAGCTGGTACTCCCCCTGGACTCGCACGTCCCAGCCGCCGCCGGCCAGTGCCGCCGAGAGCGCCTCGGTGCATCCGGGCTCGAAGCGATCGTGCAGTTCAACCAGCAGGTGGCGAACGCGAGGCAGCCACGCCGCACCATCCGCGAGCACCTGACGCTCGGCCCCCTCGATGTCGAGCTTCACGAGATCAACACGGTCCCAGCCAAGTTCATCGAGCAGCTCGCCCACGCGGTACGCTCGCACTCCGCCCGACGCCTCGCCGAAGGAAGCCCGGAAGCTGTGCGCATCCGCCTCAGGATTCGCAACCGACACAATTCCCGATTGGCCCCAGAGTGCAGCGTGACGAATCTCGATCTGGTCGCTGCCGGCGCAATTGCGAACCGCCAGCTCGAAGTTGCTGCGCTCGAGTTCGATGCCGACGATCCGTGCCCCTGGCCATCGCTGCGCGAACAGCACCGAGGCAAGCCCGAAATTGGCACCGCCGTCGATGATCCGCGCGGGTGGCGGCTGGAGGCTGAAATCGAGTTCACGCTTGACGATCAGCTGGTGAAAGACCTCGGCGTCACTGCTGCCGGCGCGAAGCAAGACACTGCGCCCCATTTCGGGGATCGCGAGAGGGACCAGCGATCCGGGTGCACGACGATAGCTGGCGTCGGCGTACTGCCACGACATCCGGGTGCCACGCACCAGACCAAAGCGCTCGCGGAACGCATCCCCAGCGCGCCAGAACCGCCGGGCCTTTCCGAGGAGATCGCTCATCAGCGCCCGCGCTCCAGCGTTGGGTCGAGGGCCTCGCGCAATCCATCGCCCACGAGGTTGAAGCCGAGCACTGCCATCCCCACGGCGAGCCCCGGCACAACCGACACCCACGGCGCCACGCGAATCAGGTCGCGACCCTCCGACACCATCGAACCCCAGCTCGGCGTGGGTGGTTGGGCACCGAGCCCCACGAACGACAGCGCCGCCTCCGCCATAATGGCGCCCGCGATCCCGAGCGTGGCCGTGATGATCACTGGCGCCTGAACATTCGGGAGCAGGTGCCGCACCAGGATCCAGCGGTCGGTGGCACCGAGAGCTCGCGCCGCATTGACGTATTCGCTCCGCGCGAGCACCAGCACCTGGGCCCGCACCAGTCGCGCCATCCCTGCCCAGCCCACCGCCCCGATCACCACAAAGATGACCGGGAGCGACGGCTTCACCGCTGCAGCCACGGCAATGAGCAGGAGCAACGACGGGAACGCGAGGGTGATGTCGGCGAGGCGCATAATGACCAGGTCGATGCTCCGGCGATAATAGCCCGCGATCAGGCCGAGCGTGACGCCGAGTACGACGGCAACCGTTTGCGACACGATCCCGACGAGCAATGAAATCCGCGCCCCATAGAGCACTCGCGAAAGCACGTCGCGGCCCTGCGCATCGGCACCGAGCAGGAAATGGCGTCCGGGAGGTGCGAGCGAATCGTTGGCAAGATCACCGCGATAGGGATCACCGGGCGCGAGCCACGGCGCGAAGATCGCTGCCACGATGATCAGCGACACGAGCACGACCCCGAGCCGGAAGAGGGCATCGCGACGCCACCGTTCGGCGAACAGCGATGTCAGGGTGGTGTGCCTCACTGCCGGCCCAGCTCCGACGCGATCGCGCGGAGATCGCTCACGACGCGCTCCCAGGTGAAGCGCTGAAGCACGCGCTCGCGACCCGCGGCACCGAGACCGTGCGCGAGTGCGCTATCGCCGAGCAGATGGCGCACGGCATCGGCAGCTTGCTGATGATCGGCGGGATCGACCAGCACGCCGCTCTCGCCGTTGGCCACGGCGTCGGCGATGCCGCCGCTGGAGCCCGCCACCACCGGGAGGCCGGAGGCGGCCGCCTCGAGCAGGGCGATCCCGAAGCCCTCGGCATCGAGCCCCGCCTCGCGTGAGAGTCCGAGATAGATCTCTCCCAGGGCATAGGCAGCGGGGAGCTCGTCGTCAGTGACATCGGTCAGAATGTGTACCCGGTCAGCGACTCCGCGCGACTCGGCCAGGGTGCGGAGTGCCGCTTCCTGCGTGCCACGCCCCACCACGAGGTACTGCACATCGGGATGGGCCTCGAGCAGTGCTGCCACGAGTGCAATCGCCGTGTCGATCCCCTTGTGGGGCACCAGGCGCGCCACCGTCACGAGCCAGCGCCCCGCGGGAAGGCCGCGCCGGAGCCGGAACGTCTCTGCGGCCACGGGATCGGGCCGGAAGCGGTCGGGGTGCGTCCCGAGCGGCACCACCCGTATTCTCCCGGCCACCTCGGCCAGCCCGATGTCGGTCAGCAACTCGCGACAGCGTGCGGCTGTCCATTCCGAGTTCGCGACGAACACCGAGGCCGCTTCGAGCACGGGCCGGTAGCTGCGTCGCTTGAGCGGTGACGCGGCGAACTTGGCGCGGAGGGTGAGCAGATCGCCGCCGTGCACGATGATGCCATAGGGCAGTCCGGTGCGCTCGAAGGCCCATCGTACCGGGTAACCTGCCGGGCGCACATTGCCACACCACGCAAAGCGGGCGGAGGGGTCGGCCGCGAGCAGGCCCGCGCGGCGCGACCAGCGCAGCATTCCGGGCACTGTCTTCAAGCGGGACGACGGGAAGGGGAGTCGATCGATGCGATTGGGTTGATCGGCGTCGCTCGCCTCCCAGCCCGGAAGGGTGCCCGTGGAGACGGTCAGTTCCCCTGACGGGTATCCCCGGGCGAGTTCCGCCATCCACCGGGCGATTCCCCCGCCCATCGGCGGAAAATCAAAGGCAAAGAGGAGGTCGTGGACGGGGATGGGGCGACTCGCGGTCCGGGACGGGAAGAGGTGCACAAAGCTAGCACTGGCGCGTCCCCGGGAAGGATTCCGCACCACCTGCGTTGCGAGGGTGGCGGCCGAGCAGCGTTGTGCTGCGCCGGGTGCCGCGCAGTACATTTGGCGCAGTGCCCGTCCTTCACCCTGAGGGAATCGTGCATCCGGGCCTGATCATCTCACGCTTCCTTTATGGCTCCGCGGCCTCGGCCCACGCCTGGCTGCACGCTGGTGCATATGTCGCCCGAAGCCGGAAGCCGCGAGCCCACCGGCGGCCAACTTCGCCCCAGTCTCCCCCACGGCTGCTCTTTCTCTGCAGGACCTTTCCACCGGCACTCGATGGCGGTGTCTATCGCCTGGTGGCACTCATCAAGGCCGCACGTGCGAGCGGCTGGGAAGTCGACGTCGTGACCCGGGAACCCCCTGCGGAAGCTTCGGCTGCGGGCCGGGAGCTGGCCGACAGCATTCCGGACGGGGTGCGGGTCCGGAGCTGGGAAAGGCCCCAGAGCGAGCCGATCGCGCGGATTTCACCCACCATCGACGGGGGGTTCCTCGAGATCGACTGCATCCTCAAGACGGCGCGAGAGTTCCCGGCGCCCACCGTGATCCTGGCCTCCGGGCCGATGTTCAGTGAATTCGTCGCGGCCCGCGCGCTGAGTGCCGAGACCTCAGCCCCTTACGTGCTCGGATACCGTGACGAGTGGACGACCAACCTCTTTGCGTTTGTCTCGCGCGGGATCACCGATCGCTTCTGGGAACGCTTTGCTCTATCGGGTGCATCGGCGATCGTCTGCGCCACCAACGGGATGGCACGCGAACTGGTGCAATCGTTCGGGACCGACATCGCGACCCGGATTCACGTCATTCCCAATGGCTGGGATCCGGTCCCGACGGGGAGCGAACCACTGACGACCCCCGCGCCAGTCGAGGAGCTGGCGCGGAGTCTCGGGTTCTTCGGCACCCTGACCGAGGATATCGACCTCGGAATCGACGATTTCCTTGCAGACGCCGAAGCCGTAATGGCCTCGCGTCCCGATCTGGTCGAGCGGCTTCGGCTCCGGTTCGTGGGGAGGAAATCGCCCACGATGGAAGAACGCCTCACGACCAATCCGATCTCGCAAATGATCGCCACGGTCGACCACCAGCCGGTGTCGACGGTCTGCCTGGAAATGCAGGGGTCGCTCGGATTGTTGCTCCTCAACGGCCCCAGGGTTGCGCGCGCCGTGCCAGGAAAGACCTACCAGTACATCGCAGCGCGGCGCCCGATCCTCATCTACGGCAAGGGCGGAGATCTCGAGGGCCTCCTCGCGGGAACCCCAGGCACCCGAATGATCGGGACAGGTAACCGGGCCGAGCTGGAGCGAGCCCTCGACGAGCTCATCTCCGGCGCGCTCGAACGCGAGCTCGCGCAGCGCGACGAGCATCTCGAACAGGCCACGTCGCGAGCCGTCCGCTCGAGGGAATACCTCGAAGTGCTCGCCACGGTGGCACGGGAGGGTGCGACGGCTGCGGCGATTTGAGCCGTTCTGCGTCGAAACCGTTGCAATCCGAAACCGCGCGCCCTACTTTGGCGTACCACCAACTCACCGGTTCGTTCCATCCCCTCGTTTCGGAGATTGATGATGCGCAAAGTGATCGCCTGTCTTGCCCTCGTTGCTGCCACGGCATCTGCCCCGCTCACGGCTCAGTCGAGCTTTGGCGTGGTCGGCGGGTTCGCCTCCTCGAAAATCACCATCAGCGGCGGGGGCGTCTCGGCGAGCTTCTCGTCCCACTCCGGCTTTGCGGCGGGCGTCTCGATGGCGACCCCGATCAACAAGGACTTCGAGTTTGCTCCCGAGCTGCTGTACATCCAGAAGGGCTCGAAGTTCGTCGATGGGTCGGAGTCGGCGAGCCTCAAGCTGAGCTATGTGGAATTGCCCCTGCTGTTCCGCGCCAAGTTTGGCAGTGGTGAGACCCGGCCGTTCATCCTCGCCGGACCGGCGCTGGGTGTGAAGGCCAGCTGCAAGATCAACGGCACCAGCGGCAGCGTGTCGGTCGATGCCGACTGCAACGACGCCGATTTCAACGTGAAGAGCACCGACTTCGGAGTGATGTTTGGTGCCGGCGTCGCGCACCAGCGCTTCTCGGCCAGCGTCCGCTACGATCTCGGCTTGAGCAATCTCTCCAAGGATGCCGATCCGGGCACGTCAGCCAAGAACCGCTCGATCCTGGTCCTGCTGGGAGTGTCGCTCTAACGCAGAACCGTTGACGTCACGGCTCTCGGGCCGTGTCACCGAGCGTGCGGGACGGACGCGATGCCATTACCGGTGTCGCGTCCGTTCCCTTTTCCAGGGAGGCGAGGAAGTCACGGAGCCGGTACTCCACGTAGCCCACCTGCCAGACCGAGCCGGGCGCCGAGGCCGAGAAATAGATCCGGATTGCATCGCGGCTCGGGTCGTAGAGCAACGAGCCCCGATACAGCGAGGCCCCCATCCAGTCGGCATCGGTCCGCCGCAGCACCGGGGTGCGGTATGTGGTCCAGCTGATTCCGTCCCGGCTTCGTGCAAAGAAGAGGTCGCGACCCCTGCACGTGAAGCTGCGATTGGCGGGATAGACGGCCCAGTACTCACTGCGCGCTGCCACCCAGATCACATCCAGATGCCAGACCGAGAAGCCGGGCTGATGCATTGCGACCAGTTGCGCCGGGCTCCAGCCAGACTCCGGTCTGGCCTGTTCGAGGTTTGCCATCCCTTCGCCCTGCTGTGTGAGGACGCGGGTCACCCGTTCGCGGCATTTCCGGCTGCCCGCGTCGACATACCAGACGGACGGTGGCGCACCGGGTCGCGCCACGACCGAGGGCGACACAATCCCGTGATTCCTGCGGCGGAAGATCAGGCGTGGGAGCGTCCAGCCACGGCCGTCCCCGGTAGAAATGGCACTGATCAGGTTCTCTCCACCGGAAACCGTGCGATAGACCATCACCAGCCGGTCGAGCGCCGGGTCGTAGGTGAGATCCGGGTCGGAGTTGTACCCGTCCCTCGGCGCGGCGACGACCGGATTGGTGATCCCCTCCGGCACCTCCCAGTGAACTCCGTCGTGGGAGACGGCAATGGAGGGGTTCTCCTTCGCCTGGTCCGACCTGGGGTACGGGGTGAACGCCATCCAGTATTCCCAGCCCCTCCACGGCGCTGGAAAGCGCACGACGTCGGGATGGACGGCCTGCCCTGACCCGTCGTAGGTCGGGATGGTCAGCCGCGTCGGGGGTACCAGGGGTGCGGCGGCGAGCCCGCCGCTGATGCCGACCAACTCCCCCACTGGATCGCTTGCGAGAACGGCGGCTGCCGGTCCTGGCGCCTCGACACTACAGGCAGAGGCCAGGAACAATGCACACACCACGCACCGTCGGAAGAGTGACAACACTCGCTCCCACTGGATCTGCTTGGAGATGGCTGGGGGTCGCGCGGCGAGATGCGCGGCGAGAAGATGCCTCCCGATACGGATTCGCGCAATCGGCGCGCTAGATTCTGACCGGATGCCGCACGACACAACCACCTCGCCAGCGCCCTTCCGCCGTCTCGCGGTCGTGGGCGCGTGGGCGCCTCACCGAAGCGAAGACGCGATCGTGCGGGCCGCGAAACGACTCGGCCTCGCGGCGCAACCGTTCGATGTGCTCCGCCACCATCGTCGCTTCGGGGCTCTGGCGCTGCCCTTCCTCGAGCGCAGCATCGAGCGCTTCGACCCCGACTTCATTCTGTGCACGCGGCACGCCTGGCGGCTCGGCGCCGCCCGGCTCACGCGCCTTTTTCGGGGCCGTCGCTCTGCCTTCTGGTATTTCGATGCCCACGAGGTGCCCGGCGTGGTGGAGCTCGCTCGACTCTGCGACGTGATGTACACCACCTACGCCGGACAGCGGGAGTTCTACCGCAGGCAGGGCGTGCCATTGGTCCGGTTTCTCCCCCAGGCGCTCGACCGCGACCTGGAACGCCCGGCACCGCACGCATTGCCCAGGGATCGGTGCGAGGTCTCGTTTGTTGGTTCGGGTCAGTATCCGTATCGCTGGCCGCTGCTGCAGCAGGTGGCCGCCCGATTCGATCTCCAGATCCGGGGTCCGGGGTGGGACGACGCACCGGGCACCCTGCCGGTCGTTGGCGGTGCCGTGTACACCTCCCGGCTCGCAGAAGTGATTGCTGGCGCCGCCATCTCGCTCGGCGCCAATTCGGTTCCGGCGCAGGACGGCGAGCAGGCGTCAGCATCCGACCGGATGTGGAAGGTGATGGCGTGTGGCGGAGCGTATCTCGGGCCGTACGTGACCGGCATCGAGTCGCTCGCCATCGACCGCGTTCACTGCCGCTGGTATCGCTCCACCGACGACTGTCTGGCGATCATCGCCGAGCTGCTGGCCGACGACGGCTCACGCCGGGCCCTGGCAGCACGCGGCCACGAGCACGCACTCGCGCATCATACCTATGACGCCCGACTGCCCCTGTTGCTCGGTGACCGCGAGTTCCCGCTCGAATCCCTCGTTCAGACGGTGACGTAGTTGCGATACTCGAAGGGTCGCCACCCCGTGGTTCGTTCGATGGCAGCAGAGAGGAGAAAATTGAGGTGATGCCATTGCCAGCGAGGCGGGTCCACCAGCTGCTCCGCGGTCCGACGCTCCGCAATCCACTCGGCCACGACCGCAGGATGGGGTGCGGTGTATGCGGCGATCCCGGGGAACCAGGGCAGCAGCGGCCGCGATTGGTCCTGTTCCCGGCGCCAGGGGTAGATCGCAAGATCCTGGCTGCGCTTGGCGGCCAGCGCCCAGGCCGGTCGCGCCCAGCCGTAGTGGTGCATCACGGCCGTGCTCGCAGCCGCGCGGATTCTCCGGCTCTCGGGACCCACACGAAATCCTTGCGCGTCGCGAAACGACCGCACGCCGCTGTCGCCAAGCCGCACCGCTCGCGTCTCACGACGATACCAGCTGCGGTTGACCGCTACGGTGTCGAATCCACCGTAGAAATGGCGGTAGTTCACCAGGACGCCTTCGGCACGCTGATCGGCGTCGCGTGCCACGATCACCTGTCGCAGCACCTCGGCACTCCCGTCGGCGAGCACCTCGTCGGCCTGGATGTAGATGCCCCAGCGATGCCGACACGCCGCCATCGCCCGCTGGGTCTCGTCAGCCAGCATCTGCGGCCCGCGCGAGAAGTCCCACGTCGAGTCAATGATCCGGATGCGCGGGTCGGCGATGGCGACGACGCGCTCCCGGGTATCGTCATCGGAGCGGCCGACATTCACGACCAGTTCGCTCACCACCGGAAGCAGGGAGCGAATACTCGCCTCGAGCGGGAAGTCGAGGAGGGTGGCGTTGCGGACCATCGTGAACCCGGAGATTTCCATCGCGGGCAAAGTTCACCGGACGCAGCCTGATGGCAAGCACACTTCACGTGGCACTCTACCACCCGGCGCGCCTCCCGGTGCGGAAATACGGCGGCACGGAGCGGGTCGTCGTCTGGCTCGCACGCGGGCTCGCCGAGCTTGGCCACCGCGTGACCCTTCTGGCGGCACCGGGGAGCCACCTTCCCGAGGCCACTGTCATTCCCGTCGACACGAAGAGCTCTGCCACACCCGGCGGCCCCGACCTCACCCCCTGGCTGCCGCAGGGCGTGGATGTCGTCCACGCGCACGTTCCGCTGCAACGGCCCCCGGCCTCCCTCCCCTTTCTCTGGACCTTCCACGGCAATGGCCAGCCGGGACGAGTCTTTCCGGAGAGCACCGTGGCGCTCTCCGCCAATCACGCCGCGCGCCACGGCATCACGCGGTGGGTCCACAACGGGCTCGATCCTTCGGAGTATCGCTTTCAGCCCGTCAAGGCAGACTTCGACCTCTTCCTCGGTCGGCTGCATTCCGAGAAAGGGTGGCGCTGGGCCGTGGCGGGTGCGGCGGAGGCACGGCGCAAGCTGGTGGTCGCGGGTGGATGGCGGCCCTCGATGCGCTCAGGGCTTCGTTTTGCCGGAGAGGTCGGGGGCGAGGAGAAGACGACCCTGCTTGCCGACGCGGCGTGTCTCTGGGCCCCCGCCCTCTGGGACGAGCCATTCGGTCTCACCACCATCGAGGCAATGGTCTCGGGGACACCCGTGCTCGGCACGTACCGTGGCGCGCTGCCAGAGGTCATCACGCCCGCGAGCGGAGCGATGGGAGACACGCTTGAGGAACTGGTGGCGCTGCGGCCGGGGCTGGCCATGCTCGACCCTGAGGGAGTGCGCGCGCGGGTCCTGGAGAGTTTCACGCACCGCACGATGGCGGCACGGTATGTCGAGCTTTACCGGGGCGCCATCGGTCGGGGCTGATCGAGCAGCAACTGCCGCATCCGGTGCATATAGGTGTGGTCCTGCAGTGAGCGGGCGCGTGCCGCTGCGCCGAGGCGTTCGGCCTCGGCCGGGTTCTCGAGCAACTCGCGCACGGCGCGACGGAGATCTCCCGCGTCACGAAACACGAAGACTTCCCGGTCTTCGTGGAAGACGCGGGGGAGGTCGCCGCGATCATCGACAACCTGCGCAACGCCCATCGAGGCGAGCTCGAAGAGTCGCTGGTTGCACGAGGCCTCACGCGGGTCACCTTCCACCGCCACGTGGTGGATGTTGATCCCCACACTCGCGCCGGCATATGCCTTGATGTATTCGTCGGTGCTGGGCGCCTCACCCCGGCAGTAGTCCCGCAGCGCCGTCTTGCGCCACCCCGGCCCCCAGATCGCCAGACCGAACTCCACCAGCTCACTCAGGAGCCGCTCACGCCGTTGAGTCGCCGCGCCGGCGAACACCACGTTCGCACGGTACTGGTCCTTGGTCCGGATGGGCCGGTAGACCGACGGGTCGGCGGCGAGACTGAGCACGTCGACGGTGCGGCCGAGGCGTTCGTGAATTTCTGCCGCGACGTCGGTACCAATGGCATAGATCTGGTCGTATGGGCGGGCCCGCAGCGCGGCACTCGACACCGTCCGCAGGTCGTCGGGGAGCCAGTTGATCCAGCGGGCACGCGAGCGGGCGCGGAGCCGGTCGACAAGGGCCTCATCGAGTGGCTCCCCGCCAATCACCAGCACCAGGTCCGGATCGAGATCGTCGAGTTGCCGCTCGAGCCGCTTGGAGAGATCGCCGGAGCGGAATCGCTGCAGGAGCGATGGCTTGGCCTTGAGATCGAACGTCGTCACTCGGGCCCCGAGACGCTCCAGCGCACGGCGCTGCTGGGCGGAGTGCGCCCGGCCGGCGTCGTCGAACTCGGCGATGAAGAGCACGGAGCGCTCACTGGTCACGTCGTTACCTCGGCGGCAGAGAACTGCAAGTCGTGAAGTCGTCGATACAGCCCACCCTGCGCGTACAGCTGCTCGTGAGAACCTGATTCCACTACGCGTCCGGCGTCAAGCACCAGGATCCGGTCGGCTTCGCGCACCGTTGCGAGCCGGTGCGCAATCACCAGGACGGTGCGATCCTGCATCAGGCGGTCGATGGCTTCCTGCACGAGCCGTTCCGATTCGGTATCGAGGGCGCTGGTGGCCTCGTCGAGAATCAGTATCGGTGCGTCGCGAAGGAGCGCCCGGGCAATGGCGATGCGCTGGCGCTGTCCGCCCGAAAGCCGGGTTCCCCGCTCCCCGAGCACCGTATTGTACCCATCCGGCAGGCCCTCGATAAACTCGTGCGCATTGGCCGCTCGCGCGGCCACTTCCACGTCGACATCGTTGGCCTCGGGCCGACCGTAGGCAATGTTGGCGCGGACCGTGTCGTGCAGCAGCACGGTGTCCTGGCTCACGACCGCAATCAGGTCACGGAGTGACCGGCGCGAGAGCGCCGTGAGCGGAACCCCATCGAGCCGGATGGTGCCCTTCTGCGGATCATAGAATCGGGGGATGAGCTCAAGCAGCGTGGTCTTCCCTCCACCGCTTGGACCCACCAGCGCGACGACGTCTCCCTTGGCCGCGGAGAAAGAGACATCACGGAGCACCGGCACGAGCGGGTCATAGCCGAAGGTCACGCCATCGACCACGAGGTCGCGCGTGAACACCGCCGCGGGAGCCCCGGCCGCGTCGCCCTCAGCATCCGGAATGTCGAGCACCGCGAAGATCCGCTCGGCACTCGCCTCGGCGATTGCGAGCTGCGAGGGGACCTGCGTGATCGCCTTGATCGGCGAGAGCAGCCGAGCCGCCGTGACCAGGAAGGCGATCGCCTCGGGACCGTCGAGCACCACGCCCGAGATGCCCTGATTGGCCGCCGACCAGAGAATCAGCATAATCACCGCGCCACCGAACAGCTCGCTCACCGGTGACGTCAGCAGGGCAAACCGCTGGGTGCGGATGTAGCCCTTTCGGTACCGCTCCGCCTGACGATCGAAGGCATCGGCCTCGAGCGACTCGGCACCGAACGCACGGATGAGTTTCATCGCTCCGAGTCGCTCGGTGATCGTGGCAGTGAGTTCGCCGCGCTCGTGCGTGAAGGTCCGGGAATGCCGCTTGAGCCGCGACTGCAGCAGGCGCACGCCGATCACGAGGATCGGGGCCAGCAGCAGCACACCGACGGTGAGCCGCCACGAGAGTGCCACCATCACGGCGAGCATCGTAAGAATGGAAATCAGGTTCTGGAAGAAGGCGGCGAGCACTGCCACCACTACCTGCTTCACCTGATCGGCATCACTGACCAGCGCCGTGGCGAGCTGCCCGCCCCGCGTGCGCTGGAATACACCCAGGTCAAGCCGCAACAGGTGCTGCCAGAGGCGAACGCGGAGGTCCTTCACCACGCCTTCCTGCACCAGCACGCTGATGTACCCGGCCAGGTAGCTCGCCACGATCTTGATGCTGAGCGCTGCGAGGAAAACCAGGACGAGCCTCAGGGTCGCAACGTCTGGCGACACCCCATCGACGAGTGGGCCGAGCACCGAGGTCAGGATCTTTTCGAGCCGGGTGTTCCCTTCGCCAAAGCCGGGGCCCTGGTGGAACTGCAGCTTGAGGATCGGAATGAGGAGTGCTGCGGTCGCACCATCGAGGACCGAGCCCACGAGGGCGGCGCCGAGGCCCGCAACGAAGAGTCCCCGTCGGGGGCGCAGCAGCGCGAACAGCCGCCGACGCACCCCCGGTCGGTTCACGTACGCCTCGGAGTCAGCAGGGCGACCGGCAGGACGACTTCCTCGGGCGAGACGCCTCCGTGCAGGAAGGCGCCGCGATACCGTGCCTGGTATTCGCGAAGCTTCGTGGGGTAGACAAAGAACCGGTCCCCCGTGGCGAGCAGCAGCCGGGTCGCCGGCGTGCGGGGGGGAAGTCCCCAGCTCTCGAGGTTGTCGACCTCGATCGCGCCATCGGGATCGTCGATGCGCAGGTCTTCGCCGAACTTGAAGCGGAGGCTCGACGTCGCATCACGCCGTGCGAAGATGGTCGTGGGTGTGTGACAATGAATCGAGCCGTGATCGGTGGTCAGCAACACGGGCACCTTCCGGCGCTCGGCCTCCTTCAGGGCTTCGTACAGCGCCGAGCGTTCGAACCAGGTGCGGGTCAGCGCGCGCAGTGCCGTGGTGTCGCGCGCCACTTCGAACAGCGCCTCGTTCTCGGTGCGGCCGTGGGTCAGCTGGTCGATGAAGTTGAACACCAGCGCCGTGACGCCGTCGTGCGAGAGGTGACCCGAGAGCCGGCGGAGCATCGCCTCTCCGTCGGCCGCCGAAAACATCTTCTCATAGGCCACCGGCACATCGCGTCCCATCAATTCCCGGAGCTGTTCGGCGAGCAGCGGCCCTTCGTGGGCGTTGAGCGACGAATCATCATCTTCGTCCCACCAGGTCGGGTGCCGGGCGATCAGCTCGGCCGGGTAGAGCCCGGAGAAGATCGCGTTCCGGCTGTAGGGCGTGGCCGTCGGCAGGATGGAGAAGTAGTGATCGACCTCGACATCGAAATGCCGCTCGATGAGCGGACGGATCATCGCCCACTGATCGAGGCGCAGGCAATCGACCACCACGAGCAATACCCGGCCCGCCGATTCCAGCGTGGGACGCACGAATTCCGACACCACATCGACCGAGAGTGGCGGTCGGTCGTCGCCGCCCACCGACAGCCAGCGGGGATAGTTCGCCCTGATGAAGCGCGCAAAGTCCTGCCGCACTCCCGACTGGAGCGTACGCAACGCTTCGGTGAGGCCGGGTTCGTCGGCCTGGCCGAGTCGGACCTCCCATTCCGCGAGCTCCGCAACCAGCTCGACCCATTCGCGCCAGGCCAGGGTTTCGCCCCGGCGCCCTTCGAGTTCGCGGAAACGCGTGACGAAGTCGCGCGAGAGTCGCTGCTGGCGAATGCGGTCGCCTTCGAGCAGGCGCGTGACCACCGAAAGCACCTGGCGCGGGGAGACCGGCTTCGTGAGGTAATCGGCGATCTCGGCCCCGATCGCGTCACGCAGGGTCTCGGGCTCTTCCGACTTGGTCACCATCACCACCGGCATTCCGCCGTCGAGCAGCCGGATCATCGGAACGAGTTCAAGCCCCCGGGTGCCCGGCATCTGCTCATCGAGGAGGACCACCCCGTACGCCTGGCGGCGCAGGAGATCGAGGGCATCGTCGCCGTTGGAGGCGCGCTCCACCGTGAACCCCTGCTGCTCCAGGAACAGCACCTGGGAGTCGAGGGAGGCAATTTCGTCATCGATCCATAAAATGCTTCGCGGTCTGGGCATAGGGTAAGGTAGGACGCCACTCGGGGCCGCGACAACACGCGGCGGCCTTAGATTCCCGGGGTGCCCGCGGATTCCCCTTCGATTCTCCTGGTCCGGTTCTCCTCGATCGGCGACCTGTTGCTCACGACCCCCCTGCTCCGCGCCCTGCGGGCGCGCCATCCGGGGGCGCATATCACCGTGGTCGTGCGCGAGGATATGGCAGAGACGCTCCTCCATAACCCGAGACTGAACGAACTGGTGGCGTGGCCGCGCGACGGATCGCTGCTGGACCTCGCGCGCCGGCTGCGCGCGACTCCCTGGACGCACCGGCTCGACCTGCACGGTTCACTCCGGTCCCGG
>JAZJZU010000108.1:0-7023 GCA_040389605.1 Gemmatimonadota bacterium
GCAGTCATCGCAATTCGGCGTTCGCGGACTCGGCCTTCCTGGCCGATCGTCGTCGGCCCACTCGCTCGGATTGGCCGGAGCGTTCGGACTCTTCGATGGTGAGTCGAGCCTGAACCCCGCGGCCCTCGGATCGCTGACCCAGACCACCTCGATCTTCACGTCGAGTGCCACGTGGCGCACGGCCTGGAACCCTGCCGGCAGCGCCGCCACGACCGATGCGCGCTTCCCGCAGATTCTCGTCGGCGGTCCCATTCCTGGCACGCGCTTCGCCGTGGGCGTCAGCTACTCCACCTACGCCGATCGCGATTTCACCCTGGTCTCTTCCGGTGTGGCTTCGCCGCGCGGCGTCCCGATCAACGTGACCGACACGCTCACGTCGCTCGGCGGCATCAATGACCTGCGTCTCGCCGTCTCCTATGCCGCAACTCCTCGCCTGCTCATCGGTGGCGGCCTCCACTTCCTGACGGGATCCAATCGGCTCCAGTCACGTCGTGCCTGGGAAGACTCCAGCTATCTCCCGATCGCCGAGCGTTCCGAGCTGTCGTATCAGGGCATCGGCTTCTCGGGTGGGCTGCTCTTCCATCCCGTCGATGGCCTCGCCCTCGCGGCAACGGTGCGACAGGACGGCACGCTCGATGTCCGGCGCGATTCGGCCAGTGCCTCCTCGGGCAAGATCAAGCTGCCGCTCTCCATCAGCGGTGCCGTGCGGGTTCGCGTGCATCGCGGCCTCGAACTCTCGGCGGGCGTGACCGAGCGCAACTGGTCAACCGCCGACGCGGGACTGCGCGCGGAGGGGGGCATTGGGGCGCAGAACACGCTGGAGCTGAATGGCGGGCTGGAACTGCTGCGGAACGTGCGGCGGCCGGCGCAGAAGCCGCTGCGGCTCGGGGTGCGCTACACCAAGCTTCCCTTCCTGCTCACGCCCGGCGCGCAGCCGACCGAATGGGGTGTATCGGCCGGAACGGGATTGCGCTTCGCCGGCGATCGGGGTGGCATCGACCTCGCGCTCGAGCGGTTCCAGCGGAGCCAGGGCAGCGAATACCGCGAGCGGGGGTGGACCTTCAGCCTCGGTATCTCGGTGCGCTCGGGTGGATTCCGTCCCTGATGTCGAGCCGACGTTCCGGGGCCCGGTGAGATGAAGCGCGTCTACATCGAAACCTACGGCTGCCAGATGAACGTGGCCGACACCGAACTGATGTTTGGTGTCCTCGCGCGCGATGGCTTCCAGCCTTCCGAATCCCCGGAGGGCGCCGACGTGATCCTCGTCAATACCTGCGCCGTCCGTGACAACGCCGAACAGCGAGTCATCGGGCGGGTCGGGGAGCTCCAGCGTCACAAGCGCCCTGGGTCGGTGCTTGGCGTGGTGGGGTGTATGGCCCAGCGCCTCGGGCCGATACTCCTCGAGCGAGTCCCCAAGGTCGACCTCGTGGTCGGTCCTGACGCCTATCGGAATCTTCCCGAACTGCTCCGGCACGCCGAGGGTGGCATCCGGATGGCGGACGTGGAGTACCGCGGCTGGGAGCATTACGAAGACATCCCGCAGTTGCGTGAACCGGGACCTACGGCGTTCGTCACGGTGCAGCGTGGCTGTGACTACCGCTGCACCTTTTGCATCGTTCCGACGACGCGAGGGCCGGAACGCAGCAGGATGCTCGCCGATGTGGTCAGCGAGGTCCGCCAACTGGTCGAGACGGGGGTGAGCGAGGTTACCCTGCTGGGCCAGACCGTGAACTCCTACCACGACGGTCAGGATGACTTTGCGGCGCTGCTGCGTGCCGTCGGGGGCGTCGATGGCGTGCGACGGATCCGGTTCACGTCACCGTATCCCACCGACTTCACGCCCGGCGTGATCGAGGCGATGGCCACCACGCCCGCGGTCTGTGAGCACGTGCACTTGCCGGTCCAGAGTGGGTCCAATGCGGTGCTGCGGCGAATGCTTCGTCGCTATACCCGGGAGCGCTATCTGGAAGTCGTGGAGGCGCTGCGAGCCGCGATTCCTGGAATGACCATCTCCACGGACATCATCGTGGGATTTCCGGGCGAGACCGACGCCGATTTTGAACAGACGCTTTCGATGGTCAGCGTGGCGGAATTCGACGAGGCCTACACCTTCAAGTACTCGGTCCGCGAAGGAACACCGGCCGTGCGGATTCCCGACCACGTTGCCGATGACGTCGCCTCGGCCCGTCTCGAGCAGCTCATCGAGGCCGCGCGGCGGCAGTCCCGGGCGCGCAACGGGACCCGCGTGGGTGAAGTGCACGAGGCCCTGGTCGAGCGACCGGCCAAGCGGGGAGACTTGATGCTCGCGCGCACGCGACAGAACTTTCTGGTCCTGCTCGACGTCCCGGCCACCGCGATTGGCGAATACCACCGCGTGCAGCTCACCGGGACCACGGGCTCCACTTTCACGGGCACGCTGCACCAGCCCGCACTGGCGGTTCTATGATCGTGAATGTGATGGAACAGCACGTGAAGAATGCGTATGACCGGCTCAAGGCCTCGGTCAAGGATTTCGAGGACACCCCCCGGCACCGCGAAGACGTGGTCGTTTATGCCCTCAACCGGCTCCCGCCAAAGTACGTCGTGTCGAACGAAGGGAAGGCGGTCACGGAGGCAACGCTCGACGGTCCGCAGCACCGGACTGCCATCGAGGTCCAGGTATTCGAGGCATTGCGACAGGTTGCCAGGGTCCCGCGCAACGATCGGCCACCCGCCGATCCGTGAACGCGCCACCCGGCGCCCTCCTGCTGGTGTTGGCCTATGGGGCCGGTCTGCTGACCGGCCTTTTGCGTTTCCTGGACCCGATGGTCGCGATCCCTGTGCTGCTCGCCGCCGCGTGGGTCCTGCGGCGCTCCGCGCGGGCGCTCGTGGCGCTGGCGACCGCGTGTGGCATACTGACCGGAACGATCACCGCGTCCTCGGCCCGTCAGAGCTGCGCGGCCCGGCTCCCTCTCGGGGAACAGGGCTACCGGGTTCGCACCATCGATCCAGTTGCGCCCGTCTCACGCGTGGTCCTGCTGCGGAGTGACTGCCGCGGAACGCTGACGGCCCGCTGGACCTCTCCCCCGATTATCGGTGCCGGACACGATGTCGATGTGCGCGGACGCTGGCGACCGCAGCCCGGACCACTCGACCGTCCGGGTGGCGTGCTGGTTCTCGGCCGCCCCGCGCGGGTGGCGGGACGCCCGTCGTGGATCGATTCGTCGCGCACACTCCTCGCCCGCGCGAGCACAGCACTCTATGGACCGCGTGCGGCAATGGTCGACGCGATCGTGACGGGGCGACGGGGCGCGCTCGATCGCGAACTGATCGCGCAGTTCGCCTCGGCCGGACTCGTTCATCTCCTCGCGATCTCGGGGCTGCATATCGGGGTCATCGCAGGCTGGATCCTGTTGCTCGCGCAGCGACTTCCGCTCGGGCGGCATCAGCGAGAGGCCTTTGCCGTCACCGCCGGCGTCGGCTACACGATCTTCATCGGCTCACCCCCGTCCGCAGAGCGTGCCGCAGCCCTGATGGCACTGCTCGCCTTCTGCCGCTGGCGTCAGCGGAATGTCGGACCGCTTGCATTGCTCGCGGCGAGCGCGCTCGTCGTGCTCTGTGTCGATCCGTTCGCGCTCGGCTCCGTGGGTGCCTGGCTCTCTGTCCTCGCGCTCGGTGGCGTGACTGCCGCGACCCGGTGGAGCGACCGCGCCATCAGCCGAAGGCCCATTGTTCGTGCGCTCAGCGGTTCGGTGGGTGCCACGCTCGCCACTGCGCCGCTCACGGCCTTCATCTTCGGGCAGGTGGCGCCGATCGGTGTGCTGTTGAACCTCGTCGCCGTTCCGCTCACCGCCCTGGCGGTCCCCGTCCTGCTGATCTCGCTCGTGAGCTGGTCGATGCTCCCAGGCGTGGCCGCGGCCTTCGCGACATCAGGTGCCTGGTTGCTCGATGGCCTGCAGGCAATCGCCCGCATTGGGGCGGCGGCTCCGGGTGCCGCGCCCGCGGGCATTCCCGGAATCAGGCCGGCGCTCCCCTGGCTCCTCGCGGCTGCCACGGCACTCTGGCTGGTCGTGGGGAGGACCACCGCACGGGAGGCACTCCGACGCACCGGATGGGGGGCGACAGCCATCCTCTGGCTGCCCCTGGCCCTCTCGCAGCGAGGTCCGGAGCCCCTCGGCGATGGCCGGCTGGCGTTACTTTTCGTGGATGTCGGCCAGGGCGACGCGGCCCTGGTGCGCACCCCCAAGGGGCACTGGCTCGCGGTGGATGCCGGCCCGGTCGATCGCCAGGGGCGGGATGCGGGCACCCGGTTGCTCGTCCCGCTGCTGGCGCGACAGGGCGTCACGCAACTTGCAGGGCTGGTCCTCTCTCACGCACACCGGGATCACGTGGGCGGCGCGAGTGCGCTGGTGCGACAGTTGCGGGTCGGGGTAGCCATCGAACCGGGAGAATTGTTCGCCGACTCGGCCTACGACGGATGGCTGACCGCGCTCTCCGATCGAGGCGTGCGCTGGCACCCGGCTCGGGCGGGCAGTTCGTGGCAGATCGACGGAGTCGAGTTTCGCGTGCTGCATCCGCCGGCGCGCTGGGCGCGGCAGGGCGACGACCTCAATGAGGACTCCGTGGTGCTCGAGTTGCGGTATGGACGCTTCTCGGCGCTGCTGATGGGTGACGCTGGCTTTGTGGCTGAGTCGGCGATGGCGGGCTCGCTGCCACGCGCCGATGTGCTGAAGGTCGGTCATCACGGGTCGCGGTGGGCCTCACGCGAGCCATTCCTCGCCGCGGTGCAACCGCAGGTCGGCATCATCAGTGTCGGGAACAACAATTACGGGCATCCGGCACCGGCAACGCTCGAGCGGCTCGCACGCGCTGGTGTGCGCGTGTGGCGAACCGATCGGGAAGGCACCACCACCATTCTCACCGATGGTGTCAGCTTCGATGTTCACGGAGGCCGCACGTCGGCCACCTTCGCCGCAAGGGCCCGCACCGGGCCGAGGAGACGACGTGCTCGACCGGACCAAGGTCACCACGCTGGAGCGCTTCATTCTGGGGCAGGAGCGAGCGCATCCCGATGCAACGGGTGAACTGACCAACCTGCTCTACGACGTGGCGCTGGCGGCCAAGGTCATTGCGGCGCAGATCCGGCGCGCTGGCCTGGTCGACCTGCTGGGCGCGGCGGGCAGCACCAATATCCAGGACGAGGAGCAGCAGAAGCTCGACATCTTCGCGAACGACACGATGAAGCACGCCCTCAATCACACCGGGCGCGTCTGCGCGATGGCTTCCGAGGAAGACGAAGAGCTCATTCCGATCCCCGAGGGCGTAAAGGCGGGGAAGTATGCCGTGCTCTTCGACCCGCTCGACGGCTCGGCCAATATCGATGTCAACGCGGCCGTCGGGACGATCTTTTCGATCTATCGGCGCGTGACGACATCGGGGCCTGGTCAGCTGAGCGACGTGTTGCAGCCCGGGTCGGCCATCATCGCCGCGGGTTACGTGATGTACGGCTCGAGCGTGATGATGGTCTACTCGGCCGGCCACGGCGTGCACGGCTTCACACTCGACCCGACCATCGGGGAATTCCTGCTCTCGCACGAAAGCATCACCACGCCACGAACCGGCAAGTACTACAGCATCAACGAGTCGAACTTCGGCCGGTGGTCTCCCGCAGTGCAGCGCGCGGTGCGAGGCTTCCACGGCGATGACCCGGCACGCCTCAAGGGGAAGAACTCCCGCTACATCGGTTCGCTGGTCGCCGACTTCCACCGCAACCTCATCGGCGGCGGCATCTTCCTCTATCCCGCGGACACCAAGAACCGGCAGGGCAAGCTGCGGCTGCTGTACGAGTGTGCGCCGATGGCCTTCCTGGCCGAGATGGCGGGCGGTGCAGCAACCGACGGCACCCGGCGCATCCTGGATCTGATCCCCCACGCGCTGCACCAGCGGACACCGCTGGTCATTGGCGGGAAGCACGACGTGGAATACGTCGCCCGCGTGATTCGTGAAGTCGAGGGCGGCGCGTGAGCGACTCGCTGCGCGTCCCTGCGCCATCGGTGGCGAGGCCTTCCGACTGGACTGGCGATCCGGCGCACGATCTCGGAGAACCGGGAGAGTTTCCGTTCACGCGCGGGCCATATCCCGGGATGTACACGAAGCGCCCCTGGACGATGCGACAGTACGCGGGCTTCGGCACGGCCGAGTCGACCAACCTGCGCTTTCGCGCACTTCTGGCGGCCGGGCAGACCGGACTCTCCACGGCGTTCGATCTTCCCACTCAGATGGGCTACGACTCGGATCATCCGATGGCGGCCGGCGAGGTCGGGCGTGTGGGAGTCGCGATCGATACCGTCGACGACCTGCGGATGCTTTTTCAGGACATCCCGCTCGACCGCGTGACCACCTCGATGACTATCAACGCCACGGCGGCAATCCTGCTGGCGATGTACATCGTTGTGGGCGAGGAGCAGGGGGTGGCGCCCGCGCAGCTCGGAGGCACGCTCCAGAACGACATCCTCAAGGAGTACATCGCGCGCGGCACGTACGTATTCCCGGCCGAGCCGTCGCTTCGTCTGATCACCGACATCTTCCGCTATGTCGCCGACCAAGGGATGAACATCAACCCGATCTCGATCTCGGGTTACCATATGCGCGAGGCAGGCGCCACGGCCGTGCAGGAGGTCGCCTTCACGCTGGCCAACGCACTCGAGTATGTCCGTCGCGGGATTGCCGCCGGGGTGCCGCTGGCCGCGTTCGGACCCCGGTTGTCCTTCTTCTTCGCTGCCCACAACAATCTCTTTGAGGAAACCGCGAAGTTCCGTGCTGCCCGGCGCCTCTATGCCCGCCTGATGCGCGAACGGTTCGATGCCGACGACGCCTCGGCACGGCTGCGATTCCACACCCAGACGGGTGGAGTGACCCTGCAGGCACAGCAGCCACTCAACAATGTGGTGCGCGTGACGGTGCAGGGGCTCGCCGCTGTGCTCGGTGGCACGCAGTCGCTTCACACCAACGGCTATGACGAAGCCCTCGCGTTGCCCACGGAAG
>JAZJZU010000108.1:7033-10670 GCA_040389605.1 Gemmatimonadota bacterium
GGCTGCAAACGAGGCCCAGGCGCGTCGCTCGCGGAAGCGTCCGCCACGCTCGCGCTGCGGACGCAGCAGTTGCTGGCCTACGAGAGCGGGATGTCCGACGTGGTCGATCCCCTCGCAGGGAGCTGGTACGTCGAGGCGCTCACCGACCGGATTGAAGCCGAGGCGCGCCAGCTGATCGAAGACGTCGACGCCCTGGGTGGTGCGGCCGCCGCCGTGGAGCAGGGCTTCTTCCAGCGCGCCATTGCCGAGAGTGCGTGGGCAATCCAGCAGGCGCAGGAATCGGGTGAGCTCACGGTGGTGGGCGTCAATCGATTCACTGATGACAGCCCGCCGCCCGTGATACCAGCGCCGGATTTCGGTGCGATGGCGCTCGACCAGCAGTGGCGACTCGCCGCCACGAAGGCCGCGCGCGACGCCGGGGTGGTCGCCGCCTGCCTCGCCGAGATTCGTCGCACGGCAGCGAGCAGCGAATCGCTGATGCCGCCCATCATCGCGGCCGTGCGGGCCCGCGCCTCGCTCGGAGAGGTCAGCGATGCCTTGCGCGCCGTCTGGGGGGTGTATCGGGCGGGCCACGACTGATGCCGCCCGAGTACCGGAGTCTGGTCGTGCAGCGCCACGCGCGCGTCGGCGTGGTGGGCGATCTCGATACCGCCGAAGAGGCGTGGCTCATCCTCCACGGCTATGGAATGCTTGCGCAAGGAATCCTGCACTGGTTCCGCCAGGCGGAGCGTCGCGGGCGCGTGCTCATCGCACCGGAAGGGCTGTCGCGATTCTACATCGAGGAGAAGGGCGTCCGTCGGGTCGGCGCCTCGTGGATGACGCGCGAAGATCGCGACCACGAACTGGCCGACCAGCAGGCCTACCTTGATCGCGTCGTGCACGGGCTGATCGGCGAAGTCTCGCGATTTGAAATTCACGGCTTCTCGCAGGGTGTCGCGGCCGGTGCACGGTGGCTGGTTCGCACTGAGCGGCCGGTGGCCCGAATGGTCTGCTGGGGCGGGACGGTCCCGGAAGAGATCGATCCGGCGGCCATTGCGAGCCGGCTTCGGGGCGATCCGGTGCACTTCGTGGTAGGGGACCGGGACCGCTGGGTGGCCCCGGAGGCTGTCGATGCCGACGCCGCCAGGCTGCGCGAGGCTGGCTGTCCGGCGGTCGTGCACCACTTCACGGGCGGGCACCGTGTCGACGATGGGGTTCTGAAGCAGCTTGAGCCCGACGCCAGCGAATGAAGAGTTCAGTTGCTGGTCGAGGGGTGTGGTCTTAAACTACGGCGCAGCTTTCAGTTACGCCAAGGTGGGGTATGCCGACGTACGAGTATCAGTGTTCCAACGGGCACCTGTTCGAACGGGTCCAGAAGATGTCAGATAAGCCGGCGACCAAGTGCCCAGTCTGTGGCGCGAAGGCGAGCCGGAAGATCTCGGGCGGCCAGGGGCTCATCTTCAAGGGCTCCGGCTTCTACATCACCGATTACGGCAAGGACGGCAAGGGCGCCCGCAAGGAGCCCGAGTCCGCGCCAAAGGCCGACGCCCCTGCCGCGCCTGCCACTCCCGCTGCCCCAAGCACACCGGCGGCTCCTCCTGCCAAGTCGTCGGGGTCGGCGGACCCCTCGTGAGCGAGCTTCTCCGAACCGAACTGCAGCGGATCGCCGCGGAGTTCGGTGCCGACGATCTCGAGTTCACGCTCGAGCGGCCCCGCGATCCGAGCCACGGTGATCTCTCGACCAACCTCGCGATGCAGCTCGCGAAGCGTGAACGCAGCAATCCGCGTGCGATGGCCGAACGGGTCATCGCTGCACTCAGCTTGCCGCCGGGGCTGCTCCGCGAACACACCATTGCCGGGCCGGGGTTCATCAACTTCCGCCTGAGCGCGGACACGCTCGCGGCCGACCACGCCCGGATCCTCCGCGAAGGCGCCGACTTCGGACGCGCGACGATCGGGGCCGGGAAGCGCATCAACGTCGAATTTGTATCGGCCAACCCGACCGGCCCGCTCCACGTCGGGCACGGGCGCGGGGCGGCGCAGGGCGACGGGATTGCGGCGCTGCTGGAGTGGACCGGGCACGACGTGACGCGCGAGTTCTACGTCAATGATGCCGGGGTCCAGATCACGCGACTCGCGGAGTCACTCTGGGCGCGAGTGCAGCAGGCCGTCGGCCGGGAGGCGAGCATTCCCGAGGGCGGGTACCACGGCGAGTACCTCGCCGAATCCGCCGCGCAATTGCTCGCGCGCGAGGGTCGGTCGTTTGCCGATCTGCCGACCGGCGAGGGCGTCGCACGTTGTCGCGCGGCCGCGCTGCAGATGCAACGCGCCGAGCAGGACGCGACGCTCGCGACCTTCGGGGTCCGGTTCGATGTGATGTCATCGGAAGAGGCCATCCACGCCAGCGGCCGGATCGAGTCACTGCTTGCGCGCCTCAAGGCCGCAAACCTTTCGTATGAAGAGGACGGCGCGCTCTGGCTGCGCACCTCCGAGTTCGGTGACGAGAAGGATCGCGTGCTCCGCAAGCGGGACGGAAGCTTCACCTACTTCGTCCCGGATATTGCCTACCACCTCGACAAGGTGGAGCGCGGCTTCGACCACGCCATTGATGTCTGGGGGGCGGACCACCACGGCTATATCCCCCGGATGCAGGGCGCGCTCACGGCGCTCGGCGTGCCCGCTGGCTGGCTCGACGTCTCGGTGGTGCAGCTCGTGAAAGTCGTGCGCGGCGGCGAAGAGGTGAAGATGTCGAAGCGTTCCGGCGACTTCGTGACGCTGCGCGAGCTCTACGAAGAGACCGGCGTCGATGCCGCGCGGTACTGGTTCCTGATGCGCCGCGGCGACACACATCTCACCTTCGATATCGAACTGGCCAAGTCCCGCACCGACGAGAATCCGGTCTTCTACGTGCAGATGGCGCACGCCCGGATGTGCGGGATCTTCCGGACGGCCGGACTCGAGCGCGAATCGATCACGGGCGCACTCGAGGTCGACGCACTCACGACCAGCGACACCGACCTGCTGCGCACCCTCACGGAGTTTCCCGACCTGGTGCTTCGTGCCGCTCGTGACCACGAACCGCACCGCGTCACCACGTACCTCGAAACACTGGCGCGTGACGTGCACGGCTGGTATCACGGCTGCCGGGTGCTTGGTGAACCGGCACCGGTCGAACGCGCCCGGCTCTTGCTCGCCCGGGCTGCGGCCCAGGTGCTCGCGAACGGCCTCGCTCTCCTCGGCATCTCCGCCCCTGACCGGATCTGACCCAGATGACACTGCTTGTCGTGGGAAGCGTTGCGCTGGATTCCGTCTCGACTCCGTTCGGCCAGACCGCCGATGCGCTGGGCGGTTCGGCCGTCCACTTCTCGGTGGCGGCGTCGCTGCTCCATCCCGTGCGCGTGGTGGGAGTCGTTGGAGACGACTATCCCACGCACGAACTCGAGCGGTTGAGCGGTCGCGGCATTGACTGGAGCGGTGTGGAGCACGCCACCGGCGAGTCGTTCCGCTGGAAGGGCAAGTATTCCTACGACCTGCAGAGCCGCGAGACTCTCGAGACGCGCCTGGGCGTCTTCGCAGATTTCCATCCGAAGTTGCCACCGGGCGCAGAAGCCGCGCGGTACGTCTTCCTCGGCAACATCGACCCCGAGCTGCAGCTCAG
>JAZJZU010000108.1:10680-11638 GCA_040389605.1 Gemmatimonadota bacterium
TGCTCGATCAGGTGACGGCGCCTGCACTGGTCGCGTGCGATACGATGAATTACTGGATCCAGTCCAAGCGCGAGACGCTGATGACGTTGCTGCAGCGTGTCGATATGCTGATGGTGAACGACAGTGAGGCGCGCGAACTGTCGGGCGACTGGAACATTCACCGCGCGGGTCGCTGGATCCTTGAGCGCGGTCCGAGCCGGGTCGTGATCAAGCAGGGCGAGTTCGGCGCGCTCCTGCTCGAGGCGGGGCGCACCTTTCACATCCCTGCCTATCCGCTCGAGGATGTCTTCGATCCTACCGGGGCCGGCGACGCCTTCGCGGGCGGCTTTATGGGATACCTCGCCTGCCAGGATGCCACGAGCACTGCGGCAATGCGTCGGGCGATGGTCTATGGATCGGTGATGGGGTCGTACTCCGTGTCGGGTTTCGATGTGAAGGGCTTCGAGGGCGTCACCCCTGAGGACATCGAGGCGCGCGTCCAGCAGTTCACTGATCTCGTGCACATCCCCGCGGCGGAACCGCTGTGACGGGGTCTCAGTACGCCGCGGCAGGGGTCGACCTGACCCAGGCAGAGCTCGCGAAGCGACAGATCGGGGAACTCGTCGCGGGAACCCGCACGCCCCTGTCGCTGGGGCACGTTGGGGCGTTCGGCGGGATGGTCCGTCTGCCGGCCGGGATGCGTTCCCCGGTGCTGGTGATGAGCACCGACGGTGTCGGGACGAAGGTACTGGTGGCGCAGCAGGCGGGTCGCTACGACACCGTGGGCGAAGACCTGGTCAATCACTCCGTGAACGACATTCTCGTGCACGGCGCAGTGCCGATCGCATTCATGGACTACATCGCGGGGCACCGACTTCCCGTCGAGATGATCGCGGGCGTGGTGAGTGGCATCGCACGCGGCTGCCGCGCGCACGCAATGGCGCTTGCGGGTGGCGAGACGGCGGCGATGCCCGGTCTC
>JAZJZU010000109.1:0-6026 GCA_040389605.1 Gemmatimonadota bacterium
CGACGCGCGGGCACGGGACCGGCATCAGCATCACCGGTCACCACGAACTGATGATTCCCCTGCTGGTCTGGGGAGTCCTCGATGCGCTCGGTGCGCCCACGTGAAGCGACTGCTACTCTGCGTTGGACTGGTGGGTTGCGCGAGCCGCGGCGGTGGAACGATGCCGGCACCAATGCCGACGGTCACGCTCGCGGCCTTCGCGGCCGATTCCATCGCGAACGGACTCATTAGCCGGGCCTTCGCTGCCGATGCTGCACTGCAGGAGCCCGATTCGCTCTACGTCGAGGATGCCGAGATCATTGCTAACGGCGAACCGAGGGCGGACGCCCCACGGATCGCGGGCATCGGCCTGGATGGACGAGTGCAACTCGGCTCGAGCCGGATCACGGTGACTGGCGGATTTGTCTTTGGATCAGTGGAGTATCGCTGGCTCCCCAACTCGGTCGGAGAGCCGGCCAGTGAGGGCCGCGCAACATTCGTGATTGGCCGGACGAGGGAGGGAACGTGGCGGGTGCTGCATCTGCACTCGTCCACGCCGCCTGCGGATGTGACTCGGCCGGCGCCCCCCGATTCATCGAGGGTCGCCGGCCGGAACTGAGATTGCGGTGCCTGGTCAGGCGCTCGGGCTGGGATTCCCGCGGATGGTATCCCGCACCTTCTCGGCCGTGCTGGGCGAGAAGATCTTCAGGATCGTGTAGAAGACGAAGCCGAGGAAGGCGAACCAGAGCACCGTCCCGATCAGCGCCAGTACCGCCCCGAACAACCCGCCGAGCACCTTGAAGGCGAGCATCGCGAGGAAGGCAAAGACCGCGAAACCACCGATATTGCGAACCATAATTGCACTCCCGTGCTGGGATCGGCCCCGCCCTGCGCGTGGCACTGTCTAATGATACGTCGCCCACCCGACTGAGGTTTCAACCCGAATCATATGTCTCTCTCATCCGACGTCCTCGTGATTGGCGCTGGGGCCATTGGCTCTGCCTGCGCCCGGGAAATCGCCCGGTCGGGGCGGAGCGTGACCCTGCTCCAGCGGGCCGATACCCCTGGCGAGGGGTGGCGGGCCGCGGCCGGAATGCTGGCGGCCCAGATCGAGGCCACCCCGGAGGATCCGCTCTTCAATCTCGCCCTCGCAGGCCGCAGCTACTACCGCCGGAACGCCGACGCCCTGATCGAAGCCTCGGGTGGGACCATCGGGCTGTTGGAGAGCGGCATCCTCCAGCTGGCCTGGAGCGACGCCGAGGTGGAGGCCGGGAAGGCGAAGGTGGCGTGGCAGCGGCAGCAGGGATATCGGGCCGACTGGCTCTCCTCGGAGGAAGTGCAGCGGGGCTGGCCCTGGCTCGCTCCGGCGGCGGGAGGATTCTGGGCGGCGGAGGATGGGGCGCTCGATCCCGCGGCGGTGGTTGCGGCATTCCGCGCCGACGCCATTCGGCACGGCACCCAGCTGATTCACGATGAGGCGCTCGGACTCGACATCGAATCAGGCAAACTCGTCGGCGTGATCGGCGCTGCAGGCCGATACCGCGCGAGCGCCGTGGTCGTCGCCGGAGGCGCGTGGGCCGGACGTCTGGGACAGCTGCCGCGACCGCTGTCGGTCGAGCCGGTCCGGGGCCAGATCGTTGCCTTCCCGTGGCCGCGCGGTGTGGCGCCCGCGATCGTGTACGGACCGCGTTGCTACATCCTCCAGCGCGGCGAAGAGCTGCTCGCCGGGGCCACGATGGAACACGCGGGATTCGATGCAGCCGTGACGGCTGAGGGCATCCGTGACCTGCTCGCGCGCGTCGCGACCGTCTACCCGCCGCTCGCGAGCGCGACCCCATTGCGCAGCTGGGCCGGACTCCGCCCGGGAACGCCGGATGGTTTGCCGATCATCGGGCCAGAGCCACGACTTCCCGGACTCTGGTATGCCACGGGGCACGGTCGCAATGGCATCCTGCTGGCAGGGATCACTGGCGAATTGATCGCGCAGGGCATCGCCGGCGAAGAGCTTCCCGACGAACTTCGTCAGCTCCGCCCGACCCGATTCTGGAACTGGTAGAGCCGCTGGTCCGGCTCGGTGCCTGGCGTGTAGCGTGCGAGGGCCGCAGCAAAGAGCGGCACACCCAGTACCGCGCTGACGACCATCGCCAGCAGCGGCAGGCCCGCACCCACGAGCCGGGGTGAGGTCCGGACCACTCGCACGATCGCCCCGAGCGAGTCATCGCCCATCAGCATCACGCCTGCCGCCAGCGCGATGAACACCGCGAGCATCATCCCCACCAGGTACTTGGGCTTGAACCAGAGCCCGATGGCCGCCGTGAGCCAGGCGAGGGTCACCAGCCAGGCCCACGAACTCGCGAGCGCAAGCAGCGAGAACGTCTCGCCGCGCAGTTCGCGCAACAGTTGCAGCGCAATGGCGCCCGGTAGCGCCAGCAGCGCGATCGCGAGCAGGTGCCCGAGCGCGACGACCCTGCCCGACACGGGGAGCTGTTGCATCCCGATCAGCGAACCCGTGGCCCTGCCCAGGAAAAGCTGGAAGGCAATTCCCGCGGGCAGCACGGTCGCAAGCACGGGGACATAGCTGCGAGCGACATCGCGCAACGCTGGTGGCCCCACCGCGGCAACAACCAGCCCGACAGCGAGCACCAGCAATTCGCGACGGAATTGTTCCGTGGCCACGCGAAGCCGCAGTCGCATCACGGCGAGCAACGGACCGCGACGCATCGCCCGAAGCTCTCGCCGCGGTGCGCGCGCGAGCGGCATACCGAGCTGGGTGGGATCGAAGCGGTACCGCTCAATGCCCGAGGCAAACAGCATCGCCGCGCCGGCAAAGCTCGCGAAGAGCAACGCTGCGGCAAGTACGCCGAGCATCGCCAGCCCACCGGGCGAAGCGGCCGTCTCCACCAGCGCATTCACGAGGTCCAGGATGCGCGCCTGGAGCGCGTCGGTCAGGCGTTCAGGAAAGAGCGTGAGCACCAGCTGAGGGAGCAGCCCGAATCCCGGGATGATCCACCAGAGACGCCGCAAGGACCAGCGCGAGTTGATCGCGAGCACCCACCAGAGCGCCACGATCGCGAGGAGCTGCAACAGGGCAGGAACCGCAAATACGACCCCGAAGCTGACGACTGCGGAAGCGCCGGCTGTCCGGACGCTCAGCATCAGCGCGGTGACCGCCAGCATCAGCGGCAGCGTGGTGAGCGATGCGCCAAGGAGGCGACCCGCCGCCATCACGCGGAACGCAACCGGGAGCGCCCGGTCGGATTCCAGGTGTCCCAGCACGCGATCGGTGGCGAGGTGGCCGAGTGGTGCGAACCAGAGCAGCGCAGCACCGAAGCAGGCGAGTGCAGCCGGGATGATGGCCATCGCGCCGTGCAGCACGGGCGTGAGGAGCAGGGCCACGACGGTGGCGCCGCCGACCCACGCGAGCAGCTTCCGCGAACGGCGCAGCTCCCGCCGGCAGCACGGGACGAAGCCGTGCAGGTCAATCACGCCGGACCTCGAAGCGCGTCGGCCACGAGCGCCGTGAGCGAACCGGACGCGCGTGCCTCGGTGAGGACCGGACCAGCGATCTCATCGATCAGGCGACCGTCACGGAGCAGGAGCGCGCGATCGCACAGGGCCTCGACGTCATCGAGCAGGTGCGATGAGAACAGCAAGGCCCGCGCGGGCGCAGCGGCAAAGCAACTGCGGAGGAGCGCCAGCAGCTCTGCCCGGACGACGGGATCGAGGCCGTTGGTCGGTTCGTCGAGTACCAGCAACTCCGGCCGGTAACTCTCCGCGCCGATGTACGCTGCCTTGACGGCGCTCCCTCGAGAGAGCGTGCCGATCCGCTCGGAGTCATCGAGATGGAGGCGTTCGGTGAGTTCGCGCTGATACGCACTGTCCCAGGTGGGGTAGCAGTCCGCAAGGAAGGCATACCACTCGCGCACGCGCAGGGCCGCATCGACCTGGGGTTTTTCCGAGGCAAATCCCACCCGCGCACGCCACATCGGCGGTGCCTTCAGGGGATCCCGCCCCACGACTTCCACGCGACCCTCACGCGTGCGCAGCCGCCCGGTGATCGCCCGCAACAGGGTGGTCTTACCCGCCGCATTCGCGCCCAGGAGCGCCACGGTCTCGCCACCGGTGATGGTGAGCGAGAGCGGTCCGAGCGTGAACCCGGGATAGCGCACGGTCAGGTCCTGCACCGTGACAATCGGTGTGTCGTTGGGCATCGGGGGCTCGGTAAGGGTTACCGGAAGGTGCGGGCAACCTTCAGCGGACGGAAGGTCCTGCCCGCCGTGAGCCCGGTGCCGGTGCAGCAGCCGCGAATGGAAAATCCGATCCGGAAGTGGTCGCGTACCCCCTTTGTCCGCAATAGCGTGACCACTTCTTCAAGGAGCTTCTGCAGGATGATCACCATTTCCCGACCCGTGCGCCTCGGCATCGCCGTGGCCATCGGTGTCGCCGGCCTGATGGGAGCCCGCGAGATCGCGGTGGCCTCCGACCACCAGGATACCGCCGACGTCGAGCTCAATCCGAAACAGGACATGACCGACTTCTATGCCTTCCCGACCACGGCTGGCCGGATCGCGCTGGTCCTGAATTCCCAGCCGTTCATCTCGCCTGCGGCGGTCCCGACTGCCTCGTTTGACAAGAACCTGCTCTACCAGATCAAGGTCGATAACACCGGTGACGCAATGGAAGACCTGGTGTTTCAGGTCACCTTCAGCGGAACCGGGGCGAGTCAGCAGGTGGAAGTCCGCGGCCCGCTCGCGCCGACCGTGAAGGGTGCGATGCAGAATGTGCTGCTCACCTCTGATCCGGTGGTGAAGGGCAACATCAACACCGTACTCGGATCGTCGACCGGCGTTCAGGTGTACGCCGGCATCCGCGATGATCCGTTCTTCATTGACCTGGAACAGTTCTTCCGGATCCTGCCAGATCGCCGCCCCAGCACGGGCGCCCTCTCGACCCCCTCGACGCAGACCGCCACGGCGTTCCGTCCGGCCGGTCAGGCCGTCGATGCGGTGCTCGGCGCCAACCTCGCCTCGATCGTCATCGAACTGCCGACAGCGATGCTGACCGCCGGTGGCAACGCCAAGATCGGGCTGTGGGGGACCATCTCCCGATGAATATCCAACCGACTTCGACCAGGACCGCGACCATGTCCCTGTTCCGCACTGCGCCGTTGCTGCTGGTGGCCGTGATGGCCGCCGCGTGCAGCGACAGCAACAACACGATGACCAACCCGTCCGACGCCGCGCCACGGATGTACAACCAGGTGCAGCGCCTCGGCAATCCGCTGGTGAGCGAAGTGTTCCTGGCCAAACGCAGTCACGCGCTGCACGGCAGCACGGGACCCGCCACCGACGCCGCGAACATTCGCGCGGAGATGGTGAACTTCGTCGCCACGGTCGCAGGCCGAAACGCCACCGTCCAGAACACGCTGGCGGCCGTCCTGCTGCCCGATATGCTGATCGTCCAGACCGACAAGGATCCGACCACTGCCGGCTGGCTCACCTGGGCCCTGGCCGACGGGTACGGCGGACGCAAGCTCACGGACGACGTGGTCGACGCGGGCCTGATGGCCATCTTCGGCCCCCTGCTCGACCCGAGCAACGTCTCACCCGGCCTGACCAGCGACAACGTGGCAAGCGATTCGCCGTTCATCAGCAGCTTCCCGTATCTCGCGCCCGCAACCCCGTGAACTCCTTGCGTGTGACCGCCCTCGTGGCGGCGGTAGTGGCACTCAGCGCGACGGCCGCCGTCGCCCTGCGCGGTCCCACGCGTCCCGTTTCGCCCCGGCAGTGGGACGTGGCGGCGGAGCGGGTGCGGCACGACGCCGACATTGCCTGGTACCACGCGCGTGCGGAACGCGACCCCACCGGTGCGATGGACCACCTGAAGCTCGCCGCTCTCTACCTCCAGCGCGCTCGCGAACGCGGCACGCCCGCCGACCTCGCCCTCGCGGAGCAGGAGGCACGCACGTCGCTCGCGAATCGGCGGCAGCACAACAGTGAAGCCTTTCACGCCCTCGCCATTGCACTCGTGGGCCAGCATCGCTTTCT